>NZ_DAISZC010000001.1:78257-82119 GCF_036824975.1 Tepidimonas sp.
CTGGTCGGGGCGTCGATCTACGACCGCGCGCAGCAGACCTTCGTGTTCCACCCCGGGCCGCTGTTTACCCAGCTGCTGCTGGCCGACGAGATCAACCGCGCCAGCCCGCGCACCCAAAGCGCGCTGCTGGAGGCGATGGAAGAACGGCAGGTCAGCGTCGATGGCGTCACCCATCCGCTGCCACAACCCTTCATCGTCATCGCCACCCAGAATCCGTTCGAGCAGCTCGGCACCCAGGGCCTGCCCGAATCCCAGCTCGACCGCTTCCTGATGCGCCTGTCGCTGGGCTACCCGGACCCCCAGGCCGAGCGCGCCCTACTGCGTGGCGAGGAGCGGCGCGCGCTGTTGCAGCGCCTGCCCGCTGTCACCGACGCAGCGGGCCTGCTGGGTTTGCAGGCGGCCGCCTCTGCGGTTGCCGTCAGCGACGCGCTGCTCGACGAGCTGCAGCGCCTGCTGCAGGCCACGCGCGACGCGGGCCTGTTCGTGCACGGCCTCAGCCCCCGCGCCGGACTCGCCCTGTTGCGTGCCGCCAAGGCCCATGCGCTGGTGGCCGGACGCACCTACGTCGCACCCGACGACCTGCACGCGGTGCTGATCCCGGTGGCCGCGCACCGCTTGCAGCCGCTGCCCAGCACCGGCTCCAGCGCCGCAGCCGCCCTGCAGATGCTGCTGGCGCAACTTGATCCGGCGCGCATCCCATGAACGACAGTCAAGCCCGCCGCAAGTGGTCGCCCGGGGGCTGGTGGCGCGCATGGCTGTGGCGCCGCTCCCCCACACCGCAGCACACGCTGACACCGCACAACCTGTACGTGCTGCCCACCCGAGCGGGTTGGATGCTGGCGCTGGTGCTGGGGCTGCTGCTGCTAGGCAGCATCAACTACCAGCTCAACCTGGGGTATGCCCTGACCTTCGCGCTGGCCGGTGCCGGCGTCGTGAGTGTCTGGATGGCCCACGCCAACCTGGTCGGCCTGACGCTGTCGCTGCGCCCGCCGGACATCGCCTTTGCGGGCCAGCGCCTCGCCATCGACATCGTGCTGGCAGACCCCCGGCGCGGCTGCCGCCGGTCGCTGGCCCTGCGGTGGCTGGGCAAGGGCCCGGCAACTGCGGTGTGGACGGATACGGGCGATACTGGCGTGACGACGGTGCCGCTGCCCTGGACACCGCCGCGACGCGGGCGCGTGATGCCGCCGGCGCTGGTCATCGAAACCCGCTACCCACTGGGCATCGCGCGCGTGTGGAGCGTGTGGCGACCCGCCGCCACGCTCCTGGTGGCCCCCGCGCCCGAAACGCCCACCCCAGCGCTGCCACGCCCGACCGCCGTCGGCGATAGCTCCGCCCACCACAGCGCCAGCCACGACGCTGGCGGCGACGAGGCCCGCCCCTACCGCAGCGGCGATGCACCGCGCCGCATCCTCTGGCGCAGAGCGGCCCAGCATCCGGACGACCCGGCCCAGTGGACGGTGCGCAGCGCGCGCCGCTACGCGGGTACGGGTCCCCTGTGGCTGGATGAGGCGGTCTGCGGACGACTCGACCCGGAGGCGCGGCGCGCGCGCCTGTGCGCATGGGTTCTGCAGGCCGATACCGCCGGCCTGCACTATGGTCTGCGCGTGGGCACGAGCACGATCGCCCCGGGGCATGGCCCCACCCACCGACGGCGTTGCCTGGAGGCCCTGGCATGCGCATAACGCGCCCCCGATGGCCGACCTCGTTGCGCCGTCAGGCCGTCGCCACCGACACCCTTCCGCCCGGGCCTGCGGCACTTCCGTCGACCGGGGCATCGGCCGCAGACGGCGGCCATGCCGGCATCCCGCGCGAGACGCGCGACACGCTGTTTGTGCTCGCCATCATCGGCTGGATTGCGGCGCTGCAGTGGGGCGAAGTGCCGGCCTGGACGCTGGCACTGGTGGCCGCGGTGCTTGCCTGGCGCGGTTGGCTGGCCTGGCGCCACCGTCCCCTGCCCGGCTGGCCGGTGCGTCTGGCCGTCACCGCGCTGGCGGTGGCCGCCACCATCGCCACCCATCATACGCTGCTCGGTCCCGAAGCCGGGGTGACGCTGGTGGTGGTGCTGCTGGCGCTGAAAACCCTGGAGCTGCGCGCGCAGCGCGACGCCTACGTCATCTTCTTCCTTGGCTTTTTCGTGCTGCTGACCCCCCTGCTGCATTCGCAGTCGCTGCTGACCGCGCTGGGCCTGCTGCCGGCGCTGTGGGGCCTGCTGACGGCGCTGGTGCTGGCCCAGCGCCCGCTGGGCTACCCGTCGCTGTGGCAGGCCGCACGCACGGCCGGCGCGCTGCTGGCATTGGGCACACCACTGATGGTGCTGCTGTTCGTGCTGTTCCCGCGCCTGCCCCCGCTGTGGGGCATCCCCACCGACAGCACGATTGGCCGCAGCGGCCTGTCGGGGCAGATGCGAGTGGGTGACGTGGCCCGCCTGGCGCTGGATGACCGCGTGGCGCTACGGGTGGCCTTTCCCGAAAGCGCACCGGCGCGTTCGATGCTGTATTTTCGCGGACCGGTGCTGCGCGTCTTCGACGGAAGCCACTGGCGCCCGCTGCACGGGCCCGACGCCGCCCCCGACGCGGTGGGCTGGCAGCGCTGGGACAGCAGCACCGACTGGGACAGCCACGGCGAGCCGCTGCGCTACGAAATCACGCTCGCGCCCAGCCTGCGCCCCTGGCTGGTGACGCTGGACGGCACCCGCCAGCCGCCCACCCTCACCGGCGGCGCACCCGAGGCGCGCCTGCACGGTTCGCCCGACGGCCAGTGGTGGCTGGGCCAGCCGGTCAGCGACGTGCTGCGCTACCGCGCCGAAGCCGAGCCTCTGCGGCTCTGGGGCCGTCAGGCTCCTCGCATGGCCCTGCAGATCGATCGGGAGCTGCCACCCGGGTTCAATCCGCGCACGCTGGCCTGGGCACAACGCCTGCGCCGCGAGCTGGGTAACCCCGAACCCGGCGTGCTGGTGGAGGCCCTGCTGCGCCAGTTGCGCGAGGGCGGCTACCGCTACACGCTGGAACCCGGCCAGTACGGACGTGACACCGCCGATGAGTTCTGGTTCGACCGGCGTGCCGGCTTTTGTGAGCACATCGCGTCGTCATTTGTCATCGCACTGCGCGCGATGGACGTGCCGGCACGCGTCGTCACCGGCTACCAGGGTGGGGAGCGCAACCCGATCGACGGCCTGTGGACGATACGCCACAGCGACGCGCACGCCTGGGCCGAAGTCTGGCTGCCTGAAGCGGGCTGGGTGCGCGTCGACCCGACCGCAGCCGTGGCCCCCCAGCGCACAGACGGCATCGAACGGCTGACGCCGCCGCCCGGCCCGCTGCAGGCCGCCGTGGTGGCGCTGGATCCGCGCCTACACACCACGTTGCGCCTGCTGTGGGACGCCGCCAACCAGCGCTGGAACGACTGGGTGTTGAACTACGGCACCGCACGCCAGTTGCAATGGCTGCGGCACCTGGGTTGGTCGGCACACGACTGGCGTGACGTGGCCCAGGCTCTGGGCGTGGCTCTGGCCGCCACCGCCGCGGCGGGGCTGGCGCTGCTGTGGTGCCGACGCGCACGCGGCGCCGACGCCTGGCAGCGCCTGCTGTGGCGCGCCGCGCGTCGCTGGCAGCGCCGGGGCTGGCCGCTGCCCCAGCCCTTGACCGCCCGAGCTCTGCACGACGCCATCACCGGCCCGTGGCGGACCGTCACACGGGCCGACCTGACACCACCCGTCAGCCAGACCTGGGGGGACTGGCTGCTGGCGCTGGAGCGGCTGCGCTACGATCCTCACGTGGATCGAGGTGCCTCGCCGACCCTGGCCGACCTGCGCCGCGCGCTGCGGCGACTGCCCCCGCCCCCTATGCCCCCGCACCCACCC
>NZ_DAISZC010000001.1:82219-83803 GCF_036824975.1 Tepidimonas sp.
CTAGACAGCGCCGAAGGCTGGGATGACGGCTGGGCCGCGCGCTGGCTGGCCCTGGCCCGGCGGGACGAAGCCGCGCGCCGTCTCATCTTGCCGCCGCGCCCGCAGGCCTACAAGAACTGGGCCGCCTACCGCGCCCGCTTCGTGGAGCCGCGCCGCATCGCCGCCGGCGTGCGGTTCTGGCACAGGCACGCCGAAACGTTGGAGCGCGCGCAGGCCCGCTACGGCGTGCCGGCCTGGCTGATCGTGGGCATCATCGGCGTCGAAACCCTGTACGGACAGCATCTCGGCCAACACCGCACACTGGACGTGCTGGCCACGCTGGCACTGGACTTTCCGGCGCAACATCCGCGCGCCGACGCGCGCCAGGCGTATTTCACCCAGGAACTACGGGCCTTCCTGAAGCTGGCGCGCATCAGCGGCATCCCTCCGGACCAGTGGCGCAGCAGCTACGCCGGAGCGCTGGGCCTGCCGCAATTCATGCCCAGCAGCTGGCTGGCGCACGCGGTCGATTTCGACGGCGACGGCCGCATCGACCTGAGCGCCAGCGCGGCCGATGCCATTGGCTCGGTGGCCGCCTTTTTGCGCGCGCACGGCTGGCAACCGGAGCTGCCGGTGCGCTTCGACGTACAGCCCCCGACCGACCCGGCGCAGCGCGCGCTACTGCTGGCGCCCGACATCCGTCCCACCTTCACGCTGGAGGCGGTGCGTGCCCACGGCGCCACGCCCGCCGCCGTTGCGGACGGATACGAGGGTCTCCTGGCCCTTGTCGAGCTGCAAAACGGCGACCCGGCCGCAGGCGGCAGGGCGCCCACCTATGTGCTGGGCACGCCCAACTTTTATGCCATCACCCGCTACAACCAAAGTAGCTACTACGCGATGGCGGTGATCGACCTCGGCTTGGCCGTGCAGGCCGCACGGACCTCCCCGCCATCCGGCTCCGGCCAACCCTGAAGCGCCGGAACCGGCGGTACGTGGCCACGCTGCGCTGCCTGTCACGAGGGCGCCACGACCGGGTTTCCCCTGACGGGGAGTCCCCGATGCACACGGTACGATCGTTGCAGCATCGTTGCCCGCCCCTCCAAACAGTCCACGGCCTGGTCTGGGGCGGTATGCCACACCACGGAAACCAGGAGACACGTCAGGAACCAGCGCTGCAGGGTTTCGGCCTCGTCGGGTACGCCACACCACGGAAACCAGGAGACACGTCAGGCGCTTGTTGCGTCAGATCGCCACTGCCCTCGGCCTGGGGGCCGTCTTCATCGCCTGTGCCGCCTGCGCCAGTCCACCCAGTTCATCAACGTGCTCACCGGTGGCCAAAGCGGCGTCTACTACCCGGTCGGCGTCGCGCTGTCACAAATCTACCTCAAGGATATTCCGAACGCGCGCAGCACGGCCCAAGTCACGCGCGCGTCGGCGGAAAACCTCAACCTGCTGCAAGCCGGCCGCGGCGAGGTGGCGTTCACCCTGGCCGATACGCTGTCGGACGCATGGAAGGGGAACGAGGAGGCCGGCTTCAAGCAAAAACTCGACAAGCTGCGTGGCATCGCCGGTCTGTACAACAATTCGGTGCCGTCCTCGAGCAGG
>NZ_DAISZC010000058.1:0-13680 GCF_036824975.1 Tepidimonas sp.
ATGTGGCTGGCGATATTTACGTCGGGGTAAATTTTGCGCAGGGCATCCAGCGCCAGCTGCACCCGCTTGGCGCTGTCGTAGGGCAGCATTTTTAGCGCGTCGCTCATCCAGGCGTAGGACAGGCAAATCACGCCGGGCTTGTCCGGGCCGTTGTCGAACAGGTAGGTGCCGCGCGTAAGGCGGTCGGTCAGCGTCATGCCCATGACGGGCCAGCCGTTGTCGCGCAGGTCGTTCCAGAACGGGCGGTCCACCATCACGAAGGTTTTGGACGACTGCATGTAGCGCGTGCGGTCCAGCGCCATCCAGAGTTTTTGCGAAAACAGCGACTCCTCGCACGCGATCTGCGTCGTCAGCAGCCAGCTCTGGCAGGTGACGAGCACGGCGTCGTAGCGGCGCGTGCTGCCCCAGGCGTCGGTAACTTCCAACTGACCGTTGCTGGCGCGCTGAATGGCCTTCACCGCCGGGCGTGGTGCCCCACCGTGCAAACGCGCCAGCGTGGTGCCGCGCGGCCAGTGCGCGATGCGCTCGGGCGCGCGGTGCCACAGCCCCAGCGGCACCTGCTGCACGCCACCCACGATATAGTGCTGGTTTTCGTCGCAGCCGGTCAGCACCACGCGCAGGATCTCCAGCATCGAGTTCGGAAAGTCCGAATCCCAGCCACCGGTGCCAAAGCCCACCTGCCCGAACACTTCGCGGTGGTGAAAGCTCAGGCGCTGGAAGGCGCTGGACTGGGCCACGAAGTCGTAGAACGTGCGGTCGTCCCAGCGCGGTACCAAGGCATTCCACAGGGCTTTGACGCGCTCGATGTCGCGCTGGCGCATGGCGGTTTGCAGCTCGGTAAAGCCCGCGCCCTCCTCCAGCGCGTCGGCCCAAGCACGGGCCACTTCCTGGAACAGCGGCGGCAGATCGGCCAGCGTGCGCGCCCAGTGGGTCTGGCCCTCCAGGTCGATGACGGTGCAGTTGGCCGCGGGCGTCAGCGGGTTGGGAAACGGTCGGCTTTGCAGGCCCAGCAGGCGCACGTAGTGGTAAAAGCCGGTGGATGACAGCGGAAAGCGCATGCCACCCAGTTCGGCTATGGCGCCGCTGCCGCCCTCGAACGGCTGCGAGCGCAGGCGGCCACCCATGCGCGAGGCCTCGTACACCACGGGCTTTAGCCCCAGCTTCATCAGCTCGTAGGCAGCGGTCATGCCTGCCATGCCTGCGCCGACGATGGCCACTTCCGTGCCTAAGCGGCTAGCGGGCAATTGACCCAATCCGACCGGGTGAGCGAGCCAGTCGTCGTAGGCGAACGGGAAGTCCGGGCCGAACATGGTGATCGGCGCGTCGGTAGGACGCAGGGCAGGCCGATGGGCCGAGGGATCGAAGGCAGGTGCGGTCATGAGAGGTCTCCTCAGCAATCGGGGTTGGAGAAGAGGTTGGAGCAAGGCTTGGCAAAAAGGCCAATCGGGGCGGCGCAAGGGTGGTCAGCCGCGCGGTCTGCGGCCGTTGGATCACTCAAACAGCGACACCACCAGCGCCGCCGCCGTGCCCCACATCATCAAGGCCACCAATCCGTCGAGCGCGCGCCACACCGCCACCGACTGCAAACGCCGCCCCAGCCAAAACGCCAGCGTGCCCAGCACCACAAACCACAGCACCGACCCGGTAGCAGCCCCCAGCCCAAAGACGGGCTGCTGGGCACCCCAGGCCAGCGACGCGGTGCCGATCAGCACGGCCGTATCCAGCCACGCGTGCGGGTTGAGCCACGAAAACGCCAGCGCCGCAAGCACCGCCTGGCGCCGCGTGGTGGGGGCGGGGAGCGCCACCGCGGCCTGCGGGCCCGCAGGCGCGGCGGCGGGTGTGCCTACGGCGGGCTGCGGCCGCCAGCAGCGGCGCGCCGCGTGCCAGCCATACACCACCAGAAACAGCACCCCGGCGCCCACCAGCGCCCCATGCAGCTTGTCCGACAGCCCACCCAGCTGCGCCAGCCCCGCCACGCCCAGCGTGATCAGCACGATGTCGGCCAACGCGCAGGTCAGCACCGTCAACCCCAGGTGACGACGCTGCAGACCGGCGCGAATGACGTGCGCGTTCTGCGGGCCGATGGCCATGATGAGCGACAGGCTCATCACCAAACCGGCGGTGAAACTGGGGGCGGCAAGGCCGGGCAGACCGGCGCTCCAGGCGAGGGCGCTCATGGCAGACTCCTGACAGCAAAGACGATGGTTGACTGGGCTGCAGTGTGCCGCCACTGCCGTAGCGGTTTAAGCCTTTTGACGTTCTTTTCGTTCGATCAAGTATTTTTTAAACTGCTGTCATGCTCGACGCCCGTCAACTCGAAGCCCTACGCGCCGTGGTCGAACACGGCAGTTTTTCCGCCGCGGCGCAGGCGCTGGCGCTGACAGTGGCGGCTGTGTCGCTGCGCGTCAAGGCGCTGGAGGCGCAGCTGGGGCAGCGGCTGCTGGTGCGCGGCAAGATGGTGCGCGCCACCCTGGCAGGGCAGGCGCTGCTGGCACACATCAAGCAGGTGCAGCTGATGGAGGCCGACCTGCTGGAGCGGCTGGCCGGCGACGCCGGCCAGCGCTGGCAGAGTGTGCCGGTGGCCATCAATGCGGACTCGGCCGCCGCGTGGTTTCTGCCCGGGGTGGCCTCGCTGCTGCAGCGCCAGCGGCTGCTGCTGGACCTGACCATCGACGACCAGGACCACACCCACGAGCTGCTGAAAAACGGCACCGTGATCGGCTGTGTGACCACACGTGCCGACGCCATGCGTGGCTGCGTGGCCGAGCCGCTGGGCGTGATGCGCTACCGCTGCGTGGCCACCCCCTCGCTGGCCGCGCGCGCGCGCACCGCGCAGGGGCGCGTGACGCCGCACCGGTTGCTGGCGCTGCCCGCGGTCATCTTCAACCGCAAGGACGCGCTGCAGGACCGCTGGCTGGAGCTGCACTTCGCCTTGCGACAGGCGCGCTACCCGCGCCACTTCACGCCAGCGGTGGATGCATTCGAGCGTGCCATTGAGCTGGGGCTGGGCTGGGGCATGGTGCCGGAACTGCATCTGGCCAACCGGGAAGGGCGCCCGCCCTTGGTCGAGGTGATGCCGGGCGCGGTGATCGACGTGGCGCTGTACTGGCAGCACTGGGAGCGCGAGCCGCCCACCGCGCAGCGCCTGACGCGCGCCATTCGCGACGCCGCGCGCGTGTGCCTGACGCCCGTGGATGAGGATGCCACCGCGTAACGCGGCACTTTGCACGCCCCCGGTGCGGCTCGCCACCCCCGGGGGCGTGTCTTTACCCCACAACCGTGTCGGCGCCCCCATCTGGTTATGCTGTTGGGCACTTGAACCTTCGCTCGACCCCTTGGCTTGATCGGATGGCCTCGCAGCCGCTCCCCACGGGGCCATCGGCAACAACAGACGATGACCGACTACGCCTTCGCCCGCAACGTCCTCGGCGGCCTGCTGCGCGCCTGCTCCTACGACCCGCTGACGGGGTACTTTCGCGATGGTTGCTGTCACACCGCCGCGCATGACGTGGGCTCGCACGTAATCTGCGCGCGTGTGACGGCGGAATTTTTGGCGTTCTCGCGTGAGCGCGGCAACGATCTCATCACGCCCCGGCCCGAGTGGCGCTTCCCCGGCCTGAAACCCGGCGACCGCTGGTGCCTGTGTGCGCTGCGCTGGAAAGAAGCATGGGATGCTGGTTGCGCGCCGCCGGTGATTCTGGAAAGCTGCCACGAACGCGCGCTGGCCTATGTCAGCCTGGACGACCTCAAGGCGCACGCCTGGGTACCGACGCGCGGGTAACGGCCGCGCGCGTGAACGCAGGCGCGTGCAGCGTGCGGGCGCGCCGGTGGCTCGTCATCCCCGCAACACTGGTGCGGGGGCAACCCAGCGACAATACCCCCATGACTGAACAGCTGCCCGAAGCACCCGCCGCCGGTGACGGCGCCATTCGCCGCCCCAGCCTGTATGGGTCCTGGCCCGAGATGACCTACGCCGGGGTGCTGAGCTTCATGCGCCGCACCTATACGCGCGACCTCACTGGTGCCGACGTGGTGGTCAGCGGCATCCCGCTCGACCTGGCCACCACCTACCGGCCCGGTGCGCGGCTGGGCCCAGCCGCCGTCCGTGCCGCCAGCGTGCAACTGGCCGAACTCAAGCCCTTTCCGTGGGGGTTCGACCCGTTTGAGACGCTGGCCGTGGTCGATGCCGGCGACTGCTGGCTCGACCCCCACAATCCGCACACCCTATCCGGTGCCATTCGCGACCATGCGCGACGCATCCTGGCGGCCGGCGCGCGCATGCTCACTTTGGGGGGCGATCACTACATCACCTACCCGTTGCTGCAAGCCCACGCCGAGCGCTTTGGGCGGCCGCTGGCACTGGTGCATTTCGACGCCCACTGCGACACCTGGCCCGACGACAGCCCGGACTCGCTCAACCACGGCACCATGTTTTACAAGGCGGTGCGCGAGGGCCTGATCGACCCCGCGCATTCGGTGCAGATCGGCATTCGCACCTGGAATGACGACTTCATGGGCCTGCACATTCTGGATGCGCCCACCGTCCACGCACGCGGTGCGGACTGGGCCTTGCAGCAGGTGCTTGCCCTCGTGGGCGACCGCCCCGCGTACGTGACGTTCGACATCGACTGCCTGGACCCGGCGTATGCGCCCGGCACCGGCACCCCCGTGGCCGGTGGGCTCAGCAGTGCCCAGGCGCTGCATATCGTGCGGGGTCTGGTGCCGCTGAATCTGGTGGGCATGGATGTGGTGGAGGTGGCCCCGCCGTATGACCACGCCGACATCACGGCGCTGGCTGCGGCACACGTGGCGTGTGACCTGTTGTGCGTGCTGGCCGTGCAGCGGGGAGCGCGACGCTGACGCCCCCGCCTACAATTTCACCCATGCAAACGGTCAAACACGAATTGCTCGGGGCGCTGGCCACCGAGCTGGAGGCGTTGCACGCCGGCGCAGGCGCACGCGCCGCTTTCGAGCAACCCAAAGTGGCTGCACACGGTGACCTGGCCATCACCGCCGCCTTGCAGTTGGCCAAGCCGCTGGGCAGCCACCCGCGCGCCATCGCACAACGGCTGGTGGAGCGGCTGCAAGCGCAGCCCGCCTTCCAACGTTGGGTGGCAGCGCTGGAAATCGCTGGCCCAGGCTTCATCAATCTGCGCCTGCACCCTAGCGCCAAGCAGCAGGTGGTGCGCGAGGTGCTGGCCACAGGCGACCGCTATGGGCACCGGCCCGCCAACGGCCAGCGCCTGATGGTGGAGTTTGTCTCGGCCAACCCCACGGGGCCCTTGCACGTGGGGCATGGCCGCCAGGCGGCGCTGGGGGACGCGATCTGCAATCTGTTTGAGACCCAGGGCTGGCAGGTGCACCGCGAGTTCTACTACAACGATGCCGGGGTGCAGATCGAGACGCTGGCGCGCTCGGTGCAGCTGCGCGCCCGCGGCCTCAAGCCCGGCGACCCCGGCTGGCCCGAAGCCGCTTACAACGGCGACTACATCCAAGACATCGCCGACGACTTTCTGGCGCGCAAGACGGTGGTGGCCGACGACCGGCAGGTTACCGCCAGCGGCGACGTGGACGACTTGGACAATATCCGCGCCTTTGCGGTGGCCTACCTGCGCCACGAGCAAGACCTGGACCTGAAGACGTTTGGCGTGCGCTTCGACCAGTTCTACCTGGAGTCGAGCCTGTACAGCAGCGGGCGGGTGGCGCAGACCGTACAGCGCCTCATCGACGCCGGCAAGACCTACGAAAAAGACGGCGCGCTGTGGCTGCGCACCACCAACTACGGTGACGATAAGGACCGCGTGATGCGCAAGTCTGACGGCACGTACACCTACTTCGTGCCGGACGTGGCCTACCACATCACCAAATGGGAGCGCGGCTTCACCAAGGTCATCAACATCCAGGGCACCGACCACCACGGCACCATCGCGCGCGTGCGCGCCGGCTTGCAAGCGGTGGGGCTAGGTATTCCGCCAGGCTATCCGGACTACGTGCTGCACACCATGGTGCGCGTCGTCCGCGGCGGGCAGGAAGTCAAGATTTCCAAGCGCGCTGGCAGCTACGTCACGCTGCGCGACCTGATCGATTGGACCAGCCGCGACGCGGTGCGCTTCTTCCTGCTGTCGCGCAAGCCCGACACCGAATACACCTTCGACGTCGATCTGGCCATCCAGCAAAACAACGACAACCCGGTGTATTACGTGCAGTACGCGCACGCGCGCAGCTGCTCGGTGCTGGCGCAGTGGCGCGCCCAGGGGGGTGACCCCGCTACACTGCGTGACGCCGACCTGGCGCCGCTGGACACCCCGGCGGCGCAGGCGCTGATGCTGCAGCTGGCACGCTACCCCGAGGTGCTGGCGGCCGCTGCCGCCGACTTTGCGCCGCACGACGTCAGCTTCTACCTGCGCGAGTTGGCCGCCGCTTACCACAGCTACTACGATGCCGAGCGCATCTTGGTGGATGACGACGCGGTGCGGCGCGCGCGGCTGGCGCTGGTGGCCGCCACCGCGCAGGTGCTGCGCAATGGGTTGCGCGTGCTCGGCGTCGGCGCGCCCGAGTCGATGTAAGCTGCCCCCCAATGCTTTCGGAGCCCGTGTTCATGGCGTTGCCCACTGCTTCCGTCCCGCAGCACCGCAGCCGCGCGCGTGGCGGCACCTTGCTGGGATTTCTGCTCGGATTGCTGGTGGGCATCGGGGCATCACTGGCGGTAGCGGTATACGTGACCAAGGTGCCGATCCCGCTGGTGGACCGCGGCGTGCAGCGCAAACCGACGCAGCCCGAGACCGAATCGCAACGCCTGCAGCAGTGGAATCCGAATGCCGGGCTGTCGTCGGCACGCTCCTCCACCGCGCCATCGGCGACGACAGCCAAGGATACTGCCGCCGACGGCGCAGCCAGCAACACCCCGGCGCCGGATCCGATTGCCGAACTGATTCAACAGCGCACCGGCAGCGCACCGGTGGCCGCGCCAGTGCCGAGCACACCGGCCCGCAGCGCCGCGGCCGATGCTGCGCCCAAGCCCGCGTCGCCCGCCGCATCGGGCGACGCCTCTGACCCGTTTCTATACTTCGTACAGGTGGGCGCATTTCGCAACGCCGAGGAGGCCGAGGCCCAGCGGGCCCGGCTGGCCCTGCAGGGGTTCGATGCACGCATCAGCGAGCGCGAGCAAAATGGCCAGCGCGTCTGGCGCGTCCGCCTGGGGCCGTTCGACAGCCAAACCCAGGCCGAAGCGATGCAGGAGCGTCTGCGTGGTGCGCGCTTCGAGACGGCCCTGGTGCGGGTGCAGCGCTGACGCCGGATGCACACGCACCCGCTGCACCGGTGCTGCTGCGCGCGCCCTGATCCGGCCTCGACGCGGCGGCTGCGCAGCCGGGTGCGGAACCCGGCGCTGGCCCCAGCATCCAACTGAACTGCCGCGAGTAGCCTACCGAACCGTTGCCCCTTGCCGCCAGCCTCAGCCTGGCCTGTCCAGAGGGGCGCGGCGACAGCGGTGCCGCGAGGGACGGCGCTTGACCCGAGGGTACCCGGGCCCTGGCTGTCATCTCCTGAACCCACCCACCACTACGTCCTATGCAACGTCGCCACGCAACGCTCGCTCTCCTTGCCACCGCCGGCGGTCTCACGATGCCCGCTGTGGGTTTTGCCCAGGCTGCCCCACGTGAGGGGTCGGAATACCGCCGCCTGAGCCGGCCGGCACCGGTGGACGTCGGCCCCGGCCAGGTCGAAGTGCTGGAGTTCTTCTCCTACAGCTGCATCCACTGCTACCGTTTCGAGCCCCTGATGAAAGGCTGGATGCAGCGCCAGTCCAAAGAAATCGTAGTGCGACGGGTGCACGTCGGGTTCAACGCCGGCTTCGAGCCGCTGCAGCGCCTGTACTACACGCTGGAAGCACTGGGCAAGCTGGAGGCGCTGCACCTGAAAGCGTTTGCGGCGATTCACGACGATCGGCGGCGCTTCAACGGCCTAGAGCCGATTGCCGAGTGGGCAGCGGCGCAGGGGGTGGACCGGCAAGCGTTCGTGCAGACCTACCAGTCGTTTGGCGTCAGCGGCAAGGTCAAGCGGGCGTTGCAACTGCAAGACGCTTACGAGGTCGAAGCGACCCCATCGCTGGGTATCGCGGGCCGCTTTATCGTCCCCGGACAAGCCGAGCGCACCCTCAGCGTGGCCGACGCCCTGATTGCGCGCGTGCGGCAGGCCTGACGCACGCGCTGCTCTCCAGGCGCCGCACAAGGCGCCGTTGTCCGCGCCGGGTGCCGGGACGAAGCGTGCGTCGATGTGCTGGTTCGCGCGGCACCGTGCAGCAGCCCGGCGGCGGCGGTGCGCGCGCCGACACTGCCCCGATACACCAGGCGGCTGTGGGCGTGGCACAATCGGGCGCACCGAGTCTGGAGCAAGTTCCGTGCCTGTCATTCGACCGCTGCCCCGCCCCTGCCCGATTGTTCTCCTCGTGGCCTGCCTTGCTGTGAGCTGCGTCCCGACGGCCTGGGCCGAACGCGCCGACCGCTTCGCCCCGCTGCAGGCCGAAGCCGATGCGCTGCGCTACGACGACGCCCGCCAGACCAGCGTCTTCAGCGGGCGGGTCCTGATCAGCAAGGGGTCGATCCGCATCCGCGCCGACCAGGTCGAGGTGCGGCAAGACGAACAGGGACACCAGTTCGGTGTGGCCAGCGGCAGCGCCTCCCAGCGCGCGTTCTACCGCCAAAAGCGCGAGGGTGTCGATGAGTACATCGAGGGCGAGGCCGAGCGCATCGAATACGACGGACGCGCCGACCGCGTCACCTTCCGCGGCCAGGCCGAGTTGCGCCGCTACCGGGGCACGACGCTGAGCGACCAGACCAGTGGCGCCGTGATCGTGTACGACAACCGCAACGACACCTTCCGCGTCGACGGGGCAGCCACAGCCGCTGCCGACCCCACGGGGGCACGGGTGCGGGCGATTCTGACCCCGCGCCGCGCCGATCCCGCCGCCACCGAACCGGCGCCTGGCGGCGTGTCGGCCCCGGCCCTCACGCCCAGCGAACGCCTGGAGCCGCGCCGGTGATGCCGACCTCCAGTGCTGACGCACTGTCCCAGGGCCTGTGCGCGCGCGGCCTGCGCAAGCGCTACGGCCGCCGTACCGTGGTGCACGACGTCTCGCTGGACGTGCGGGCGGGCGAGGTGGTGGGACTGCTGGGCCCCAACGGCGCGGGCAAAACCACGTCCTTTTACATGATCGTCGGGCTGGTACACGCCGATGCCGGCGAACTCTGGATCGATGGCCAGCCCGCGCTGCGCCTGCCGATGCACCGCCGCGCTCGGCTGGGGCTGGGCTACTTGCCGCAGGAGGCGTCGATCTTCCGCAAGCTCACCGTCGAGCAGAACGTGCGGGCGGTTCTGGAGCTGCAGCGCGACGCCAGCGGGCGGCCGCTGCCGGAGCCGCAGCTGCGCCAGCGGCTGGATGCGCTGCTGGGTGAGCTGCACGTCGATCATTTGCGCGACACTCCTGCGCCCGCCTTGTCCGGGGGTGAGCGGCGCCGGGTCGAGATCGCGCGCGCGCTGGCGGCGCAGCCGCGCTACATCCTGCTCGACGAGCCGTTTGCCGGCATCGACCCGATTGCGGTGATCGAGATCCAGCGCATCGTCGGCTTTCTGAAGGCGCGCGGCATCGGCGTGCTCATCACCGACCACAACGTGCGCGAAACGCTGGGCATCTGCGACCGCGCCTACATCATCAGCGAGGGGCGGGTGCTGGCGCATGGCACACCGGCCGACATCGTGGACGACGCCGAGGTGCGGCGCGTCTATCTGGGCGAGCATTTCCGGCTGTGAGGCGATGAGGGGGAGCCTGTCGCTGCGCCAGTCGCAGCAGCTGACGCTGACACCGCAGCTGCAGCAGTCGATCCGGCTGCTGCAGATGTCCACGCTGGAGGTGGCGCAGGAAATCGAACGGATGCTGGCCGACAACCCGTTTCTGGAACGGGTAGACGACGACAACGCAGCCACCGGACCGGATGACGACGCGGCGGTGCCGCATGCCGCCGCGCCCGACGCGGATGCGGGCGCACACCCTACCCTGGCCGACGATACCGTGCCAGGCGATGGCGACGGGGAACCCGACACCGAAGGTACCCCCCGCGACGCCGTGACGCTGATGGAGACGGACACGCCGCTGGCTGGAAACGATTGGCCGGCGCAGCTCGACGAAGACGCTGGGGGCTGGCGCGCCGACGACGCCACCGACGACGACGGGCCCGACTGGTCGTGGGAAGGTCCGGGGGCCGGGCGCGGCGCCCCCGATGACGCGGACGAGCCGGCCAGTGCGGCGGAGCTCGCCCGCAGCGCCGAGCGGCTGCAGGACCATCTGCACGCGCAGGCGCTGGCCTTGCATCTGAATGAGGAGGAGCGTGCCGCGCTGCACTTCCTGATCGAGTCGCTCGACGAGGACGGCTATCTGACCGACTCGCTCGAGGAGCTGGTCGATGCGCTGCTGCGTGCCGCGGCACCGCTCCCCGGCCCTGGTGGAGCCGACGACACCGAACAGCGCGAGGAGCTGCTGGCGTTGTTGCGCCGCGCACTCGGCTGGCTGCAGGCCATGGAGCCGGCGGGCGTGGGCGCGCGCGACCTGGCCGAGTGCCTGCGCCTGCAGCTGCTGGAGCAGCCCGACACACCCGTCACCCGCGCCGCCCTGGCCCTGTGCGCACTGCCGCTGCAGTGGCTGGCACGGCGTGACGTGCGGCGCCTGGCTCAGGCCGCGGCGGTCGATGAGGACACCGTGCGCGCAGCGCTGGCGCTGCTGACGCGGCTGGAGCCCAAGCCCGGGCGGCGCTTTGCCGATGTCCAGCGCCACTTCATCGTGCCCGACGTCATCGTGACCGTGCGCGCCGGCGAGTGCGAGGTACAGCTCAATGCAGCCGTGTTGCCGCGGCTGCGCGTCGCCGACGTCTATGCACGCGCCCTGCGCGGCCAGCGCGCCGCCACCCTGCAGCAGCGGCTGCAGGAGGCGCGCTGGTTCATCAAAAACCTGCAGCAGCGCTTCGACACCATCCTCCGTGTGGCGCGCGCCATCGTCGCGCACCAGCGCAGCTTTTTCCTGCACGGCGAAGTGGGCATGCGCCCGCTGGTGCTGCGCGACATCGCGGCCGAACTCGGCCTGCACGAATCCACCATCAGCCGCGTCACCAGCGGCAAGTACATGGCCACCCCGTTTGGCACTTTCGAACTGAAGTATTTTTTCGGCTCCAGCCTGGGCACCGACACCGGCGGCAACGCCTCCAGCACCGCGGTGCGGGCGCTGATCCGCCAGCTCATCGCCGCTGAAGACCCGCAGCACCCATTGAGTGACGGGCGCATCGCCGAGCTGCTGCGCGAGCAGGGCATCGAGTGCGCGCGCCGCACGGTGGCCAAGTACCGCGAGGCGCTGCGCATTCCCACCGCCAGCCTGCGCAAGGGCCTGCCGCGATGACCGACACGCTCGACCTGTTCCTGCCCTGCGCAGCGGGCTGCGCCGACTACCTGGCCGACGAAGTGGCGGCCTTGACCGGGCAGGCGCGCGCCGCGCTGCGTATCGACCGCGCGGGTGTGGGGCTGCGCGCCGACTGGAACGCCGTCCTGCGCCTGAACCTGTACAGCCGCATCGCGCAGCGCGTGCTGGTGCGTCTGTGGCACGGGCGCTACGCCGGGGAAGACGATCTCTACGCGGCAGCGGCAACGCAGGCGTGGGAAGACTGGCTCACCCCCCGGCATACGGTCAAGGTGGACGTGACGGCGCAGCGCAGCCCACTGCGCAGCCTGCATTTCGCCGCGCTGCGCGTCAAGGATGCGCTGTGCGATCGCCTGCGGGCCCGCTGTGGGGCACGTCCCAGCATCGACACCGCCCGACCGGATGTGCGCGTGCACCTCCATCTGGGCGCTGACGACGCCACCCTGTTACTGGACACCAGCGGCGAGCCGCTGTTCAAGCGTGGCTGGCGCAGCGACACTGGCGAGGCACCGCTGAAGGAAACGCTGGCGGCGGCAATCATTGCCGCCACCGGCTGGACCGGCACCGACGGCGACGGCGCGCCGGTGCCGCTGTTCGACCCCTGCTGCGGCAGCGGCACGCTGGTGATCGAGGCGGCGCAGATCGCGCGCCGTCAGGCCCCGGGACGGTTGCGCCGCTTCGCCTTCGAGCGGCTGCTGCCACATGACCCGGCGCGCTGGGCGGCGTGCCGTGCGGCCGCGCGCGCCCAAGAAATCGACTGGCCCGCCGATCGACCACCGATCGCGTACGGCAGCGACGTCTCGTTTCGCATGGTGGATTTTGCGCGCCGCAACGCCGAGCGCGCCGGTGTCGGGGCCGCCGCGGCGTTTCGCGGCGGCGACGCGCTGCAACGCCTGCCACCGGCCCCCGGGCCGGGTGTGCTGCTGCTCAACCCCCCATATGGCGAGCGCATCGAGGCGGCGGGGGTGGCGGGAGGACTGGGGGCTGACGCCTTCTATGAGCGGCTGGCGGCGCACTGGAAAACGCACTTCGGCGGCTGGACCGCGTGGATCCTGAGTCCCGACCGCGACTTGCCGCGCCGGCTGCGGCTGCAGCCGAGCCGGCGCATTCCACTGTTCAACGGCCCCATCGAGTGCCGACTGATGCGCTTCGACCTCCGCGCAAGAACTGCCAAAAGTGATGAGCCATCAGCGGACTGACGAACGGCGTTGCTTTTTTTACCACTTGCTTGGCGGTCAGTCGTCAGCTTGTGGTAAATTTCGCGTTGAGCCGTTACGCGGCTCCCCGCTTTTCCTCCCTGAGCGGGTGCCTTTGTGTGTGACAGCATAAGGCTTGAAGCCCCGGTTGCCTTTAGCACCGGGGCTCTTTTTTGGGTCACTCTCAAACGCGCTCCAGCACCAGCGCAATACCCTGTCCGACGCCGATGCACATGGTGCACAGCGCGTAGCGGCTGCCAGTGGCGTGCAGCTGGTGCACCGCCGTCAGTGCCAGACGCGCGCCGCTGGCGCCCAGCGGATGGCCCAACGCGATGGCGCCCCCGTTGGGGTTGACACGCGGGTCGTCGTCGGCCAGGCCTAGCTGGCGCAACACCGCTAATGCCTGTGCTGCAAACGCTTCGTTGAGTTCGATGACGTCGATCTGATCGAGAGTGAGACCAGCGCGCGCCAGTACTTGGCGCGTCGCTGGCACCGGGCCGATGCCCATGATGCGCGGCGGCACACCGGCCACCGCCATCGCCACCACGCGCGCGCGCGGGGTCAGGCCGTGGCGCGCGGCGGCGGCTTCGCTGGCCAGAATCAGGGCACACGCCCCGTCATTGACGCCGCTGGCGTTGCCTGCGGTCACCGTGCCGTCTGGGCGCACCACGCCCTTGAGTTTGGCCAGTGCCTCCAGCGACGTCTCCCGCGGGTGCTCGTCGCGATCCACGACGAGCGGCTCGCCTTTTTTCTGCGCAATCGTCACCGGCACGATTTCCTGCGCCAAGCGCCCGCTGGCTTGCGCCGCCACCGCTTTGCGCTGCGAAGCCAGCGCAAAGCGGTCCTGGTCGGCGCGGCTGATACCGAAGTCGGCCGCCACGTTCTCGGCCGTTTCGGGCATCGAATCCACGCCGTAGGCAGCCTGCATGCGCGCGTTGACGAAGCGCCAGCCGATCGTCGTGTCGTACACCGCGGCGCTGCGCGAAAACGCCGTCTCGGCCTTGGGCATCACGAACGGCGCGCGGC
>NZ_DAISZC010000059.1:0-13541 GCF_036824975.1 Tepidimonas sp.
GCCGCATCGGCAAGATCTACACGCTGGAGGAGATGCGCCAGCGCTACGACAAGGGTGAATTGGCGCCGCGTGTTGAGTAAGCACACAGCGTGCATCTGAGCTGCGGTCGGGCGACAATTCGCCCATGATTCCGATCAAGACCGAATCCGCCTGGCGAGGCACGGCCGACTGCAAGACCTGCGGGATCCGCGACATGGGGCTGTTCGCGGATCTCAATGAGCAGGACTTCAACCTGATCCACGCGCCGATCGACGATCTGGCGTTCCACGCCGGTTCGACCCTCTACCAGGAGGGCGAGCCGGCGTTTGGTGTGTTCACGCTGCGCAGTGGGCTGGTCAAACTGGTGCGCAGCACTCCGGACGGCCGCCAGCGCGTGCTACGCGTGCTGCGCCCGGGTGACGTAGTCGGGCTGGAGGCGCTGGCCACCAGCCGCTACGACAGCGAGGCCGTGGCGTTGACCGAGGTCTCGGTGTGCCGCATTCCGACCGACGTCATCCACCGGCTGGCACAGAATTCGCCGCGCCTGCACTGGCGCTTGCTGCAGAAGTGGCAACAGGCGCTCAAGGAGGCTGACGACTGGCTGGCCGCGCTCAATTTCGGCACCGCGCGCCAGCGCGTTGCCAATTTCATCTTGAAAATGCGCCATGCCACCGACCCAGCGGTGGTGACGCTGTTCACGCGCGAGGATATGGGCGCGATGATGGACCTCAAGCTCGAAACGGTCAGTCGCGAAATCAGCGCCCTGGTGCGCGCCGGGGTACTGCAGCCGCTGGATCGGGTCGGCCGCCTATACCGCATCGTGGACGAGGCGGCGCTGCAGGCCACCGTGGCCAGCTGACCCGGCACGCATCGCACTCCACGCGGGGGGTGCGGCTGCGTCCGGGGTCACAATTCCTCGACGCGGCGCGGCGGATAGGTATCCCAGCCTTGGCAGCCTGGGCACTGCCAGAAGTACTGGCGCGACTCGAAGCCGCAAGCTGCGCAGCGGTAGCGCTTCAGCGGCTCGCCGGCGCGCTCCAGCGCGCGCCGCACCAGAGGCTCCTCATCGGGAGTGCCCAGTGGCACGCCCGCCAGCCATAGCGTGGCGGCCACCAGCGATGGTTCCTGCCGCAGGTGGGCGATGTAGCGTGCGCGCGCGGCCGTCGCGTCCGGCTCAAGTGAGGCCAGGGCTTGCGTGACGTCCAACGCGCTACCGTGCGTCGCCTCCCACTGCAGCAGCGTGGCGCGCGCCGCTTCGGCCTGTCCCGTCAGCAGCGACCATTGAGCCAAGGCGTGCGCGATCAGCGGTACGTGAGTGGGGCAGTGGCGCACCAGTCCATGCAGGGCCGCCAGCGCCCCCTCCGTGTGGCCCAGGGTCTGGCGCAGGTCGGCCAGTGCTGCCCACGCGCGCGCGCAGGCTGGCACCTGCTGCACCAGCGCCTCCAGCAGCGCCAGGGCCTGCGTCGTGTGTCCTTGCCGCTGCAGCGTGGCGGCCTGCTCGCAGCGGTGGTGCGCCAGGCGCAGCCTGAAGCTGCCGTGCGGCCCGCCTTCGAGCGCCTGCGCCATCGCAGCGGCGCGCTCCCAGTCGCGGGCGCGTTCGTGGATGCCCAGCAGGGCCAGCCGCGCCTCGGCGTCGAAGCGCGTATCCAGCAGCGCCGTGAACGCCGCCTCCGCTCGGTCGAGCAGTCCGGCTTTCAAGAAGTCCAGCGCCAGGGCATGCTGGGCCCGCTCGCGCTCCACAGCCGATAGGTCGGCGCGCGCCAACAGGTGCTGGTGCACGCGCACCGCACGGTCATAGTCGCCGCGGCGGCGAAATAGACTGCCCAGCGCGAAGTGCAGTTCGACCGCGTCCGGTTCATGGCGGGCGGCCTCGATCAGGGCATCGATCGCCTGATCCTGTTGCTCGTTGAGCAGGTGGCTCAGCCCACGGAAGTAGGCTCGCGGCACTGGCCGGCTCTCCAGCCGCCATTGGCGGAAGTCGATGCGCGAGGCCACCCAGCCCAGACCGAAGGCCACCGGCAGCGCCCACAGCAGCCAGGCGAAATCAAACTCCATGGACAGCCGAGTCGTCGGCGCTGCCCGCCGATGGGGGGGGAGCGGGGGGCGCCGCCAAGCGACGCGCCGCCCGGCTGGCACGCCACCACGGCGGCACCATCACCGCCATGCCCAGCAGAACTCCGATGCACAGCGCCACCAGCAGGACCAAAGCCAGCGGCGCGTCCCAGTAAGCGCCGAACAGCCCCTGCACGCGCACCGGCGTCTGGTTGCGCAGGGCGAGCGCAAAGATCAGCACGAAGGCGGCGGCCTTGAGCAGCCAGCCCAGAACCTTCATGTCTCCTCCCGCGCGCCGTCCACGGCCTCGCGCAGCGCCTTGCCGGGCTTGAAGTGGATGACCCGCTTGCCGGGAACCTGTACCGCCTCGCCGGTGCGCGGGTTGCGCGCTTGTCGCGGGGGGCGCGCCACAACGGCAAAGCTGCCAAAGCCGCGGATTTCGATGCGATGACCGGCTGTCAGGGCCTGCGCCATCCCGTCCAGCAGGGTCTTGACGGCCACCTCGGCGTCAGCCGTGGTCAACTGCGGGTGGCGTTCGGCTAAGGCGACGAACAGATCGCTGCGATTCATGGGGCCCCATTATGCCGTCATCGTCGGCCCATGAAAAAACGCCCGGCCGGGGTACACCGGGCCGGGCGCAGCGCTGGGCCCGGACCCGCCGGGCCGCGCCTGCCGGAATCAGTTGTTGGCGTTGTCCAGCTTGGCGCGCAGCAGGGCACCCAGGTTGGTGGTGCCGGCATTGCCAGCCGCCTGGCTCAGGCTGGCCATGGCTTCCTGCTGATCGGCGGCGTCCTTGGCCTTGATCGACAGCTGGATGCTGCGGTTCTTGCGATCGATGTTGATGATGACCGCGGTGACCTCGTCGCCTTCCTTGAGCACGTTGCGCGCGTCCTCGACACGGTCACGCGAGATTTCGCTGGCGCGCAGGTAGCCGGTCAGATCGTTGCCCAGGTCGATTTCGGCGCCCTTGGCATCGACCGACTTCACGGTGCCAGTGACCGTGGCGCCCTTGTCGTTGACCGAGACGAACGTGGTGAACGGATCGGCGTCGAGTTGCTTGATGCCCAGGCTGATGCGCTCGCGCTCCACATCGACGCCCAGCACCACCGCTTCGACTTCCTGGCCCTTCTTGTAGTTACGCACTGCCGACTCGCCCGGCTCGTTCCACGACAGGTCGGACAGGTGCACCAGCCCGTCAATGCCATTGTCCAGGCCGACGAAGATGCCAAAGTCGGTGATCGACTTGATCGGGCCCTTGACCTTGTCGCCGCGCTTGTGGGTGTCGGCGAATTCCTGCCAGGGGTTGGGCTTGCACTGCTTCATGCCTAGGCTGATGCGGCGCTTGTCCTCGTCGATGTCGAGCACCATGACCTCGACCTCGTCGCCGATGGACACCACCTTGGTCGGCGCCACATTTTTGTTGGTCCAGTCCATCTCGGAGACGTGCACCAGCCCTTCAATGCCGGGCTCGAGTTCGACAAACGCCCCGTAGTCGGCGATGTTGGTCACCTTGCCAAACAGGCGCGTGCCAGCCGGGTAGCGGCGCGCCACACCCAGCCACGGGTCGTCACCCATTTGCTTCAGGCCCAGCGAGACGCGCTGGCGCTCGGTGTCGAACTTGAGCACCTTGGCCGTGACTTCCTGGCCCACCTGTACCACCTCGTTCGGGTGACGCACGCGGCGCCACGCCATGTCGGTGATGTGCAGCAGGCCATCGATGCCGCCCAGATCGACGAACGCGCCGTACTCGGTGATGTTTTTGACCACACCGGTGACGATGGCGCCTTCTTTCAGCGTCTCCAGGAGCTTGGCGCGCTCTTCGCCCATCGAGGCCTCGATCACGGCGCGACGGCTCAGCACCACGTTATTGCGCTTGCGGTCGAGCTTGATGACCTTGAACTCCATGGTCTTGCCCTCGTAGGGCGTCAGATCCTTGACCGGGCGCGTATCCACCAGCGAGCCCGGCAGGAACGCGCTGATGCCATTGACCATGACCTTGAGGCCACCCTTGACCTTGGTGGTGGTGGTGCCGGTGACGAACTCGCCTGACTCCAGCGCCTTTTCCAGCTGCATCCACGAGGCCAGCCGCTTGGCCTTGTCGCGCGACAGGATCGTGTCGCCGTAACCGTTTTCGACGGCCTCGACGGCGACGGCGACGAAGTCACCGACCTGCACTTCCAGCTCGCCCTGGTCGTTCTTGAACTCGTTGATCGGGATGTAGGCCTCGGACTTCAGCCCGGCGTTGACGACCACGTGGTTGTGGTCGATGCGCACGACTTCGGCGGTGATGACCTCACCCGGGCGCATTTCGGCGCGCTTGAGCGACTCTTCGAACAGGGCGGCAAACGATTCAGACATGCAATTTCCTGATGCCGCCGGGGTCCGTGTGCGGCGGCGGTTGGGGGATGGCATCCGAGCGGAGCACGGATGGTGGGTTGACGAACCCTTGGGCGATCGGATGCGGGGATCCGGCAGCACCCGCGGGGCCTTCAGCCTCACCGGCGTGCCGCTGCGTCCGGACCCGACGCGGCGGCAAACGGCCGGCGTTGTAGCCACCAGTCAAGCACCGTCTGCACCGACTCGTCGATGCTCAAGTGCGAGTTGTCCAGCGGCAGCGCGTCTTCGGCCATGGCAAGCGGCGCAGCAGCTCGCGTACGATCCCGAGCGTCCCGCGCCTCAATGTCGGCCAAAAGACCGGCTATGCTAGCAGCTTCTCCGCGTGCACGCAACTGCTCCAGCCGCCGCTGTGCGCGCGTGGTGGCGCTGGCGGTCAGGAAGACCTTCAGCGGCGCATCCGGAAACACCACTGTGCCCATGTCGCGCCCGTCGGCCACCAGCCCGGGCAGGCGACGAAAACTGCGTTGCAGCGCCAGCAATGCGGCGCGCACCGCAGGCAGCGCCGAGATGCGCGAGGCGGCCATCCCGGCGGCTTCGCTGCGCACCGCCAGCGTCACGTCCTCCCCGTCCAACCACAGACGGCCGTCTGCGAAGCGCACCGGCAGGGTCGCTGCCAGCGCCTCCAGGCGGGCCACCGTCAGCGTATCGCACAGCGCCGCCTCGTCGGTACCCACGCCCGCGCGCTCGGCCGCCAGCGCCAGCAGCCGGTACAGCGCGCCCGAGTCGAGCACGTGGTAGCCCAACCGTTGGGCCAGCGCCGCCGCCAGTGTGCCCTTGCCCGACGCTGTCGGCCCATCGATGCACAGCACCGGGATGTCGGCCGGGTCGGCCTGTGCCACCGTCCACAGGGTCTCGAAGTAGTCGGGGAACGTCTTGCCCACACACTGCGGATCGAGAATGCGCACCGGCAGCCGCGCCGGGTTGAACGCGGCCAGCGAACCGCACATGGCCATGCGGTGGTCATCATAGGTGTGCAGCGCCGCGGCGCGCCAGCCGCGGCCGTCGGCACCCAGCGGGTGCACGCGCAGCCAGTCGGGGCCTTCCTCGATGGTGGCCCCCAGTCGGCGCAGTTCGGCGGCCATGGCGGCGATGCGGTCGGTTTCTTTGACGCGCCAGCTGCCGATGTGGCGCAGCGTGGAGGGGCCGTCGGCGTACAGCGCCATCACGGCCAGCGTCATCGCGGCGTCGGGAATCGCGTTGCAGTCGAGGTCGATGGCGCGCAGTGGCCAGGCGCCACGGCGCACGTGCAGGCGGTTGGCCTCGCCCTCGATGCGCGCGCCCATGGCCTCGGCGGCGGCGGCAAACGCGATGTCACCCTGGATCGATGCGAGACCGACTCCCTCGATGGTCACTGGGGCGTCGGTGGCGGCCAACGCCCCCGCGGCGATGAAATAGCTGGCCGACGAGGCGTCGCCTTCGACCGGGATGGTGCCTGGCGAGCGGTAGTGCGCGCCCGCCGGGATGGTGAAGCGTGACCAGCCCTGACGTTGTACCGCCACACCGAAACGCGCCAGCAGACGCAGCGTGATGTCGATGTAAGGTTTCGAAATCAACTCACTGACGACCTCGATGACGATGTCGTGCTCGTGCGCGGCCAGTGGCAGCGCCAGCAGCAGCGCGGTCAGAAATTGGCTGGAGACGTCGCCACGCACCCGGATCGCTTCGCTGGTGCGCAGCGCACCGGGCACCCCTGTCCCCACCGCCAGCGGCGGGTAGCCCGGCTGTCCCAGGTAGTCCACCGCACTGCCGAGCTGGCGTAGCGCGTCCACCAGATCGCCGATCGGGCGTTCGTGCATGCGCGGCACGCCCGCCAGCTCGAAGCGCCCACCCTGCAGGGTGGCCAGCACCGCCAGCGCCGCCGTCAGCGGCCGCATCGCGGTGCCCGCGTTGCCCAGAAAAAGCCGCGCCTGCCGCACGGCCAGCCGTCCGCCTAGGCCGCGTATGCGCACCGTGCTCGGTCCCAGGCGTTGCAGGCTGCAGCCCAGCGCCACCAAAGCGTCGAGCATCACGCGCGTGTCGTCGGAGTCGAGCAGATCCTCGATCACCGTCTCACCGTCACACAGGGCGGCCAGCAGCAGCACCCGGTTCGAAATGCTTTTGGAGCCGGGCAGCCGCACGGCGCCGGCGGCGGCCCTCAGCGGGGGGATGTCGAGGAAGGCGGTTCGGTACATGGCGTCTGGGATGTGGGGGCGGCAGCATACGCGCCAGCGGCCCACGCAGTGCGAATATGACAGGCGTGGTCAATGAGCGCATGCAGTGCGGCGGCATCGCCGGCCTGCAGGGTGGCCTCGAAGGCGTCGAGCGCCGCGCGAAACGCCTGTGCCTGCCGCAGCACCTGCTCGCGGTTGGCCAGCAGAATGTCGCGCCAGACGTCCGGGTCGCTGGCCGCGATGCGGGTGAAATCGCGAAAGCCGGGGCCGGCCAGCCCGAGCCATTCCGCGGCGGTGGGCTGCTGCGCCAGCGCCCGCACCGCGGCAAAGGCCAGCAGGTGAGGCAGGTGGCTGACGGCGGCGTAGGCGGCGTCGTGCGCCTCGGGCGGCATGGTGCGCACGCGCGCCCCCAAGGCCTGCCAGAGGGCCGACGCCCACCGCGTCTGTGCCGGATCGGTCTGTGGCAGCGGGGTCAGGATCACCTGGCTGCCACGGTACAGCTCGGCGCTGGCATGCTCCACCCCGGCGCGTTCTTTGCCCGCGATGGGGTGTGCTGGCACGAACTGCGCCAGCCGGTCCGCGAAGTGCTGCTGCGCGGCCGCCACCACGTTCCCTTTGGTGGAACCGACATCCATCACCAGTGCGCCGGGGCTTACCCGGTCACGGATGGCCTGCAGGGTGGCGGCGGTGGCGGCCACCGGTACGGCCAGCAGGATCAGATCCGCGCCCTCCACCGCCAGCGGGGCTGACGGCGCTGCGGCGTCAATGACGCCCAGCTCGCGCGCGCGGTGCAGGGTTTGGGGCGAGCGGGCGTGGCCCACCACCCGCTGCACCAGCCCGGCGGCCCTGGCGGCCAGCGCGAACGACCCCCCCATCAGGCCGCAGCCGAGCACTGCCAATTGGCGAAAGTGAGGGGGTGGATTTTTCGGCGCATCTTGCCGGGTGTCCGCAGGCGCCGCAGGGGCGGTGGCATTTTGGGCGGCTGAGACCGCACCGGCGTGAGGGAGGCGGGGGGAGCACATGCGGGCGTCACTCCGACACGGGGTAGGCGCCCAGCATCTTGTAGAACGCACACAGACCCTGCAGCTCCTGCAGGGCCGCAGCTACCTGTGGCTGGGAGGGATGACCCGCGATGTCGATGTAGAAGTAGTACTCCCACTGTCCGGACTTGGCGGGTCGCGACTCGAAGCGTGTCATCGATACGCCATGCTCCTTCAGCGGCCGCAGCAAGTCGTGTACCGCACCAGGGCGGTTCGGCACCGACACTACCAAGCTGGTGCAGTCGCGCCCGCTGGCTGGCGGCATCGCCATGGTTTGGGGCAGGCAGATGACGGCAAAGCGCGTGCGGTTGTAGGCCTCGTCTTGAATGGCGTGCGCGACGATGTGCAGCATATATTGAGCCGCCGCACGTTCGCTGGCGATGGCCGCCCAAGCGGGGTTTTGGGTGGCCAGCCGCGCGCCTTCGGCGTTGCTGGCCACCGCACGCCGTTCGGCGTGCGGCAGGTGGGTGGACAGCCAGCCCTGGCACTGCGCCAGCGCCTGCGGGTGCGCCATCACGACCTCGATGCCGTCCAGGCTGGGTACTTGACGCAGCAGGTTATGCCGCACCAGCAGGCTGACTTCGCCCACGATGTGCACCGGCGAGCGCAGAAAGAGGTCCAGCGAGCGCGCCACCACGCCCTCGGTGGAGTTCTCCACGCCGACCACGCCAAACTGCGCGGTACCGGCGGCGGTGGCGTGGAAGACCTCGTCGAAGCTGGGGCAGTAGATCAAATCGGCAGCGCTGCCAAAATAGTCGATGGCCGCCTGCTCGCAAAACGTGCCTTCCGGCCCCAGCACGGCCACCCGCAGTGGGGCCTCCAGCGCCAGGCAGGCCGACATGATTTCGCGCCAGATGGCGGCCACGTGGTCGTTGCGCAGCGGGCCGCTGTTGCACGCCTGCAAGTTGGCAATCACTTGCGCGGCGCGATCGGGACGAAAGAACGGCGAACCTTCGGCGCGCTTGACGGCGCCTACCTCCTCGGCGATGCGGGCGCGCTCGTTGAGCAGCGCCAGCAGTTGTTCGTCCAGCGCATCGATGCGCTGGCGCAGCGCCAGCAGGCGCGGGCTGGCCGTCGGTGCAGGGGCTGCGGTGTCCGCAGCAGGGCAGGGGGCAGGCGAGGGGGAAGCGGGTTCGGTCATGGCACGCCGTCCAGCATGGCGGACAAGGCCGGTCAGGCCCGTCGTTCGAATTCGTGCAGATAGTCGATCAGCGCCTCCACGCCCGCCATCGGCATGGCGTTGTAGAGGCTGGCGCGCATGCCGCCCACCGATTTGTGGCCTTTGAGCTGCAACAGCCCGCGTTCCTGTGCGCCACGCAGAAACGCGGCGTTGCGCGGGTGGGCCGGGTCACGCAGCGGTTGGCCGTCGTCGCCGCGCAAAAAAAACGGCACATTCATGCGCGAGCGGCAGGCCGGATCGACCAGGTTGACGTACAGCGCAGAGCGGTCGATCGCGTCGTACAGGCGCTGCGCCTTGGCCATGTTGCGCGCCTGCAGCGCCGCCACGCCGCTCAGGTCGCCTTCGCGCTGCGCCAGTGCCCATTGGAAAATCAGACCGGCGATATAAATCGCGTACGTGGGTGGCGTATTGGCCATGGAGTGCGCTTCGGCCAGCACCCGATAGTCGAATACGCTGGGGCAGATCGGCAACGCGTGCCCCAGCAGATCCTCGCGCACCACCACCAGCGTCAGGCCCGCCGGGCCGATATTTTTCTGCGCCCCGCCAAACGCCAGGCCGACACGCGCCCAGTCCACCGGTCGCGACAGCACGTGCGATGAAAAATCGATCACCAGCGGCGCGTCGCTGCCCAGCCCCGCCAAGTCAGGCAAGGTGTGGAATTCGACCCCATGAATGGTCTCATTGGAGCACAAATGGACGTAGCTGGCATCGTCGCGCAGGTGCCATGTGGCGGGGTCGGGGATCGTGGTGAAGCCGCTGTCGGCACCGTTGGCGGCGATCTGCACGTCCCCGTAACGCCGCGCTTCCTGGGCTGACTTTTGGCTCCAGGCCCCGGTGACGACGACATCGATGCGCCGCGCTGTTCGCCGTCCCACCAGGTTCAGCGGCACCATGGCGTTGTGCGCGAGCGCCCCGCCCTGCGAAAACAGCACGCGAAAGTGCGGTGGAATGGCCAGCAACGTGCGCAGGTCGGCCTCGGCGCGTTCCAGAATTTCTCCGAACGCCGCGCCGCGGTGGCTCATCTCCATGACCCCCATGCCGGTGCCGTGCCAGTCCAGCATTTCGGCTGCGGCCTGCTGCAGCACGCTCTCGGGCATGGCGGCCGGACCGGCCGAGAAGTTGTACGGGCGCGCCATGGTCAGCTCCCGGTGATGTCGTCTGACGGGGAGGCGCCGGGCGCGCCGACATCGGGCGATGCCTCGCCGCTGTCGTCAAGGCCGGCTTCGTCGTTGTCGGCAATGCGTTGCAGGCCGCTGAGGCGATCGCCCTCGTCCAGTGCAATCAGCGTCACGCCCTGGGTGGCGCGGCCCAGTTCACGGATTTCGGCCACGCGGGTGCGCACCAGCACCCCGCGGTCGGTGATCAGCATGATTTCGTCCTCCGGGCGCACCAGCGTCGCGGCCACGACCTTGCCGTTGCGCTCGCTTTGCTGGATGGCGATCATCCCCTTGGTGCCGCGGCCGTGGCGGGTGTACTCGGTGATCGGGGTGCGCTTGCCATAGCCGTTTTCGGTGGCGGTCAGCACGCTCTGCGTTTCGTCCTCGGCCACCAGCATGGCGATGACGCGCTGGCCATCCTCCAGCGTCATGCCCTTGACGCCGCGTGCCTGCCGGCCCATCGGGCGCACGTCGTTTTCGTCGAAGCGCACTGCCTTGCCGCCGTCGGAAAACAGCATCACGTCGTGCTGGCCGTCGGTCAGTGCCGCGCCGATCAGATAGTCGCCCTCGTCCAGATCGACCGCGATGATGCCGGCCTTGCGCGGGTTGGCAAACTCGTCGAGCGCGGTCTTTTTGACCACCCCGTGCGCAGTGGCCATAAAAACGTAGTGGTCGGCGGGGAAACGGCGGAACTCGCCGGTCAGTGGCAGCACCACCGTGATTTTTTCCCCTTCGGCCAGCGGAAACATGTTGACGATGGGGCGCCCGCGCGAGTTGCGCGAGCCGGCGGGCACCTCCCACACCTTGAGCCAATACAGCCGGCCACGGTTGCTAAAGCACAGGATCCAGTCGTGCGTATTGGCGATGAAGAGCTGGTCGATCCAGTCGTCGTCCTTGGTGGCGGTGGCTTGCTTGCCGCGCCCGCCACGGCGCTGTGCGCGATACTCGGACAACGGCTGCGCCTTGATGTAGCCCGCGTGCGACAGCGTCACCACCATGTCCTGCGGGGCAATGAGGTCTTCGGTGTCGAGCTCCTGCGCGTTGTGCTCGATCTGGCTGCGCCGCGCGCCCTCAGGGGTCTGGCCGAACTCGGCGCGGATGGCACGCAGCTCGTCGGCGATGATGGCAGTCACCCGCTCGGGCCGGGCCAGGATGTCGAGCAGGTCGTCGATGTGCGCCATCACTTCCTTGTACTCGGCCACGATCTTGTCCTGCTCCAGGCCGGTCAAGCGTTGCAACCGCATCTGCAGGATTTCCTGCGCCTGCGTCTCGGACAGCGCGTACAGCCCATCGCCCTGCAGGCCGTAATGCCGCGGCAGGTCCTCGGGCCGGTAGTCGTCGGCATTGACCACGCTGCCGTCGGGCCGCGCGCGCGTTAGCATCTCGCGCACCAGCGCACTGTCCCAGCGGCGCGCCATCAGCTCGGCCTTGGCCACCGGCGGGGTGGGGCTTTCGCGGATGATGCGGATGAACTCGTCGATGTTGGCCAGTGCCACCGCCAGACCTTCGAGCACGTGGCCGCGTTCGCGGGCCTTGCGCAGCTCAAACACCGTACGTCGTGTGACCACCTCGCGCCGGTGCTGCAGGAAGATGTCCAGCAGGTCCTTCAGGTTGCACAGCTTGGGCTGGCCGTCCACCAGCGCCACCATGTTGATGCCGAACGTGTCTTGCAGCTGGGTGTGCTTGTACAGGTTGTTCAGCACCACCTCGGGCACCTCACCGCGCTTGAGCTCGATCACCACCCGCATGCCGGACTTGTCCGACTCGTCCTGGATGTGGCTGATGCCCTCGATGCGCTTGTCGCGCACCAGCTCGGCGATGCGCTCCAGCAGCGCCTTCTTGTTGACTTGGTAGGGGATTTCATCGACGATGATGGCCTGCCGCTGGCCGCGATCGATGTCCTCGAAGTGGCAGCGCGCGCGCATGATCACGCGCCCGCGCCCGGTGCGGTAGCCTTCGCGCACACCCTGGATACCATAGATGATGCCGGCGGTCGGAAAGTCCGGCGCCGGGATGATGGCCATCAGGTCATCCACCGTCGCGTCGGGGTGCGCCAGCAGGTGCAGGCAGGCATCCACCACCTCGTTGAGGTTGTGCGGCGGAATGTTGGTGGCCATGCCCACCGCGATGCCGGCCGAGCCGTTGACCAGCAGATTGGGCAGCCGGGTGGGCAGCACCAGTGGCTCGCGCTCGCTGCCATCGTAGTTGGGGCCGAAATCGACGGTTTCCTTGTCGATGTCGGCCAGCATTTCGTGGGCGATCTTGGACAGCCGGATTTCGGTGTAACGCATCGCTGCGGCGCCGTCGCCGTCCACCGAACCGAAATTGCCCTGGCCATCGACCAGCATATGGCGCAGCGAGAAATCCTGCGCCATGCGCACGATGGTGTCGTATACCGCACTGTCGCCGTGCGGGTGGTACTTACCGATGACGTCACCGACGATGCGCGCCGATTTCTTGTAGGGGCGATTCCAGTCGTTGCCCAACTCGTGCATCGCGTACAACACGCGCCGGTGCACGGGTTTCAAGCCATCGCGGGCGTCGGGCAGCGCGCGCCCCACGATCACGCTCATCGCGTAATCGAGGTAGCTGCGGCGCATCTCCTCTTCGAGGCTGACGGGGATGGTTTCTTTGGCGAATGCGGTCATGAACGCGCCGCCGTCGGGGCGGTGTAACTGAAATGGGGAGGTGCCGGCGCGGTTCCCTCATGAGGAGGCTGATGAGCGCGGCGGCCAGGCTCCACAAAATGCCGATGTATTGTAAGGAACTCGATCGCACCGTTTGCGCCCTGTCCTGGGTGGCCGGGCTGTTGCAAGACCGCCACAGGCTGGCGGCTTGGCGGCACGCGCTGGCGCCAGGACGACCGCGGGGGCTTGGCAGCAGCACGCCATGTGGCAGAATAACACCGTAAGCATCCAAGGCCGCACGGGCTCCGCGGTTCGCTGGATTGATCCGGTTCACCACACAGACAGAGGTACAGAATGAACAAACTGACGAAGATTGCTGCGTTGTTTGCCACAGCCGCCGCGGCGGCGGGGGCGGGGGCCCAGACCATCGACAACTGGCGCAACGGCACCGGTGACTTGGTCTGGAAGAACGGCACCAACGAGCTGTGCTGGCGCAACGCGAGCTGGACGCCGGCCACGGCGGCCAAAGGTTGTGACGGAGCGATCGTTGCTGCGCCGGCGCCCGCTCCGGCGCCCGCTCCGGCCCCGGCGCCCGCTCCGGCTCCGGCACCCGCCCCGGCGGCTGCTCCGGCCCCTGCTCCGGCACCGGCACCCGCACCCGCTCCGGCCCCGGCTGCTCCGGCCAAGGTGACGTATGCGGCCGAAACCTTTTTCGACTTTGATAAAGCGGTTCTGAAGCCCGAGGGCAAGGCCCGCCTGGACGACCTGGTCGAGAAGCTCAAGGGCATCAAGCTGGAGGTGGTGATTGCCGTCGGTCACACTGATTCCACCGGCCCAGAGGGCTACAACCAGCGTCTGTCCGAGCGTCGCGCCGAAGCCGTCAAGGCGTATCTGGTCAGCAAAGGCGTGGAAGCCAACCGCATCTACACCGAAGGCAAGGGTGAGACCCAGCCGGTGGC
>NZ_DAISZC010000060.1:0-13441 GCF_036824975.1 Tepidimonas sp.
CCGGCGCCAGCTCGACTTCCTGGGTGCGCAGGGCCCGCTGTGCGTGCAGGGCTACTGTTTGGCCCGCCCTATGCCGTGGGAGAAGTTGGCGGCGTGGAAGGAGGCTTTCGACGGCCGCCCAACACTCGCCCATTGAACGCAGCAAGCCGGAGTGCCCTTGCGATTGGGCGCCCAGCCCGCCGGGCGTTACCGTACGCCAAACGAACCGCTGTCAGCGGTCTGCAAGGCCCAATCCACCCAGCACGAAGCCCGGCACGCGGCCGAGTTTTGCGGAACATAGAATGGCGGAGCGGACGGGGCTCGAACCCGCGACCCCCGGCGTGACAGGCCGGTATTCTGACCAACTGAACTACCGCTCCAATGGTGGCGACCCTACGGGGATTCGAACCCCGGTACTCACCGTGAAAGGGTGATGTCCTAGGCCTCTAGACGATAGGGTCGTCGACGCGAAAACGTTGGCGGAGCGGACGGGGCTCGAACCCGCGACCCCCGGCGTGACAGGCCGGTATTCTGACCAACTGAACTACCGCTCCAATGGTGGCGACCCTACGGGGATTCGAACCCCGGTACTCACCGTGAAAGGGTGATGTCCTAGGCCTCTAGACGATAGGGTCTGCATCCGTGGTGGAGGTAAGCGGGATCGAACCGCTGACCTCTTGCATGCCATGCAAGCGCTCTCCCAGCTGAGCTATACCCCCACGGAGTTTATGTTGCTACTCGCTGGCTAACACCCGCCGGGTATCGCCTCGTGCAGCAACGAGACTTGAATTATAGACACATTTCCGTCGCCTTTCGTGGACCGGCGCCAAAAATTTCCCTGCTCAGGCGCCTTGCAGGCGGGCCAATACGTCCTCGCGCCGGTGCAGCGCCAGCACGGCGTCGAGCGACGGCGTCTGCGGCGTACCCATCACCAACACACGCACCGGCATGGCCAGCTGAGGCATCTTCAGTCCGTGCGCGGCCAGTGTGGCCTTGACCGCCGCGTTGATCTCGGCGGCTTGCCACGGCACCTCGGCCAGCCGGGCGGCCAGCTCCCGCAGCGCCGGCCGCACGGCGACCGTCACGTGCTGCGCCAGGTCCTCGGCGCGCGGCGCGGCAGCCGTGTAGTACGGAAGGGCCCACTGCGCCAGCGCCACCGTGGTGTCGCAGCGGTCCTTGAACAGCCCGCAGATGGCGGGCAGCCGCTCATCCGACTGCACGCCGCGGCGTGCCAGCTGCTCGGCCACCAGCGGCGCCAGACACTCGTCCGGCGTCATCTTCAGGTGCTGGGCATTGACCCAGCGCAGCTTGGCCTCGTCGAACTGCGCGGCGCTGCGACCCAGATGGTCCAGGTCGAACCACTGCAGGAACTGCTCGCGTGTGAAGATCTCGTCATCGCCGTGGCTCCAGCCCAGGCGCGCCAGATAGTTGATCATCGCATCGGGCAGAAAGCCGGCGTCGCGGTACCAGGTGACCGGTTTGGCGCCGTGGCGCTTGCTCATCTTTTCGCCCTGCTCGTTGAGCACGGTGGGCAGGTGCGCGTACACCGGCGGCTCGTGCCCCAGCGCGCGGATGATGTTGATTTGGCGCGGCGTGTTGTTGACGTGGTCGTCGCCGCGGATGACGTGCGTGATGCGCATGTCGATGTCGTCCACCACCACGCAGAAGTTGTAGGTGGGCGTGCCGATGTCACCCACCGGCGCCTGACGGGCGATGACCAGATCGTCGAGTTCGTCGTTGCGGATCTCGATGCGACCCTTGACCTTGTCGTCCCACACCACGCTGCCGCTGGTCGGGTTGCGAAAGCGGATGACCGGCAGCACGCCCTCGGGCACCGGCGGCAGGGTCTTGCCCGGCTCCGGGCGCCAGGTGCCGTCGTAACGCGGCTTGAGCTTGGCGGCCATCTGGCGTTCGCGCAGGGCATCGAGCTCGGCCGGCGTCATGTAGCAGTGGTAAGCCAGGCCCACCTGCAGCATCTCGCCGATGACCTGCTTGTAGCGGTCCATGCGCTGCATCTGATAGTACGGCCCCTCGTCGGGGGTCATGCCGAGCCACTGCATGGCCTCCAGGATCACGTCCACCGCCGCCTGCGTGGAGCGCTCCTGGTCCGTGTCTTCGATGCGCAGGATGAAGTCGCCGCCGTGGGCGCGGGCAAACGCCCACGGGTACAGCGCCGAGCGGATATTGCCGAGGTGGATGAAGCCCGTCGGCGACGGGGCAAAACGGGTGCGGATTCGCGTGGTCATGTTGGTTATCGTAAACGGCTCGGGGCCTCGGCAGTCGGCGCACCCCGGCGCCGCGATCCGGCCACAACGGACCAGGTGTCTGTGCGCCCGAGGCGCGGTGGGGGCCGACACCGGGGGCGGGTCGGCGCGCCGTGGTCGGTGTCAGGTCAGCGCATCCAGTCCGCGCGCCAAATCGGCGGTGATGTCGTCGATATGTTCCAGCCCGACCGACACTCGGATGAGGCCTTGGGAGATCCCGGCGGCCTGACGCTGCGCCTCGGTCAGACGGCCGTGCGAGGTGCTGGCCGGGTGCGAGCACAGCGTCTTGGTGTCGCCCAGGTTGGTGGACAGAGACAGGGTGCGCAGCGCATCGAGCACCGCAAACGCCCGTGCACGCCCATGCTCGGGGCCATCGGCGCGCACTTCAAAGGCAACGATGGCCCCACCGCAACCGGACTGCTGGCGCATGGCCAGCGCATGCTGCGGATGGCTACTCAGGCCCGGATAGAACACGCGCGCCACCGCCGGGTGCGCCTGCAGCCAGTGCGCCAGCCGCAGCGCCGTGGCGCTTTGCGCCTGCAGGCGCAGATGCAGCGTCTCCAACCCCTTGAGCACCACCCAGGCGTTGAAGGGCGCCAGCGTCATGCCCGCGCTGCGCAACACCGGCAAAAATGTTTCTTGCACCAGCGCCTGCTTGGCGCACAGCGCACCGGCCATCACCCGACCCTGCCCGTCCAGAAACTTGGTGCCGGAGTGCACCACGATGTCGGCCCCGAAGGCCACCGGGCGCTGCAGCGCGGGCGTCGCAAAACAGTTGTCCACAGCCAGCAGCGCCCCCGCGTGGTGCGCAATGTCGGCCAGCGCCGCGATGTCGCACACCTCGGTCAGCGGATTAGTGGGGGTTTCGGCCAGCAACAGGCGCGTGGTGGGTCGGATGGCGACACGCCAGGCATCGACGTCGGTTTGCGGCACGAAGGTGGAGGCGACACCGAACTTGGCCAGGTCGGTACCGATCAGGCGGATGGTAGCCCCGAACATCGACTGCGAGCACACCACGTGGTCACCCGCTTTGAGCAGGCCCAGACACAGCATCAAGATCGCGGCCATGCCCGAGCTGGTGGCAATCGCCGCCTCGGTGCCTTCCAGCGCGGCCAAGCGCTGCTCAAAGCTGCTGGTGGTGGGGTTGCCGTAGCGGGCGTAGGTGTAGCCCTCCTCGTCGCCGGCAAAGCGCGCTGCCGCCGCCTCGGCGCTGGGCTGCACGAAGCCGCTGGTCAGAAACAGCGCCTCGGCGTTTTCGCCGTACGGGGTGCGTGGCACCGCCACCCGCACCGCGGCCGTCTCAGGGCGCCAGTGTGGCGGCAGGCCGCCATCGCCTACGGGCGGTTGGGCAGCTCTAGCCAACTCCGGGTAACCCTCAGTGCCGCCAACGGGCACCTTGGCCGCCCTCAGCGCAACGGTTTCGTCGGCCAAGCGCTCACCGCGCGGCGTGGGGATCGTCGCCCGAGATGACAACGCGTCGGGCATGCCTCAGCCCTCCTGCGCGTTGGGCAGCGTCAAGCGGCTCGCACCGCCCCCCTCGTCGTCCGCGCCCTCGGCGCCAGCGGCCACCTGCCGCGGGACATTCATCGCCGCCACCGACTCGGGCGTCACATCCCCGGTGATGTAGACGCCGTCGAAGCACGACGCTTCGAACCCACACAGCGCCGGGTTGAGCACTGCAACCGCGCGCTTCATCGCATCGACGTCCTGGTAGATCAGCGCGTCACAGCCGATGATCTGTCGCACTTCCTCAACTGTGCGGCCATGGGCCACCAGTTCGGCCTGGGTGGGCATGTCGATGCCGTAGACGTTGGGGTAGCGCACCGGCGGCGCAGCGCTGGCCAGATAGACCTTGCGTGCCCCGGCTTCACGCGCCATCTGCACGATCTCCCGGCTGGTGGTGCCACGCACGATGGAGTCATCGACCAGCAGCACGTTGCGACCGGCAAATTCGCTGGCGATGACGTTGAGTTTCTGGCGCACCGACTTCTTGCGCACCGCCTGCCCCGGCATGATGAAGGTGCGGCCCACGTAGCGGTTCTTGACGAAGCCCTCGCGATAGGGCCGCCCAATCAGACGCGCCACCTCCATCGCTGCCGGTCGACTGGACTCGGGGATCGGGATGACGGCGTCGATCTGATCCGGCGGCACGGTCGAAATGACACGCGTGGCCAGCGCCTGCCCCATGTTGAGGCGCGCCTGATACACCGAGATGCCGTCGATGACCGAATCCGGCCGCGCCAGATACACGAATTCAAAGATACAGGGGTGATGCCTGGGAGCGTCGGCGCACTGCTGCGCCACCACCTGCCCGTCAAACGAGATAAACACCGCCTCGCCGGGCGCGACGTCGCGCTCGAAGCGGTGCCCCGTGCCTTCCAGCGCCACCGACTCACTGGCCACCATCACCGTGCCGTCGGGTCCACACCCGATGCACAGCGGGCGGATGCCGTAGGGATCGCGAAACGCCAGCATCCCATATCCGGCGATCAGCGCCACCACCGCGTAGGAGCCGCGCACGCGGCGGTGCACCGCCGACACCGCCGCAAACAGGTCGGCCACACGCAGCGTGGTGTCGCGCGTGGTGCGCTCCAGTTCGTGCGCCAGCACATTCAGCAGCACCTCGGTGTCGCTATCGGTGTTGATGTGGCGGTGATCGAGCCGGAACAACTCCTCTTTGAGCACCGCCGCATTGGTCAGGTTGCCATTGTGCGCCAGCGCAATGCCAAATGGCGCGTTGACATAGAACGGCTGCGCCTCCTCCTCGCTGGCGGCGTTGCCCGCAGTGGGATAGCGCACCTGGCCCAGGCCGCTGTCACCGGGCAGGGCGCGCATGTTGCGCGTGCGAAAGACGTCGCGCACCATGCCCTTGGCCTTGTGCATGAAAAATTTGTGCCCGGCGTGGGTGACGATGCCGGCCGCGTCTTGCCCGCGGTGCTGCAACAGCAGCAGCGCGTCGTAAATCAGTTGATTGACCGGCTGGTTACTGACCACGCCGACGATGCCACACATGTCGTTGTCCTTGTCTGTTCACGGTAAAACCTGCGTCACCTGCAGCGGCGCCAGCTGCCTGACGAGTTGCAGACCCTGCTCCAGCCAACGCGCCCCATGGGCGTGCTGCCACAGCGGGTGGTCGGCCCACGGCGTCCATTGCAGCACGGCGGCCAGCGCCAGCAGCAACGCCACGCCGCGCAGGGCGCCGAACAGGCCGCCCAGGGCCCGGTCGATGGGGCGCAGACCCACCGCCTGCGCACCGCGCTGGGCAGCCCAGGCCAACCAGCCCCCCGCAAAGACGGTCAGCACGAACAGCGCGGCAAACGCGAGCAGCCAACGCCACGTCGGGCCCCAGTCGGCCAGCGGCAGCCACTGCGCCAGCGGCGCCGCCCACTGCCGCGCCACGAAATACGCCGCCACCCATGCCAGCAGCGCCAGCACCTCGTACAGCAGGCCGCGCCACAGGCCCAACACCACCGAAGCCGCCAGCACGCACAGCAGGGCGACATCCACCGGCGCCATCGGTTGCCCTCACAGCGTCAGGATGGCCACTGGCAAGCCCAGCGCCTTGACCTTTTCGGCCACCCGCTCGGCCTCGGCCCGCGAATCGAATGGCCCCACGCGCACCCGGATGCGTTTGCCCTGCGGTGTCTCGGCCACGTGGGTGTAGGTCTTTAGCCCCGCCCGCTCCAGGCGCTGGCGCACCTCCTGCGCACGCGCTGCCTCGGCATAGGCCCCCACCTGCACGATCACGCGCGTCTTAGCAGCGTCCGATTGGGCCGCCTCCGCCGCTCGCGTGTCACCGGTCGCTGCCCCGACGGCGGCAGCCCCCGTCGTCCGCGTGGCCGCTGGCACCGCAGGGGCAGCCACTGCGCCAGCACCCGCCGCAGGGGATAGGGCCTCGGCGGCGGACGCGGCCGGTGCCGCTGTCGCGGCGCCCTCTGCAACGCGGGGGGAGGTCGTCTGCTGCACAGCGGCGCTGCCGACGGCTGCCGCGCCGCCGCTGCTGGCACCCGCGGGTGCCGACTCCGTCGCACCGGGACGCGGTGCGGCCACCGCCACGGATCCAGGCGGCGCGACGGCCGCCTTCGGTGACCCCAGCGGCGGCACGGCATCGCGCGCCGGAATCTCGATCACGATGTCGCTGGGCAGAGGACGCGGTTCGGACTCGAGCAACGCGGGCAGACCGATGACAGCCGCCAGCACCAGCACCGCCGCGCCGATGAGCCGTCGGCGGGCTTGGCGCCGCAGCGCCTCGACCGTCGGAGGCACATCGCGCGCGGCCCCGGCGGATGGGGACGACGAGCCGGAACCGGAGCGAAGTGCAAACATGCGTCAGCCCTGCAGGTGCTTGGCGCCCAGGCGCGGCAACCCGTGTTGCAGCACGCCACCGACGGTGTAAAAGGAACCACAGACCACGATTCTACCAGCGGGGTCGGCGGCAGCCACCGCCGCCTGCAGCGCCTGCGACGGCGTGGCATGGCAGTGCGCCCGCGCATCGCGGCGCGCCGTCAGCCCCTGCCACAGCTGGCACAGCGCGTCCGCCGGGGCGGCACGCGCTGTGGGCAGATCGCAAAAATGCCACCCGTCCACCAGCGCATCCAAGCGCTGCAACATCGGCGCCAGATCTTTGTCCGCCATCGCCCCGAAGACCATTTGTGTCTGCGGATAAAACCCCATCGCGTCCAGACTTTCGGCCAGCGCCGCCACCGCGTGCGGGTTGTGCGCGACATCCAGCACCAGCACCGGCTGACCGGGCACGATCTGGAACCGCCCCGGCCACTGCACCAGCGCCAGCCCCTGCCGCACCGCCTGCGCCGACACCGGCAGCCGCGCGTGCATGGCCTCCACCACCGCCAGCACCCCGCTGGCGTTGATGAGCTGGTTCGCTCCCCGCAGCGCCGGATGGGCCAGCCCAGGGTAACGCCGTGCCCGCCCTTGCCAGTGCCACTGCTGGCGGTCGCTCCCGAAGCGGAAGTCCCGCCCCGCCAGCCACAGATCGGCGTCAATCTCGCGCGCCCGTGCCAGCACACTGTGCGGCGGCGCCGGATCGGACACCACCGCCGGGCGGCCCGTGCGCAGGATGCCGGCTTTTTCGTAACCGATGGCCTCGCGGTCCGGACCGAGATACTCCTGGTGGTCGAGGTCGATGCTGGTGATGACGGCGCAGTCGGCATCCCACACATTGACCGCGTCCAGCCGCCCACCCATGCCCACCTCCAGGATCAGCACATCGGGCTGCTGCGCCAGCAACGCATGCACCAGGGCCAGCGTGGTGAACTCGAAGTACGACAGCGCAACCGGCTCACCCGCCACACGCGCCGCCTCCACGGCGGCAAAGGATGGGGTCAGGTCCGTCGCCGCCATCGGCTCACCGTTGACACGGGCGCGCTCCTCAAAATGCACCAGGTGCGGCGACGTGTACAGCGCCGTGCGGTAGCCGCCCTGCCGATAGATCGACTCCAGCATGGCGCAGGTCGACCCTTTACCGTTGGTGCCGGCAACGGTGATGACCGGACAGCGCGGCCGCACGGACTCGCCCAGGCGCTGCGCCACCGCCTGCACACGCTGCAGCCCCAGCGCGATGCGCTGCCCGTGCAGCGCCTCCAAATAGGCCAGCCAGTCGGTCAGGGGAGATTGGGCCGAGGGGACAACCGAGGCGGCGTGCCCCAGCGCGGCGGCAGAAGCGAAGGACATGGCAATCAACCGGTACGATATGGCGGGTAAAACAACGCAGCGGAGACGGTACGCGACGCCCCGGCCAGCCGCCGCGCGTGTGCAGCGCGAGCCCGATTGTGCCAAGGCAGCAGACACCGTTGGGCGGGCGGGCCATGGGCGGCCAGTTCAGCACGCCGCTGACGCCGCATTTACGCGGCTGCCACCGCAACGACCGCGCAGCCCAGGGTCGACACCGTCCTGATTCGCCCTAAAACCGATCCGAACACCCACACGACCGCACTGTCACACCCCCATGTCTTGCTCCGCCCCGCACCTGCCACAGACCCCCGCCTGGCAACGCCTGCGGACCCTGGCGGCCGCCGGCATCCCCCACCTGCGCCAGCTGCTCGACGACGGACGCCGTACCGAACGGCTGCGCCTGCATGCCGCCGGCCTGACGCTGGACGCCTCCCATCAGGCCGTCACCGACGACGTGCTCGACGCGCTGTTGGCACTGGCACGAGAGAGCGGGGTGCGCGAGCAGGCCGCCGCGCTGGCACGCGGCGAGTGCGTCAACGCCACGGAAGGGCGCGCCGCCCTGCACGTGGCGCTGCGCTCGCCCGGCAACGCCACGGGACCGTGGAGTGCCGACATCGCCGCCACCGTGCATGCCGAGCGCGAGCGCTTTCTGGCCGCTGCCGAGCGCATTCGCGCGCAGCACTGGCTGGGCGCCACCGGTGAGCCCATCGCCGACGTCGTTAACCTGGGTATCGGCGGCTCGGACCTGGGACCGCGCATGGCGGCACAGGCGCTCGACCATCTGGCCGGGCCGCAGGTCCGGGTGCATTTCGTCTCCAATCCCGACGCCTGGGCACTGTACCGTGTGCTGCGCCGCAGCACCCCGGCGCGCACACTCTTCATCGTGCAAAGCAAGACGTTCACGACGCCCGAGACCCTGCAGATGGCGGCGTCGGCCCGGCGTTGGCTGGCCGATGGCGGCATCGCGGGCGACGCCCAGCGCGCGCACCTGATCGCGGTCACCGCCGCGCCCGACCGGGCCGCCGCCCAAGGCTATGCGCCCGAACACACCTTCCGCCTGTGGGACTGGGTCGGCGGCCGCTACTCGGTGTGGTCGGCCATCGGGTTGCCGCTGGCGGTGGCCATCGGCGCCGATGCGTTTCGCGCCTTTCTGGACGGAGCGCATGCGATGGATGGCCACTTCTGGAGCGCCCCGCCCGAGCGCAACCTGCCGCTGTGGCTGGCGCTGCTGGGGGTGTGGAACCGCAATTTCCTGGGCTGTCCGACACACCTGCTGGCCATCTACAGCAGCCGCCTGGCCACCTTCGCGCGCCACGTGCAGCAGCTCGACATGGAATCGAACGGCAAGTCGGTGCACACCGACGGCACCCCCTGCACCATCGACACCGGCCCCATCGTCTGGGGTGGCTCGGGCATCGACGGCCAGCACGCGTACTTCCAGCTGCTGCACCAGGGCCGGCACCGCGTCCCGGTGGACTTCATCGGAGTGCTGCAGGAGGACACCCCGCTGCCGCTGGCGGCCGACCACCACCGGCTGGTGCAGCAGAGTCTGCGCGCTCAGGCGCGTGCGCTGGCGCTGGGACGCGACGCCGCCGCCACCGCCGCCGAACTGCGCGCCGCGGGTCTGCCCGAGGTACAGGTGCAGGCACTTACCCCGCACCGCAGCTTCGCCGGCAATGTCCCCAGCAACATCCTGTGGCTGCCCGCGCTCACCCCCGGTGCACTGGGCGCGCTGCTGGCCGCCTACGAACACAAGGTGTTTTGCCAGGCCGTGCTGTGGCGTATCAACCCGTTCGACCAGTGGGGCGTGGAATTGGGCAAGGCCATGCTGCGCTCACTGCAATGTCAGGCCTCCTGACGCGCTAGACTGCGGGGTGGCGGATGCGGGGATACCTCCCGGCCGCTCGACACGTGCACCCCGGCAGGACTGCACCGCCTATTGCCCTGCCGCCCGGACCCCGGCATCGACCCCCACCACTGTTGATACCTACCGCGCATGGCCCCCTCTTCCGCTGTTGGCTCCCGAGACCCGAATAAGGACCAGCCGCTGATCGACGACATCCGGCTGCTGGGCCGACTGCTGGGCGACGTGATCCGCGAACACGAGGGTGAGGCCACCTTCGCGCTTATCGAAGACATTCGCCAGCTGTCGGTGGCCTATCGGCGGCAGGGCGACGCGCGCGCTGGTCGGCGTCTGGACACCCTGCTGGCGGGTCTGACCGACGACCAGGCGGTCAGTGTCATCCGAGCGTTTACCTTTTTTAGTCATCTGGCCAACTTGGCCGAAGACCGCCACCACGTACGCCGCCGCGCCGTGCACGAACGCGCGGGCCGGGTGCAAGAAGGCAGCTTGGCGCATTTGTGGCGGCGTCTGCAGGAGCGCGGCGTGGCCGCCGATGCGGTCGCCGAAATGTTGCAGCACGCGCACATCAGTCCGGTGCTCACCGCTCACCCCACCGAGGTGCAGCGCAAAAGTATCCAGGACGCCGAGCGCGACATCGCCCGGCTGCTGGCCGAGCGCGACGCGATCCGCCAGGCCGCCTGCGGCACCCCGTCCGAGCGCGATCCGGTGCTGGCGCGGCAACTGAATGCCTGCGAGGCCCTGATGCGCGCGCGCGTGACCCAGCTGTGGCACACCCGGCTGCTGCGCTTCACGCGGCTGACGGTGGCCGACGAAATCGAAAATGCGTTGGCCTACTACCCCGTGACCTTTCTGCCCGAGATTCCGCGCCTGTATGCCGAGCTGGAGGCGGCCTTGCCGCAGGCCAGCGTGCCACCGTTTCTGCGCATGGGCCACTGGATCGGCGGCGACCGCGATGGCAACCCCCACGTCAACGCCGACACGCTGCGGCTGGCGCTGCAGCGGCAAAGTGACGTGATTCTGCGCCACCTGCTGCGCGAGCTGCACGCGCTGGGGGCGGAGCTGTCGCTGTCGGCCATGCTGCTGCCCCCGCCGCCGGCGCTGCAGGCACTGGCCGAGCGCTCGCCCGACACCAACGCGCACCGGCAAGACGAACCCTACCGGCGCGCCCTGACCGGTATGTACGCCCGGCTGGCCGCCACGCTGCACGCGCTCACCGGTGGCGAGGCGGCGCGCCACGCGGTGGCCCCTCAGAACCCCTACGCCAGCGCCGACGAGCTGCTGGCCGATTTGCGGGTGCTGGACGCGGCCCTGGCCGCCCAGCGCTGCGAGGCACTGGCGCGGCCGCGCCTGAAGCCCCTCATCCGCACGGCGGAAGTATTTGGCTTTCACCTGGCCACCGTCGACCTGCGCCAAAGCTCCGACCAACACGAGCGCGCCGTCGCCGACCTGCTGGCGGCAGCCCGGGTGTGCCCCGATTACAGCGCGTTGGAGGAAGCGGACAAGCAGCGCGTCTTGCTGCAAGTACTCAACGACGTGCGGCCGCTGCGCCTGCCCCAACATGCCTACGACGCTCACACCGTCAGCGAGCTGGCCATTTTCGAGGCCGCGCGCGAGTTGCGCGAGCGCTTCGGTGCCGCCGCCATCCGCCACAGCATCATCAGCCACACCGAGGCCGTCAGCGACCTGCTGGAAGTGCTGGTGCTGCAAAAGGAAGCCGGCCTGTTGCGCGGCACGCTGGATCACGACGCCTGTGCCGACCTAATCGTGGTGCCGCTGTTCGAAACCATCGACGACCTGAAGCGCGCGCCGCGCATCATGGAGGACTATCTGACCCTGCCCGGCATCGCCGCCATGCTGGCGCGCGGCGGCCCCCTGCAGTACTGTGAACAGGAGGTGATGCTGGGCTACTCTGACAGCAACAAGGACGGCGGCATCGTCACCAGCAACTGGGCGCTGTACCGCGCCGAAGTCGCCCTGGCCGATCTGTTCGACCGCCTCTCGGCTCAGTGGGGCCGGCCACTGCCGCTGCGGCTGTTCCACGGCCGCGGTGGCACCGTCGGGCGCGGCGGCGGCCCCAGCTATCAGGCCATCTTGGCGCAGCCACCCGGCACCGTAAACGGTCAACTTCGCCTTACCGAGCAGGGTGAAGTGATCGCCTCCAAGTACGCCAATCCCGACATCGGTCGGCGCAATCTGGAAACCCTGGTGGCTGCCACGCTGGAGGCGACGCTTGCCCCGCCGGTGACGGCAGCACCGGCTGACTTCCTGGCGGCCGCCGAAGTCCTGTCGGCCGCCAGTCAGCAGGCTTATCGGCAACTGGTGTACGAGACGCCGGGGTTTGCCGACTATTTTTTTCACGGCACCCCCATCCGGGAGATCGCCGAACTCAACATTGGCTCACGCCCGGCGTCGCGCAAACCCAGCCAGCGCATCGAAGATCTGCGCGCCATTCCGTGGAGCTTCAGCTGGGGGCAGTGCCGCGCCACCTTGCCCGGCTGGTACGGCTTCGGCAGCGCGGTGGATGCACTGCTGGCCGAGCGCGGCGAGCGTGCCGGCACGCGCCTGCTGCGCCGCATGGCGCGCGAATGGCCCTTTTTTGCCACGTTGCTGTCCAACATCGACATGGTGATGGCCAAAAGCGACCTCTCGATTGCGCGCCGTTACGCAGCGCTGGTGCCCGATGCCCGCCTGCGACAGCGGGTTTTCGCAGCCATCGAAGCCGAGTGGCAACGCACACACGACGCGCTGACCCGCATCACCGGACACAGCCAGCGGCTGCGCAACAACCCGGCGCTGGCGCGCTCCATCGCGCACCGCTTTCCGTACATCGACCCCTTGCACCACCTGCAGGTCGAGCTGCTGCGCCGTTACCGCGCCGGCAACACCTCCGACAAGGTCAAGCGCGGCATCCACATCGCCATCAACGGGATCGCGGCGGGCTTGCGCAACACCGGCTGACCCGTGCGGACCACCCGCGGCGGCCTTCGCGCCGCTGGCCGTACGCGGCACGGGCGGCCCGCGCATGGGCCACGCCGCGCCTTGCGCTACCATGCCGGTCATGATCACGGTCTACGGTCTGCCGAACTGCGAAACGGTCAAAAAGGCGCGCGCCTGGCTGCAGGAACGCGGTGTCCCCCACGCCTTTCACGACTTCAGGAAACAGGGATTGCCGAATGAGCGACTCGATGCCTGGCTGGCAGCGCTGGGCTGGGAGGCGCTGCTCAACCGCCGCGGCACCACCTGGCGGCAACTCGACGAAGCCACCCGCGCCGCGGTTGGCGACGCCACCAGCGCCCGCACCCTGATGCTGGCGCGGCCCAGCGTCATCCGTCGCCCGGTGGTCGAGTGGAGCGACGCCGCCGTCAGCGTCGGCTTCGACCCGGCCGAGTGGTCGCAACGCCTGTGACCGCAGCCATCGGCAGCGCCCCGCCGTCTTCCCCACCAGGGGCCAACGCGCCTGCAGCAACGGCACGGGTCACAGAATGGGGCTGCTGGTGCAACGGCCCCAACGCCGATGGCGCCTCACCGCACGACGCGCCGACACCCCCTGCGGGGCAGCGACACGATCCTCCTACAATTGCCGCACCATGAACGCCATCACCGAAACCCTGTCCGGCGTGCTCGTCGCCACGCGCGCCAACGT
>NZ_DAISZC010000061.1:0-13135 GCF_036824975.1 Tepidimonas sp.
CCCTGCAGGATGTGCGGCGTCCAGGCGGCGACTAACGGTCGTATAGGTCATGTGGGCCCTGTGTGCGCAGTGGCCCCGCAACCACAGCCGGATCCCGCACCACCACCTCCCCGCGCAGCGAATGCGGCAGCGCCTCGGTGATGAGGACGTCGATCATTTGGCCGATCAACCGCTGGCCGTTGGGGCCGCCGTCGAAGTTGACGATGCGGTTGCATTCGGTGCGGCCCATCAGCTCGTGGGGGTTTTTCTTCGACGGGCCTTCGACCAAAATGCGCTGTACGGTGCCGACGCGGCGCTGGCTGATGCGGGCCACGTTGGCCTCTAGCGCTTTCTGTAGCGTCTGCAGGCGGCGCAGTTTGACCTCGTGGGGGGTATCGTCGGGGAGGCTGGCCGCTGGGGTGCCCGGCCGCGGGCTGAAGATGAAGCTGAAGCTGGCATCGAACCCGACGTCTTCGACCAGCTTCATCAGCTTGGCAAAATCGTCTTCGGTTTCGCCGGGAAAGCCCACGATAAAGTCGCTGGAGATGCTGATGTCGGGCCGCACCGCGCGCAGGCGGCGGATGGTGTGCTTGTACTCCATCGCGGTGTAGCCGCGCTTCATGGCCATCAGGATGCGGTCGCTGCCGTGCTGCACCGGAAGGTGCAGGTGGCTGACCAGCTTGGGGATGCGCGCGTACGCTTCGATCAGCCGCGGGGTGAATTCGTTGGGATGGCTGGTGGTGTAGCGGATGCGCTCGATGCCGGGGATCTCGGCCACGCACTCCAGCAGCAGCGCAAAGTCCTCGCCGTCGACGCCGCGCCAGGCGTTGACGTTTTGACCCAGCAGCGTCACTTCCTTGACGCCTTGTTCGGCCAGGCCCGCCACCTCCACCAGCACGTCCTGCAGCGGGCGCGAGACTTCCTCGCCGCGCGTGTAGGGCACCACGCAGTAGCTGCAGTATTTGCTGCAGCCCTCCATGATGCTGACGAAGGCCGAGGCGCCTTCCACCCGCGCCGGCGGCAGGTGGTCGAACTTTTCGATTTCGGGAAAGCTGACGTCTACCTGGGGGCAGCCTTGCTGCTGGCGCGTGCGCAGCAGCTCGGGCAGGCGGTGCAGCGTTTGCGGGCCAAACACCACGTCCACATACGGCGCGCGCTTGATGATGTCCTCGCCCTCTTGGCTGGCGACGCAGCCGCCCACACCGATGAGCACGCCTTTCTTTTTCAGATGCTTGACGCGGCCCAGATCGGAAAACACCTTCTCCTGCGCCTTTTCGCGCACCGAGCAGGTGTTGAACAGGATCAGGTCGGCCTGCTCGGGGTCGTCGGTCAGGGTGTAGCCGTCGGCGGCGCCCAGCACGTCGGCCATTTTGGCCGAGTCGTACTCGTTCATCTGGCAGCCGAAGGTGCGGATGTAGACTTTTTTGCTCATGGCGGTGCAGCGGAACTGGTGTGGAGCCAGGGGCTGTGAAAAAGATAAACTATATCCCGATACCGCGCACGGTTCCCCTCGTCACAGCACCTGGTAGCGCCGCAGCAGGGCTTTTTCCAATTCCAGCATGGCCAGAACCGTTACCCCCACCACCGCGCACAGCGCCAGCAGTGGCGGCGGCAGCGCGGCGCTGCCAAACCACGCCTGCATGAAGGGGGCGTACGTGAACAGGGCCTGCAGTGCGCACACCGCCGCCACCGCCAGCAGCACGCGCGGGGTGCCCTGCACCCCGGTCCAGGTGAATGAAGGCGCGCGCAGGTAGCGCACGCTAAACAGGTAAAACACCTCCATCGCCACCAGGGTGTTGACGGCCAGTGTCTGCGCCACGGCACTCGGGTAGCCGCTGTGCAGCGCCCAGCGGTACACGCCAAAGATGCCTGCCGCAAACAGCGCCGACACCAGGCCGATGCGCCACAGCACGAACGGCGTCAGCATAGGTTGCCCGGGCGGACGCGGCGGGCGGCGCATCACGTCGGCTTCGGTGGGCTCGAAGGCCAGCACGGCCGCCAGCGCGATCGAGCTGACCATGTTGACCCATAAGATTTGCACCGGCGCTATGGGCAGGTCCAGCCCCAGCAATACCGCCAGCAGCAGCGACACCGACTCGCCGCCGTTGATGGGCAGCAAAAAGGTGATGACCTTGCGCAAGTTGTCGTACACGGTGCGTCCCTCGCGTACCGCGCGGGCGATGGTGGCAAAGTTGTCGTCGGTCAGCACCATGGCGGCGGCGCGCTGTGCGGCTTCGGTGCCTTTTTGGCCCATTGCCACGCCCACGTCGGCGGCTTTGAGCGCAGGAGCGTCGTTGACGCCGTCGCCGGTCATGGCCACCACCTCGCCCTGCGCCTGCAGGGCGCGCACCAGCCGCAGTTTGTGCTCGGGGGCCGCACGCGCAAACACGTCGCACGCGCGCACCGCGCGGCCCAGCGCGGCGTCGTCCAGCGCCTCGATGTCGGCACCTGTGAGCGCATGCGCGGTGGCCGTCAGGCCCAGCTCGCGCGCGATGGCCTGCGCGGTCAGCGCGTGGTCGCCGGTGATCATCTTGACGCGGATACCGGCGCCGTGGCACAGCGCGATGGCGGCGCGGGCCTCTTCCCGCGGCGGGTCGATGATGCCGACCAAGCCCACCAGCGTCAGGTCGGCGGGCGGCGTGTCGTGGGCCAGCGCGGCCCCGGCGGGCAGCGTGCCGCGCGCTAGGGCCAGCACGCGCCGGCCCTGAGCAGCCTGCTCCCGTACCCGGTGCTCCCAGGTCTCGTGGGCCAGGATCGTGACGTTGCCTTGCGCGTCCAGCGCCGCCACACACAGAGGCAGCAGGCGTTCCGGCGCGCCCTTGACCCACACCTCCTGCGCACCGTCGTCGCGCCGGTGGGCGGTGGCCATGTAGCGGCGCTCGGACTCGAACGGCAGCACCGCCACGCGCGGTCGCTCCTGCGCCAGGCGCTGCGGCTCGATGCCGGCCTTCATGGCCAGCGTCAGCAGCGCCCCCTCGGTGGGGTCGCCGGCAAGCCGCCAGTGGCCGTCTTCAGTGCGCAGCAGCTCGGCGTCGTTGCACAGGGCGGCGCCTTCGGCCAGCGCCAGCAGGGCGGGGGCCTCGCGCCAGAGTTCCGCGCTTTGCAGCACCGTGCCGGCGCGCAGCAGGGCGCCGGAGGGCGCGTAGCCCACGCCCTCGACATCGATCACCGCGTCGTGCAGGACGACTTGCTGCACCGTCATCTCGTTGCGGGTGAGGGTGCCGGTCTTGTCGGAGCAGATGACGGTGACGCAGCCCAGTGTCTCTACGGCCGGCAGGCGCCGCACGACGGCGCGCTGCTGGGCCATGCGCTGCACGCCGATGGCCAGCGTCACCGTCATGATGGCGGGCAGCCCCTCGGGGATGGCGGCCACCGCCAGGCCGACGGCGGCCATGAAGGTCTGCAGCGCCGGCAGCCCGCGCACCGCCCAGCCAAAGCCAAACAGCAGCGCCGCCGCGGCCAGCACCGCCAACGTGATCCAGCGGCCCAGTTGCGCCATCTGCCGCACCAAGGGGGTGGTGGTTTCGCCCACGTCCTGCAGCATCCGGCCAATGCGGCCGATTTCGGTGTCCATGCCGGTAGCCACCACCACCGCGATTCCCTGTCCGGCGGTGGCCAGCGTACCCGCGTAGCCCATGCCCCGGCGGTCGCCTAGCGCCGCGTCGGCCGCGGCGGGCGCGGTGTCCTTGCTCACCGCCACCGACTCGCCGGTCAGCGCGGCTTCGTCCACCTGCAGGGCATGACACGCCAGCCAGCGCACGTCGGCCGGCAGGTTGTCGCCGGCGTTGACCTGGATGACGTCGCCCGGCACCAGATGGGCCGCATCGATGGCCACCAGGTGGCCGTCGCGCCATACGTGCGCCTGCGGCGCCAGCAGTCGACGGATGGCGGCCAGCGCCCGCTCGGCCTTGCCTTCCTGCACCAGACCGATGGTGACGTTGAGCAGCACCACCGCCAGGATCACGGCGGCATCCACCACGTGGTCGATGGCCAGCGTGATGGTTGCGGCCACCAGCAGCACCCAGATGAGGAGGTTGTCGAACTGACGCGCCACGCGCCGCCACAGAGGCGTGGGGGGAGCCTCCTGCAGACGGTTTTCGCCGTATTGCAACAGGCGCGCGGCCGCGTCGGTGGCGCTTAGCCCGCGCGGGTGGGTGTCCAGGCGCTGCAGCACCTCTGCGGTGGTGAGCGTGTGCCACGCCACTTCAGTGTCGGGCGCACGGGCGGTGGCTTGGGCACGGTGTGGGGAGCTGAGGCGATGGGGCGTGCCGGACATGACCATGGCGGCGGTGGGGATGTTGAGCGTTGGAGCGGAGCGCCGGTGGCGGGTTCCCGCAGGGCCGACTCGGCCGGTGGCAGGAGCGGCCGAGCCGCAGTGACAAAGGCGGTCGAGCGCGGGGTTTAGGGCGCACGGTGCAGCGCGGCGGCTGCGCCGCGCACGAACGCCGCCCACGCCGCATCCTGCCCGTGCTCGGCCAGCCAACGGGCTGCCAGTGCCAGATCGCGCTGCGCGCCAATGCGCGTTTGCCACGTGCGCGCCTGGCGCTGCCAGCGCAGCAGCTGGCGCGCTGCACGACCGCTGAGTGTGGGAGCTACCGCTTCGGCCCCGTAGCGTAGGCGCTTGGCCAGCAGCCGGGCGGCGTGCAGGGCATCGATGGCGTCATGACCCGCGCGGTCATTGCTGGGCGGTGCGGTGTCGTCGGCCGGTGGTGGGTCCGCGGTGGCGGGGCGATTGGGATCCCCATCGGAGGCTGCGGCGGCCGCCGCTTCGAGCATGCGGCGCAGCCGACGTTCCCAGCGGCGCAGGCGCTGCGCCGCCCAGCTCTCGGGTGCCACGATGGGGGTGGGCACGCCATGCAGCCAGGCCGCGCACGCCAGCAGTGACTGGACGACGGCAGGCTGGCACAACAGCGCACGCAGCTGCTGACGCTCGCGCCCGGCTGCCTGCTGCAGCGCGCGCAGGCTGCGTTGCACGGCACGCTGGCGTTCGGGGTGGTGCGCGGCATCCTCGACGAAAGCGTCAGCCCAGGCGGGCAACGTCTCGGTGCGCGCGACGTCCAGATCGCGCACCGCGCCCAGCGCGTCGAGCAGCGGGCGCAGTGGCGTGGTGTCTGGAGGCGGTGGCAGCCATGGGCGCAGCAGCCGCAGCAGGCTGCGCCAGCGCCGCCAGCCTACGCGCGCCTGGTGAACGGCCTCCGGATCGTCACTGCGCGCGGCCAGCAACAGGTTGTCGCAGCACTGCCCCAGCGCGTCGCCCAGCGCGGCGCGGGCTACCGTGCCCGGATCGGCGGCGCGCGGCAGGTCCGGGTTGCGCGCGCGCACGGGCGCGTCCAGCAGCCCGTCGGCCAGGCGCTGCGCCTGTTCGGCCTTGCTCGCCCGGGCGGGGATCAGCGGCAGACGCTGCCCAAGCGCCGCCGCCAGCCCGAACAACGCCTCGGGGTCACCCTGCACCAGCTCCAGCTCGAGTTCGAGCAGCGGAGCACGCCGTCCGGCGGCACGGATCTCTCCCACGTCGAGCGCGACCTCGATGACGCAGCCATCGCGGCGGCGCACTGTCCACAGCGTGCGCAGGCAGCGGGTTTCGTACACCGGCTGCAGCGCGTTGGCCCGATCGGCCCAATCCGGCTGGTCGGCCAGCGGCGTGGTGGCCAGTACGGCGGGTTCGGGTACGCCGCGGCGCAGTGGCACGGTCCACTCCCCGCGCACGCTAAGCGCTCCCTGGCCCGCGCTCTTGAGGGTCTGTTCCCAGCGCATGGCTGCGCGCGCCCGCGCGGCACTGGTGTTGCCGGCACCCGCCGTGTCCTGCGGCATCGGCGCGATGCCACGTATTCGCAGCGCGCAGCGCTGCTGGCGCAGCCAGCCATCGGGCGTGTCGAAGTAGCGGTTGGTCAGGCGCAGGCGCTGCACGGGCCGCTGTCGCAGCAAGGGATGGGCGCGCAGCGCCCGGTCCACGCTGGCGGCATCTAGCCCCGGTATGGCCAGTTTCAGCTCGATTTCTTGCGGCACAATGGTCTCTCCAAAACGGTCCCAACGCCATGGCACGCGGCGCAACCGCCATCCGTACTTTGCTGTCCGCGCGCCCGGCGTCCGCCGGCTGCCGGCAGGCACGGCGGCGATCGTCCCCGCAACCGTGCGCCATCCTACCCCGAACGCCATGCTTCACACCAGCCGCGATCTGTCCCACTTGCAGCCCCGTGACCGGGCCGAAGTCTTGGCCCAGGCGCTGCCCTACATTCGCAAGTATCACGGCAAGACCATGGTCATCAAGTACGGCGGCAACGCCATGACCGACCCGGAACTGCAGGCGGCATTCGCCGAGGACGTGGTGTTGCTCAAGCTGGTGGGTATCAACCCGGTGGTGGTTCACGGCGGCGGACCGCAGATCGAGACGCTGCTCAAGCGTCTGGGCAAGCAGGGGCATTTCATCCAGGGCATGCGTGTGACCGATGCCGAGACCATGGAAGTGGTGGAATGGGTGCTGGCCGGCGAGGTGCAGCAGGACATCGTGGGGCTGATCAACCGCGCCGGCGGCAAGGCGGTTGGCCTGACCGGACGCGACGGCGCCATGATCCGCGCGCGCAAGCTGCGCATGGTCGATGTGAACGACCCCAGCGTGGAGCACGACTTGGGGCAGGTGGGCGATATCGTCTCGATCGACCCATCGGTGGTGCGCGCGCTGCAGGAGGATCAGTTCATCCCGGTGGTCAGCCCGATCGGCTTTGGCGAGCACAACGAGAGCTACAACATCAACGCCGATGTGGTGGCGGCCAAGCTGGCCACCGTACTGCAGGCCGAAAAGCTGCTGATGCTGACCAACATACCCGGTGTGCTGGACAAGCAGGGGCAGCTGCTGCCCGAGCTGACGCCGCGGCGCATCGATGAATTGGTGGCCGACGGCACCATCAGCGGCGGCATGATCCCGAAGATCTCGGGTGCGTTGGATGCCGCCAAGAGCGGCGTGCGCGCGGTGCACATCATCGACGGCCGGGTACCGCACGCCCTGCTGCTGGAAGTGCTGAGCGAGCAGCCGTTCGGCACCATGATTCGCTCGCACTGAGCCGGGTGGGGCGTTCCTGTGCCCAAGCCCCGCGGCCGCGGTGATGCGCCAGGGTACCTGTGGGAAATTTTTTGCGCCCCGGATTGACAAGCGCCCATCGACCTCTAAAATAAAACGATCGTTCGTTTTATTTTGGAGGTCCCGATGGCCGACTCCGATCTCTCCGCCCCTGCGCCCACCCGGGCGCGCAGGGGGCGGGTGCGTGTTGCGGGGGCAGCAGCGCCGTCCCGGTCGGCGAAGTCCCCGCACAAGGGGCAGCAGACCAAGGCCGCGATCGTCGATGCTGCACTGTCGCTGGCCTCGCAAGTCGGTCTGGAGGGCCTGAGCATCGGCGCGATCGCCGAGATGATGGGCATGAGCAAGTCGGGTGTCTTCGCCCATTTCGGCTCGCGTGAGGAGTTGCAGATTTCGGTGGTGCGCGAGTACCACGACCGCTTCGAGCGCGAAGTGTTCCGCCCGGCGTTGGCCGCGCCGCGCGGTCTGCCCCGGCTGCGCGCCCTGTTTGACAACTGGATGCGCCAGACCTCGCTGGAGATCGACTCCGGCTGCATCTACATCAGCGGTGCCGTCGAGTTCGACGACCGCCCCGGGCCGGTGCGCGACGCGCTGGTTGCCACCGTCAACACCTGGCAGGCGGCGGTGCGGCGCGCGGTGCAGCTGGCCATCGACGAGGGCCATTTGCGTGCCGATGCCGACCCCGCACAGGTGGCGTTCGAAATTCACGGACTGATCCTGGCGTTGCACTACGAGGCGCGCTTCCTGCGCAGCACCGACGGTCTGCGGCATGCGCGCACCGGCTTCGACAACCTGCTGGCGCGTTACCGGCGTGACGCTGGCTGACCGGACCGACATGTCAAAGTCCCGATCGCAGCTGCGACCCGGCTTTCCCGTTTCTGTCCCACCCCAACCCTGAACTCAGGAGACCACGATGCCCCAGTACACCCCCCCTCTGCGCGATATGCAGTTCGTGCTGCACGAGGTGTTGCGCGTGACGGATGAACTGCGGCTGTGTCCGCCGCACGCCGAGATCGACGCCGACACCATCAACGCCGTGCTGGAAGAAGGCGGCAAGTTTGCCGCCGAGGTGATCTTTCCGCTCAACATGACGGGGGATGGCGAAGGCTGTCGGTTGGACAAGAGCACGCATGCGGTGACCACGCCCAGCGGCTTCAAAGCCGCCTACCGCCAGTATGTGGACGGCGGCTGGCCGGCGCTGAGCTGTGACCCCGCGCATGGCGGCCAGGGCCTGCCGTTCGTGGTCAACCAGGCGTTCTACGAGATGCTCAACAGCGCCAACCAGGCCTGGACCATGTACCCGGGGCTGAGCCATGGCGCTTACGAATGCCTGCACGCCCACGGCACCGAGGAGCAAAAGCGCCTGTATCTGCCCAAGCTGACCAGCGGCGAATGGACCGGCACCATGTGCCTGACCGAGCCGCACTGCGGCACCGACCTGGGCCTGCTGCGCACCAAGGCCGAACCGCAGCCCGACGGCACCTACAAGCTCACCGGGCAGAAGATCTTCATCAGCGCCGGCGAGCACGATCTGGCAGACAACATCGTGCACCTGGTGCTGGCGCGCCTGCCGGATGCACCCGCCGGCACCAAGGGTATCAGCCTGTTCGTGGTGCCCAAGTTCAAGGTCAACGCTGACGGCAGTCTGGGCGAGCGCAATGCCATCTACTGCGGTGGCATCGAGCACAAGATGGGCATCCACGGCAACGCTACCTGCCAGATGATTCTGGATGGTGCCGTGGGGACGCTGGTGGGGCAGCCCAACAAGGGCCTGCAGGCCATGTTCGTGATGATGAACGCCGCACGCTTGGGCGTGGGCAACCAGTCGGTGGGTCTGACCGAAGTGGCGTTCCAAAACGCCTTGGCCTACGCCAAGGACCGCATTCAGATGCGCAGTTTGAGCGGCCCCAAGGCCAAGGACAAGCCGGCCGACCCGATCATCGTGCATCCGGATGTGCGCCGCATGCTACTGACCGCCAAGGCCTACGCCGAAGGCGGCCGCGCGCTGCTGATCTACTGCGCGCTGCTGCTGGATCAGGAACTGCACCACCCGGATGAGCAGGTGCGCCAGGACAGCGCCGAGCTGCTGGCGCTGTTGACACCGATCGCCAAGGCGTTCCTCACCGACAACGGTTTCATTGCCGTCAACGAGTGCCTGCAGGTGTTCGGCGGCCACGGCTACATCAAGGAGTGGGGCATGGAGCAGTTCGTGCGCGATGCCCGCATCAACATGATTTACGAGGGCACCAACACCATCCAGGCGCTGGACTTGCTGGGCCGCAAGGTGCTGGGCAACCAAGGCGCAACGCTGAAGAAATTCGGCAAGCTGGTGCAGGCGCTGCTGGAGGAAGAGGGCGTCAACGAGAAGATGAGCGAGTTCATCAACCCGCTGGCGCAGCTGGCCGAGCAGATGACCAAGTTCACCACCGAGATCGGCTTCAAGGCGCTGCAGAACCCGGACGAGGCGGGTGCGGCGGCGGTGCCTTACCTGCGCGTGGCGGGCCACCTGGTGTTCGGCTACTTCTTTGCGCGCATGGCGTCGGTGGCGCTGAAAGCCATCGCGGCCGGCAGCACCGATGCGTTTTACACCGCCAAGCTGCAGACGGCGCGCTTTTACTTCGTCCGGCTGTTCCCCGAGGCGACGCTGCAAATGCGCCTGGCGCGCTCGGGCAGCGCGGTGCTGCTCGACACCGAGGCCGCGTTGGCGTGAACCGTGAGGGTCCCGGATCGGATCCGACCGCGCCGGGACATATCTGCAACCGATGACAAGGAGACGACCCATGATGACCTGGCTTCGCACGGCTCGGCGTTGCGCCCTGCCGGGGGCGGCAGCGTTGCTGGTTGCGGCCGCACCGGCGTGGGCACAGATGACTCCAGTAGGCCGCTGGCACACCATTGACGACGAGACCAAGGAGGTCAAGAGCGAGGTGGTGATCACCGAAAAAGATGGCGTGCTCAGCGGCCGCGTCGAAAGGCTGCTGCGCAAGGGGGCAGACCCCAACCGGCGCTGCACCGCGTGCACCGACGACCGCAAGGATCAGCCCATCGTTGGGCTCGAGATCATCCGTGGTGTCAAGCCGGTACCCGACAAGGCCGTGTGGGAGGGCGGCACCATCCTCGACCCCGAGTCTGGCAAGACCTACAACGTGCGCCTGACCCCGGTGGAGGGCGGCGCCAAGTTGGAGGTGCGTGGCTCGGTGCTGTTCATCGGTCGAACCCAAACCTGGGTGCGTGTGAACTGACGCACCCTTCCGCGCAGGCGTCTCTGTCACCGAGCGCCTGCCGTACCCGTGAGGATCACACACATGTCCCGATTTACCATCCAACGCGTCGCCGTGCTGGGCGCAGGCGTCATGGGGGCGCAGATTGCCGCGCACCTGGTCAACGTCCGCGTGCCTGTGGTGTTGTTCGATCTGCCCAAAGAGGGCGCTGACAAGAGCGCCATCGCCCGTCAGGCGATTGCCAACCTGAAAAAGCTCAAGCCCAGCCCGTTGGGTGTGGCCGATGAGGCCGATCTAATCCAGCCCGCCAACTACGATGAGCACCTAGAACTGCTGCGCGGTTGTGACCTGGTCATCGAAGCGATTGCCGAGCGCATGGACTGGAAACACCAGCTCTATGCCCGCATTGCCCCCCATCTGGCCGAGGGCGCCATTTTGGCCTCCAACACCTCGGGGCTGTCGATTGGCCAGCTGGCCGAGCCGCTGCCCGAGGCGCTGCGGCCGCGCTTCTGTGGCATCCACTTCTTCAACCCGCCGCGCTACATGCCGCTGGTGGAGCTGATCGCCACCCCGGCTACGCGCGCCGACGTGCTGGATGCGCTGGAGGCGTTTTGCACCACCACACTGGGCAAGAACGTGGTGCGTGCCAAGGACACGCCCAACTTCATCGCCAACCGCATCGGCATCGCCGGCATGCTGTCCACGATGCGCGAGGCCGAGCGCTACGGGCTGACGTTCGACGTCGTCGATGATCTGACCGGCAAGCGCCTGGGGCGCGCTTCCAGCGGTACCTTCCGCACCGCCGACGTGGTGGGGCTGGATACGCTGGCGCACGTCATCCGCACCATGCAGACGCAGTTGTCGCCCGAAACCGACCCGTTCTACGACAGTTTTGCCACGCCCGCCGTGCTGCAGGCGCTGCTGGACAAGGGGCACCTGGGGCAGAAGACCAAGGCAGGCTTTTACAAAAAGGTGGGGCGCGATGTGCTGCGTTTCGACCTGGCCCGCGGCGAGTACGTGCCGGCAGGTCAGAAGGCCGACGAGGTCTACGGTCGCATGCTCAAGAAGCCCGCGGCCGAGCGCCTGAAGCTGCTGCGCAACGCCGAGGGGCCGCAAGGGCAGTTCTTGTGGGCCATCCTGCGCAATGGCTTTCACTACGCGGCCCTGCACTTGCAGTCGATTGCCGAGACGGCGCGCGATGTGGATCAGGCCATGCGCTGGGGCTTTGGCATGCAGCAAGGGCCGTTCGAGCTGTGGCAGGAGGCTGGCTGGCTGGAGGTTGCCCGCATGGTGCAGGACGATATCGACGCCGGACGCGCCCTGTGCACAACGCCGCTGCCGGCGTGGGTGTTCGAAGGCCCGGTAGCCGAGCGCGGCGGCGTGCACCAGCCCGAAGGGTCGTGGAATCCCAGTACCGCTCGCTTCGAGCCGCCGCGCACGCTGCCGGTGCATGCACGCCAGCTCTACCGCGAGCGCGTGGGCGGCGAAGCCGGCGCCGACTGGCGTACCGACGGCAGCACGGTGTACGAGGATGACGCCATCCGCCTGTGGACGCTGACGCGCCCGGGCTTGGACGATGTGCTGATCGCCAGCCTCAAGACCAAGATGCACGCCATCAGTCCCGCGGTCGTCGAAGGGCTGGACCGCGCGGTACAGGAGGCCGAAGCGCGCTTCGCGGGCTTGGTCGTGTGGTCGGGCGAGGAGCCGTTTTCGGTGGGGGCCGATCTGCAGGCGACGCTGCCGGCGTTTGCCGCCATGGGCGTGCAGGCCATCGAGTCGGTGGAGGCCGAGATGCAGCGCGTGATGCTGCGCCTGCGCTACGCCCAGGTGCCCACGGTGGCCGCGGTGCGCGGCATGGCGCTGGGTGGTGGATGTGAGCTGGCCGTGCACTGTGCGCGGCGCGTGGCGCACATGGAAAGCTACATTGGCCTGGTGGAGGTGGGGGTGGGGCTGATTCCCGGTGCGGGCGGGCTGACCTACATCGCGCGCCGCGCTGCCGAAAACGCGCGCTCGCGTACACCGGGCGGCAGCGCCGACGTGGACCTGTTGCCGTTCCTGACCGAGGGCTTCAAGGCGGCGGCAATGGCCACCGTGGGCACCAGCGCACTGGAAAGCCGTAAGTTGGGCTATCTGCTTGACAGCGACATCATCGTGCCGCACCGCGATGAGTTGCTCTACGTGGCGCTGCGCACCGCGCAAGCGATGCGCGACGCCGGCTACCGCCCACCGCTCAAGCGCCTGTTCCCCGTGGCAGGGCGCAGCGGCAAGGCCACCATCCTGGGGTCGCTGGTCAACATGCGCGACGGCGGCTTCATCACCGCGTACGACTTCCACATCGCCAGCCGCATCGCCCACGTGGTCACAGGCGGTGATGTCGAGCCGGGCACGCTGGTCAGCGAAGAGTACCTGATGCAGCTCGAGCGCGAGGCGTTTTGCGCCCTCATCACCCAGATCAAAACGCAGGAGCGCATCATGGCGCTGCTCAACAGCGGCAAGCCGCTGCGCAACTGAGATCCGATGCGGAGATACCCGACATGAAAACTCTGACAGACGCCTACATCGTCGCGGCCACCCGCACGCCGATCGGCAAATCCCACAAGGGCTACTTTCGCCACACCCGGCCCGACGACCTGCTGGCCCACGTGCTGCGCGCTGCCGTCGCCCAAGTGCCGGGCCTCGACCCCGCTGCCATCGAAGACGTGATCTGCGGTTGCGCGATTCCTGAGGCCCAGCAGGGCCTCAACGTCGCGCGCGTGGGCGCCGTGCTGGCCGGTCTGCCCAAGAGCGTGGGTGGCATCACCGTCAACCGCTTTTGCGCATCGGGCCTGTCGGCCGTGCAGATGGCCGCCGACCGCATCCGCGT
>NZ_DAISZC010000062.1:0-2478 GCF_036824975.1 Tepidimonas sp.
GGGCGTGATGATGTGCGCCGGATAGCTGTGCAGGACGGCGCAACCGAGTGCGACCTCTACAGACATATGCTGCCAGCCGCAGTGTGCGGCGACGTTCGTGGGCTGGGTGTGGAAAGCCCGTCCGGGGCAACGCGGTGCGTCGCAAAGCCGGCATCGTCCACAGCGCGGATCGCGGCGCCAGCCCGGCGCGGATTGTCCTTGGGCGCTGTTGTCGTCGGCGCTGGCACGCGAGCTGCTATAGTGAATCCGTACCGTTTTTGTCCCAACCCTGAGGAGCATACCGATGGCCAAGTCCGTCGCCGACGTGATGAATATGATCAAGGAAAACGACGTCAAGTTTGTCGATTTCCGCTTCACCGACACCCGCGGCAAGGAGCAGCACGTCACCGTGCCGGTTTCCGCCTTCAGCGAGGACAAGTTCACGTCGGGCCACGCGTTCGACGGGTCCTCCATTGCCGGCTGGAAGGGCATCGAGGCCTCGGACATGCTGCTGATGCCCGACCCCAACACCGCCAACCTCGACCCCTTCTTCGAGGAAACGACGCTGTTTATGCAGTGCGACGTGATCGAGCCCAGCGACGGCAAGGCCTACGACCGCGACCCGCGCTCCATCGCCAAGCGCGCCGAGGCGTACCTGAAGGCGTCCGGCCTGGGTGACACCGCGTACTTCGGCCCCGAGCCTGAGTTCTTCCTGTTCGATGGCGTGCGCTGGAGCACCAACCCGGGTCACTGCTTCTACGAGATCGAGGAATACGAGGCGCCGTGGAACACCGGTACCAAGTTCGAAAACGGTAACCGCGGCCACCGTCCGCGCACCAAGGGCGGCTACTTCCCCGTGCCGCCGGTGGACAGCACGCACGACATGCGCGCCGAGATGGTGCTGATTCTGGAGTCGCTGGGCATTCCGGTGGAGGTGTTCCACCACGAGGTGGCGGGTGCTGGCCAGTGCGAGATCGGCACCAAATTCAGCACGCTGGTGCAGCGTGCGGACTGGACGCAGACGCTGAAGTACGTGATCTGGAACGTGGCCAACAGCTATGGCAAGACGGCCACCTTCATGCCCAAGCCCTACCACGGCGACAATGGCAGTGGCATGCACGTGCACCAGTCGGTTTGGAAGGACGGCAAGAACCTGTTCGCCGGTGACGGCTACGCGGGCCTGAGCGACTTCGCGCTGTACTACATCGGCGGCATCATCAAACACGCGCGTGCGCTCAACGCCATCACCAACCCGACCACCAACAGCTACAAGCGCCTGGTGCCACACTTCGAGGCGCCGGTCAAGCTCGCTTACTCGGCCAAAAACCGCTCGGCCTCCATCCGTATCCCGTACGTGGCCAACCCGAAGGCGCGCCGCGTCGAGGCCCGCTTCCCCGATCCCATGGCCAACCCGTACCTGTGCTTTGCCGCGCTGCTGATGGCGGGGCTGGATGGTGTGGAAAACAAGATCCACCCCGGCGAGGCCGCAACCAAGGACCTGTACCACCTGCCGCCGGAAGAGGACAAGCTGGTGCCCACCGTGTGCCACAGCCTTGACATGGCGCTGGACTACCTGGACAAAGACCGCGCCTTCCTGACCAAGGGCGGGGTGTTTACCGACTCGATGCTGGATGCCTACATCGAGCTGAAGATGCAGGAAGTCAACCGCGCCCGTGTCGAGGTGACGCCGACCGAGTACGACATGTACTTCAGCCTGTAAAGCGGCCGCTGCCCGTGACGAAGCGCGCGGGCATCACGGCTGACCGATGGATTGGGGGGCGCCTGCGGGGCCCCCCATGCGCTTGGGGGAGGCGGGGCGAAGTGGCGCCACAGGGCCGCCCTGCCCGGGTCGCGACGTTTTACGCCATACTGTCAGCATGAAGGCTCGTCAATCGGAGCGCAGGGTATGCGCTGTCTGCGCGGTGGTGCTGGGCGCGGCTGTCGCGCTGTCGTGCGGCACGCTGGTCGCCCAGGCCCAGGGATCGACCATCTGGCGCTGTGGCAATGAGTACACCAACCAGCCCGGTCCGAATCCGGCCGCGCGCGGCTGCCGCGAAGTGCAGGGGGGCAATCTGACGATCGTGCAGGGCGCGCGCACCGGCCAAGGGGCGGCGGGCAACGGCACCTCCGCCAGAGGTGCATCCGCCCCGGTTGCGGGCGGCGCCGCGGCACGCTCGCCGGTCGAGCGGGTGGATCCGGACCAGCAGCGCCAGCGCGACGCCGAGGCGCGCCGCATCCTGGAGCAGGAACTGCGCCGCGCCGAGGAGCGGCTGGCGCAGGCGCGCGCCGACTACGCCGATGGCAGACCGCCGCGCCGGGCCCATGAGGCCGGCGAAGCCGCCTACCAGGCGCGGGTGCAGGAACTGCGCACCCGCGTGGAGCGGGCCGAGGCTGACGTGGCGGCGATTCGCCGCGAAATGGGGCGCTTGGGTGCGAGCGCGGGCGAGACCCGTTGAGCCGATACCACCGCCGTGCCGGCGCACGGCACCGGGACGTGGC
>NZ_DAISZC010000062.1:2578-7751 GCF_036824975.1 Tepidimonas sp.
TTGCGGGTTTCTTACGGTCATGGGGAGGCGTGTGGCGATGAGCACCCGTGCCAAGGGCAGTGCCGATGCGGAGATGTGGCCATTTGCTGACGATGCGCCGCTGGCGGCGCTGGATTTGTTGGCCACGCTGGTGGCCGTGATCGACGAAGGCGGCGCCATCCGTTACGCCAACCACGCGCTGGAGGACGCGCTGGGCCTGTCGCGCCGCAACCTGCGCGGTGTGTCGCTGGCCGACTGGCTGACCGAGCCCGCCTTACTGCAAAACGCACTGCAGGGCATGCGCGGCCACGAATACGCGGTGATCCGCTACGACACGCATCTGAAGCGCCTGCTGCGTGATCCTCTGCCAGTACATTTGGTGCTGGCCGCCACCGAATCGCCGCAGCAGCGCATCGTCGAGATGCTGCCACTGGAGCAGCAGACGCGGCAGGAGCGCGAGCAGCGGCTGCTGGAGCAGGCCCAGGCCAATAAGGAGCTGATCCGCAACCTAGCGCACGAGATCAAAAATCCGCTCGGCGGCATTCGCGGCGCGGCGCAGCTGCTGCAACTGGAGTTGGCCGGGCGTGACGATCTGACCGAATATACCGAGGTCATCGTGCATGAGGCCGACCGGTTGCAGTCGCTGGTGGACCGGTTGCTGGCCCCGCACCGGCGCGCGCCGGTGATGGCCGACGTCAACATCCACGAGGTATGCGAGCGCGTGCGCGCCATCATCCTGGCCGAGTTTCCGCGTGGATTGACCGTAGTGCGCGACTACGATACCTCGATCCCCGAGTTCCGGGGTGACCGCGAGCTGCTGATTCAGGCGCTACTCAATCTGGTTCACAACGCGGCGCACGCGCTCAAGGCGCGTATGGCCGTGGGGGATGCGCGCATCACGCTGCGCACCCGCGTGCAGCGTCAGCTCACCTTCGGCCGGCAGCGGTTCCGGTTGGCACTGGAATTGCATGTGATCGACAACGGCCCGGGCGTGCCGGACGAGATCAGGGACCGCATCTTCTACCCGCTGGTGTCGGGGCGCGATGGGGGGTCTGGCTTGGGGCTTACCCTGGCGCAGACGTTCATTCAGCAGCACAACGGCCTGATCGAGTGCGACAGCCGACCCGGCCACACCGACTTCAAGATCCTCATCCCGCTGCCGTAGCGTCGGCGCGGCGAGGGCAGACACGAGAGAGTGCCGCGCATGAAACCGATCTGGATCGCCGACGACGACCCCTCCATCCGCTTCGTGCTGGAAAAGGCGCTGGCGCGCGAGGACCTGCCCACGCGCAGTTTCGACAGCCCGCGGGCGGTACTGGACGCGCTGGCCGATGGTGCCGACGACGGGCCACAGGTTCTGGTCAGCGACATCCGCATGCCGGGCGGATCGGGCCTGGAGTTGCTGGAGAAGGTCAAGCGCCAGTACCCGGCGCTGCCGGTCATCATCATGACCGCATACTCCGACCTGGACAGCGCGGTGGCGGCGTTTCAGGCAGGGGCGTTTGAATACCTGCCCAAACCGTTCGATTTGCCCAAGGCGGTGGAGCTGATTCGGCGCGCGGCGCAGGAGAGCCTGCGCGAGGAGGCGGCGGCCGATGATGTGTTGGGTAACGCACCCGAGATCCTGGGTCAGGCACCGGCCATGCAGGACGTCTTTCGCGCCATCGGACGGCTCAGTCACAGCCACGTGACGGTGCTGATTACCGGCGAGTCCGGCACCGGCAAAGAGCTGGTGGCGCGCGCCCTGCACAAGCATTCACCACGCGCCAAGGGGCCGTTCATCGCCATCAACACCGCCGCCATCCCGAAAGACTTGCTGGAGTCCGAGCTGTTCGGGCACGAGCGCGGGGCCTTCACTGGTGCCCAGACCCTGCGCCGTGGCCGCTTCGAGCAGGCCGAGGGCGGCACGCTGTTCCTGGATGAGATTGGCGACATGCCGCTGGAGCTGCAAACGCGGCTGCTGCGCGTACTGTCCGACGGGCACTACTACCGTGTCGGTGGCCACACGCCGCTCAAAGCCCATGTGCGCATCATTGCGGCTACGCACCAGAACCTGGAGCAGCGGGTGCGGGAAGGGGCGTTCCGCGAAGATCTGTACCACCGCCTCAACGTCATTCGGCTGCGGCTGCCCCCGCTGCGCGAACGCCGGGAGGATGTGCCGTTGCTGGCGCGCTTTTTTCTGCAGCAAAGCGCCCGTCAGCTGGAAGTCGAACCCAAGCGCCTGTCGGACGAGGCGCTGGCGGTGTTGATGGCGTATGACTTTCCGGGCAACGTGCGGCAGCTGGAAAACCTCTGCCACTGGCTGACGGTGATGGCACCGACGCAGGTGATTCCAGTCAAGGACCTGCCGCCCGAGGTGCTGGCCGCCGGTGTTCGGGCCGCAGCGGGGGCTGCGCCGGCGGGCGCGACGGCCCCCACTGCCCCGACCGCCCCCGCGCTGTCCGGTGCGCCCGATGGCCTGGGGGTGCATCCGGGAGGTGCCGCACCCGCTCACGGCGCCACGGCGTCGGCCAGCGTCCCGGCGGGGACAAAGGTGGCCAGCCCGGCGGGGGCCGAGCCGGTGCCGGGGATCGGGGGCACCGCCGCCTGGGACGATGTCCTGCTGGCCGAGGCGCTGGCCGCGCTGTCGCGGGGCGAGCCCCGCGTGTGGGACCGCATGATCGAGCGCGCCGAGCGCCGCCTGATCGAAGCTGCGCTGCGCGCCACGCGCGGGCGGCGTATTGAGGCCGCGCAGCGCCTGGGCATTGGCCGCAACACCATCACCCGCAAGATGCAGGAACTGGGCATGGACGGCCCGGGCGAGTGACCGCTGCGTGTGACCCCGCACGCTACCGTCCGGGGCCACCGACGCGCGGACGCGCGGCCGGTAGTCGCGCACCCGCATGCAAGGACGCGCTCAGCCGCAAGCCGCCAGCGTCAGCACCACCGGCGCATGGTCGCTGGGCTGCTTCCACTTGCGGGGTGCGCGGTCGATGCGGCAGGCCTGCGCCAGCGGGCGCAGCGCATCGCTGATCCAGATGTGGTCGATGCGCAGGCCCTGGTTTTTCGGAAACGCCAGCTGTCGGTAGTCCCACCAGGAAAAACTGCGTGGCGGCTGGGGGAACAACCGGAAGGCGTCGTGCAGACCCAGCGCGGCCACTGCCTGCAGCGCGGCGCGCTCGGCGCTGGTGCAGTGGATCGTTTCGCGCAGCCCCTCGGGGTCCCACACATCATCGTCATCTACCGTGATGTTGAAGTCCCCCATCAGTACCAGTCGCGGGTGGCGAGCCAGCTCCTGCGCCAGCCAGTCGCGCAGCGCTTGCAGCCAGCGCAGTTTGTAGGCGAACTTGTCGCTGCCCGGGGCCTGCCCGTTGGGGAAATAGGCTCCGATCACGCGCAGGGGTGCGCCGCCTGCGGCGGGCTGCACCGTCGCCGCGATCACGCGCGCTTGTTCGTCTGCGAAGCCGGGGATGTTGCGCTGCACCTCATCGAGTGAGCCGGGCATGCGCACCAGCAACGCCACGCCGTTGTAAGTCTTTTGGCCGAACCACGCGGCCGTGTAACCGGCCTGCGCCAGCGCCTGCACCGGAAACTTGTCATCAGTGAGTTTTAACTCCTGCAGCGCCAGCACGTCCACCGGGTGAGTGGCCAGCCAGTCCAGTACGTGGGGTAGCCGAACGCCGAGTGAGTTGACGTTCCAGGTGGCCAAGGTCATCGTGTTCAATTCCAGCACCCAGAGGTAGCCGGTGTGCGCGCCCCCGCTTGATTGAGCGTCATCGTGCCACAGGAATCGGCGGACTGCGCTCCCTGCGGTACGGCCTGAATGACAAACGCTGTCGCGCTGGGCGTGCCACTGAAAGAAAACGCATAGCGGGCAGCCAGGTCAGAGCGGCATGCTATGGTCGGCAATGTCGCGCCGGTGTAGGTCATGTGGGTTGTGTAGTAACGCTCCATCCACTGCGCCAATTCAACCAGACACCCCTGTGCCGCACTGCGGTGCGTGCGCAATACATATTGCTGATAACTAGGATAAGCGATGGCGGCCAGTATGCCGATGATGGCCACAGTGATCAACACTTCAATGAGGGTGAAACCGCGTGTGTTCATGATCAGTTTCGGACGATTTCTCGCCAGTTGAGTCGCCCGATATTCCGTTGGGTGATGCGGATAGCGACGCTGTCAAGCCCAGTCGTGCCGGGAACGACGATGCGTGATGTCGTCAGATTCGGTGTGGTTGGCATGCCCACGCCCAGATCGACACTGCCGATGAAGGATGAACCGATTTTATCATCTGCGAAGTCGCGGTTGTCGTTCACGTCGATGACACCCGTCGTCAGCCGGGATCCGGTGAAAGGATCGATGACATTGAGGTAGCCGCGCCCCCCCGCCTGACACGGGTCTTCAGAGGGGATGATGCTGCTGGCAATGGCAAACGGCACCACGCTGTTGGTGATCACTCGTGTCTGCGTGACAATGCGCTCCCCAGTGTTGGCGGGGAAGTCCAGATACCAACCCTTTTTCCCATTCATATCGCCCACGACGGCCTCGCTAAACGTGCGAACCGGCTTGTTGTCAAAAAAAGCTTGTTGTGCCACCGAACGCGCTGTCAGCTCATTGCGTCCGCTGATGACGGTATCGTCGATCAAGCCGTACCACGTCTGTTGGCTCTTGTCGCCGGCGTCACCGGTGCGAAAGTAGCTGCCGGTGCCAAATAGCAAAAATCGCCGACCCTCTCCGACAGAGCCGATCTTGGTATTGACCGCAATACCGATCGGCGCCGTGATCGGCTGAGGATTGCCACTGGCATCCTTGGCGGTGAAAAACGGTTGGGGGTTGTTGCCCTGCTTATCGCGAAAATCCCATTGTGATGCATTGGCGGCGTTGACATCGATGCGCCATACGTTACCCTTCAGATCGCCTGCGTAAATCCAGTCGATCTTGCCGTCGCCGTTGTCATCCCACACAGAGGGCGTGGCCATCCCGTTGTCACTCGTCACGCCAGTGTTCAATTTCCTGAGCAGTGTACCGTCAACCAGGCGATAGATATACAGCGCCGCCGTACCACTGGATGAGGCGTAGCCGTTGCCCACGATGACGGCCCACTCGCCGTTGTTCATTTGGGCAATGACCGGCTTGCCAAGGATGTGACCCAGATCGTTGTCACCGGCACCAAACTGCTCCCAAAGCACATGGGAAGGGCCAAATGATGCGGGGG
>NZ_DAISZC010000062.1:7851-10111 GCF_036824975.1 Tepidimonas sp.
TCACCGGCACCAAACTGCTCCCAAAGCACATGGGAAGGGCCAAATGATGCGGGGGTGGTCACATCGAGTGCGAACAGGCCCCTGCCCCCGCGCCCCAGCGTGGCGACAAGAATGTTTTTCCCGCCGGTATCCATTCGGGAGCTGACCGCCAGCTCACCGTCGACGAAATATTGGTGCGTGTACGAAGGTTCGGACAAGGCTTTTAGGCGAGACAGCAGCGCGCTCGGGATATAAGCGAAGCGCTCCCGGCCGGTTGTGCCGTCAAAGGCGTGCAGCATGCCATCATTGGCCCCGACGAAGACGGTGTCGTTCTCTTTGAGATAAACCGGTGTGGAGTGTACGATATCTCCCAGCACGTTGCCGGCAGGGCGGTTACGCAGCGTGCCGCCGTACTGCTGCTCGCCGGTGCGCACCCCCCGCAAATAGTTCACCACGGCGTCGCTGCCCAGCGCGGTTTTGTCGGCGCTGCTGAGCGCCGACCAGGTAAAACTCACGGCGGTGCCGCCCGAACGGGTCAGGATATTGCGTGCGCTGGGCGCAGGCATTTGTTGCGAAGCGCGCCAAAGCGCGGTATTGCCGATGCCGGTCGTGGCCAGCGGATACGCTGTCAGATCACCCGCCCATGTCTTGCTGTCAAAGGTTCCGTAAAACACCCGTGTATCAGTGGTGATGCGCTGCGCGCTGACTGCGGCGCCGCCTCCGGACGCGTTTAAGTCGACAATGGTGTTGATTATCCTGCGCAGCGCGGCCTCAAGCTCATCGCCATTGTTGGCGTTGAGCATCTCACCTCTGCCGTTGATGGTGGCGTGGTACAGGTCATCGACCATGCGCGGGCTGCGAGCAATATTCGGCTCGGGCCAACTGGGGGGGCTTCGATACGCATCATCGCGGTCGAAGTGGGTGACGCCGAAGATCGTCCCTCGTGTCCCCAGGGTCACGGCGGACGTGTTCAGATGCCATTTCGTATTGCAATCCAGCCAAGGTGGCGCGCCCGGTAGGCCGCAACCCTGAGCGGGTGGGACAGAGCCGCCAGCGCGCAGCTCCTTGTAGTACTTCATGGCGATATCGGCCAAGGTGTTAGAAAAGGTGTCGGCGTAAGGAGAGCCCTCGCTGCCGTCCTGATTCCCGACGGTAATCGTCGTGTTGGTAGCGAAACCATCTGTGAAAATAATGCCGTAATTGCGTTGGCACTGATGCAATAATGGAGAGTTGGTGGTACGGGACAATTGCTGCCCGATATGATCTAGGGATTCGCGGGTTGGTGTGCCCCCGGGGTAAACGTAGTCTTTGACGGCATTGAATAGTGTTGTCTTGCCGGAGGGCGTGCTACCGGACATCGCGCCGGGATAATCGTAAAAAGGCAACGGGTTGGTGCGATTATTGAAGCCGAACGTGGCGACGCGAAAGCCGCGGACGTCCTCGAACGCTTTGAATATTGCGCCGCGCGTGGCCAGATGACGTTTGCGATAATAGGTAAACCAGTTGGCAAAATTTTGTAATTCTTGTGCATAGGTTCGTCCCGAAGGAAAGGTGTTGCCGGGTTTGATTTCGTAACGCGTCAGACACCGTCCATCCGGGCCGATGGCGTGGACACCGACAGGCAGTGTCATGCCGGGATTGGCTTCAAAGGCCTTATAGTCTTGCGGCTTGGGTTGGGTGCAATTTGATTGGCCGCCGTTATAGGGGGTACCAGGAGCCGGTGACGTGGGGAGAAAATAGGTTGCGGGAAAATAAGTAAATGTTCTGGATTCGGCGGTGGTGTAAGTCTTGAGGGTTCCGTCAACATAGGTCATGCCGGGCTGAACCCGGAAGCGCCAGTTGTCTATATTGGCGGTCAGATCTTGTGTCAAATTGAGTGTGCCCGTTCCGCGGACAGGATCGGAGCGTGCGGATTGTGGGTCGGCATTCGTAAAGTTCTGGCCATAGCTGCTAGGCCACGGTGGGTATGTTTTTAGGGGATCGTAGAATAATTTATTATAGGTCGGGCTGCGAACAAACGCAAACTGAGGTAGAGGTGGGATGGCATAATGGTGGGTGGCGTCGCCGTATAAGCGATTTCCTGTTCCCGTTCCATTGGGGAATAAGTAGACATATTTTTTCCAGGTATCGTTTAAATCACCGGTGGTATTGCGGTTGATTGTTCCTGATGAGAGAGCGTCAGATGCATTACGCCCGACAAAACTTTTGTTTCCGGTGTGCCACCATAGTGCACCATCATTGGTGGGAAGGAGGACTTCGAAATCCATGCTGCCGGAGTCGT
>NZ_DAISZC010000062.1:10211-13050 GCF_036824975.1 Tepidimonas sp.
AATCCATGCTGCCGGAGTCGTCGATGGCCAGCACGAGATTCGGTGGTACGCTCAGACCGATGAACAGCGGCGTGGAGGGCCACAGCGACGATTGCGCCATCGAAACGGAATTCGCGAGTGCGCAAGCCGATGCAATCAGCAAATGTGTAAAGAACGAAGGCTTTGCGTTCATGGCCTTGGATCCGAGCAAACTATTCCGTGGCGAACAGGACTTCCAGCATCACGGTTGCCCGATCGTTATTCGCGGGCTGGGCCCGCGCGGTGATGCGGTAGCGTTTGCAGTTGTTGTCGGGGTCGTTGGGGGACGTCGGATCCGGCGGCGCACAGTCAAAGTTGGCGCCCAAGAACTCCACGAGGTACTGGGGATGTTGACCCATGAGGGGACCGAGGTTGACCGTTGACGCAGTGGCCCAGGCAGTAACGGTGAGGTCGCTGCTGCGCAGTGGACAGTCGGGATCGTGAAGTTGGCACATACCGTCAGCACAGTTCGACTGCACCGTACGGTCGCACGTGCCGTCCGCGGCCAGTTGTGACAGGGCGGGCGCTGTCCGTGCGTGGATGGTGGCGACGGATTCACCGACCCGCAGGGCTGCTTCGGCCGCCTGGAACGCCAGATTGCGGTCCAGTGTCGCGTTGGCGAGTCGCTGTTCGATGACGGTGCTGCGAATCGTCGTCACACCGATGATGGTCATCGCCAACAGCAGTATCAGCGCGATGACGAGCGTAAAGCCTGCGGATGCCCGACGTCCCGAACGCGGAAGGCAGCGGTGTCGTGTCATCATGGTACGTATTCCCGGTTGCGCACGCTCACCACATACTGTGTGGAGCGCCCCACGGGGCCGCCACCAGTGCCAACGGCCTCGCTCGTTTGGTGAGTGAGTACCACGCGGACGGCGACGACGTCGTTCCACTGCGTGACGCTGTTGGCAGCGACGAATGAGTCGGCATACTGCGGCGGTTCGGCTCGGTCGCCGGTCAGGAATGTAAGCTGAAGGTTGGTTACATCACGCGCCATTTCCGTGGGTGCTCCGTTGTTTTCCATGCGGTAAAGAGATCGACCGCCCCGCGGGTTGACGCCGATGTACCAAAATGCCGCGCTGTATTTCGCCAGATATCCGCCCTGGGCAAAGGTGCGTTCTTTTCGATTGCCGTTGCAGTTGGTCGGAAAGCCGAGATCCTTCGAGCAGTTTCCTGGTGTGCCGGTGCCTGTATTGTGTACGACGGTCCTGTTGGTCTGGCTGCTATTGGTGACTTGAAAAATGGCAGCCGACTGGCTGTCGCAAGCCATCAAAATGTCGCCATCGTTGAAACCATGGTTTGATGTGTTGACCTTGAACTGCGCTGAAGCGGGATTGTGCTCCGTGATGATGACGGGAGAAGCATTGCCACGGCGTAGTAAGATCGCTTCGGTGCCACTGATCCGATCTCCGGTCGTAGAGCCAAACGCGCGCGGCCCGGGAGTATTGCCGCCGTAGCCGACGAGCGGACCCGTTGCCCAATTGGCCCACCAGTCGGTGCCACCATTGTTTAGAACATTGGCCACGTTGGTGTTGCCGCAGGCGATGCTTCCCGCTTCGCGTATTTCGCGAGCAAGCAGCTCGAAGGTGATGCGCGCGTCGTCATGCAGCCGAGCAAGATTCTCGGTTGTTCTAAATGTGTCGCGGCTGGAGATAAAAATACCGAAAATCGCTCCGCTGACGACCAGACCCAAGGTCAGGGCAATCATCAGTTCGACCAGCCCGATCCCGCGCACCGGTGGTCGCAATTCCATCGACGCCGGGGGCCACGGTTTGTTCGGTGGCAGCCTCTGTTTCATAGGCGAGACCGAACTTCAATGCTGGCGGCCGAGGATCCTTCGGTTGCGCGGCTGTCATCCCAGTACACGCGAACCAGACAGTCTGCGCCGGTGCAATCGACTTCGCCACAGACGCCGTCGTGATTACCCAGCGTTGCCTTGAGTGACTGAAGCCAGTCGTTCAACGCAGACCCCGCCAGGCCACTTTTTCCAGATGTCGTGCTGCATGTCTTGGGTATGTCGTAACGGTCGCCAGCGGCGCCGGCGCGGTCGGCCCGTAAAACATCAAACATGGCATAGGCCAGGAGTGCGGCGTGATTGCTGGCAAACGCACTTTCCGCATTACGCATTGCTGCCAGTTGCATCCGTAGAATGCCAATCAGGCCGACTGAAAAAACGATCACGGCAACCATCACTTCAATGAGACCGGCGCCTCGGCATGTCTGCGTGCGGGACGAGGTGTTATGGTGAACCATAGCTTGTAGGGATGGCTATCCGGTTGTCAGTTAGGTGCCGGGCAGGTGCTGGCAACCCCCGTCACCGATTCGGAAATGATGCGTCCGGACGCGTTGATCACCAGGTGGCGGGCCCGTGTGTCGTTGGACAGCGCTGCGCTCGTGCTGCAAACGCGTAACGTGCCGGCCTGGAACGCACCATTGAGTTGCTTGCTGGCGCCGTCAGCGCCGAAGGAGACATACGTTGCCGTGCCGCTTGCGCCTCCGTTGCCTGTGATGACGATGTCGGGCGCGAGAGGCTGTCGTACTTGCAAGATGGTGTCGGTGCCGTCGACGGCCGGGGGGGCACTGACCGTTCTGTCGACAAAAACAATCCAGCCGCTGTGCCAGTTCCCGCTGTTGTTGCAGTTGCTGAAATCCGTATTTGCCTTGCAGACGGTGACGCGCTGATTGCGTCGTATGGCCTCCATGCGCGCCGTCTGCAGCGCACTATAGAGGTCGTGTGACGCGGCACGCATACGGCTGCTGGCGACAAAGCTCTGCAGGCGGGGAACACCGATGGCCAGCAAGATGGCCAGCACGGAGACGG
>NZ_DAISZC010000063.1:0-12805 GCF_036824975.1 Tepidimonas sp.
TGCATCGAAAAGCTGCGCAACCCCAGCCCCAGCAGCAGGCGCGTCAAGGTCACGTCGCCGGCCATTTCGCCGCAGACGCTGACCGGTTTGCCCGCCTCTACACACGCCGCGATGGTGTCGGCCACCAGCCGCAGCACCGCCGGGTGCAGCGGGTCGTAGAGGTGGGTGACGCTCTCGTCCACCCGATCGATGGCCAGCGCGTACTGGATGAGGTCGTTGGTGCCGATGGACAAAAAGTCGAAGTGCCGCACGAACAGCCGCACCGCGAGCGCCGCGGCCGGCACCTCGATCATGGCGCCCACACGCACCGGGCCATACACCGCGCCGCGGCGGTCGAGCTGCTCGCGCGCCTGCGCCAGCATGGCGTGCACCTGTCGGATCTCGCCCAGGTGCGCCAGCATGGGAAACAGGATGTTGACCCTGCCGTGCGCCGCCGCGCGCAGGATGGCGCGCAGTTGCGTCAAAAACATGGCCGGCTCGGCCAGACTCCAGCGGATGGCGCGCAGCCCCAACGCCGGGTTGAGGTGCTCGTCGCGCCGGTGATGGTCCAGCGGCTTGTCCGCGCCCACGTCCACAGTGCGAATGGTCACCGGCAGGCCGTGCATGCCCTGCACAGCGCGGCGGTAGGCATCGTACTGCTCCTCTTCATCGGGCAGGCGGCCACCGCGGCCCATGAACAGGAATTCGGTGCGAAACAGCCCTACCCCCACCGCGCCCACCGACAGCGCAGGCAGCGTGTCCTCGGGCTGCTCGATGTTGGCCAGTAGCTCGATGCGTTGCCCGTCCAGCGTCACCGCCGGCGTGTTCTTGATGCGCGCCAGCCGCTCGCGCTCGATGACGCCCTGGCGCTGCTTGTAGCCATACTCGGCCAACAGCATAGGCGTCGGGTTGACGATCAGCACGCCGGCGTCACCGTCGACGATCACCCAGTCGTCTTGCTGCACCAACTGGCTGGCGTTGCGCGCCCCCACCACCGCCGGGATGTCCATGCTACGGGCAACGATGGCGGTGTGGCTGGTCTTGCCGCCGACGTCGGTGACGAAGCCAGCAAAGACGCTGTGCTTGAACTGCAGCATGTCGGCCGGGGCCAGATCGTGCGCCACCAGCACCAGCGGGTCCCCAACCGAAGCCCCCTCGGCCACTGCAGGCTGCGCAACCGGCGACCCCACCCCCTGCAGCACACGCAGCATGCGCTCGACGATTTGCTCCAGATCGGCCTTACGCTCGCGCAGGTAGGGGTCGGCCATTTCGTCGAACTGGCGCGCCACCAGCTCCAACTGCGCTGTCAGCGCCCACTCGGCGTTGTAGTGGCGCTCGGTCACCCAGTACTTGACACCCTCCTGCAGCTGGGCGTCGTGCAGCAGCATCAGATGCACCTCCAGCAGCGCCGCCAGTTCGGCGTGCGCATCGATGCCGTCGTGCGCCAGCCCGGCGCGCAGCTGCTGCAGCTCGCCAATGACGACGTCGCGTGCGCGCCGCAGTCGCGCCAGCTCGGCGTCGGTCTGCTCGGGCGCAATGAAATAATGCGCCACATCTAGTCGGCTGGAGGCCACCAGCACCGCACGGCCAATCGCCACGCCGCGCGACACCGCCTGCCCGTGCAGCGTAAAGGTCATTCCCCCTCCCCGAATTTGTCGTCGATCAAGGCCAGCAGCGCCGCCATCGCCTCGTCTTCCTGCGGACCGTCGGTTTCGATCTCCACCGTGGCCCCCAGACCGGCCGCCAGCATCATCACCCCCATGATGCTCTTGGCATTGACGCGCCGCCCGTTGCGGCTGAGCCAGACCTCGCAGGGGAACTGGCTGGCCAACTTGGTCAGCTTGGCCGAGGCACGGGCGTGCAGACCGAGCTTATTGCTGATGGTGGCGGTGCGCTGGATCATGGTGGACGGGACGACGAAGCTGGTTTTGCGGGGCAGTGGGGGCCAGTGGCATCACACCTTGCGTGCCGCCGAGCGTGGCGCGCGTCACCAGCGCGTCCAGCGGCTCGTGTCGGTAGGTAACGGCACGCAGCAGCATCGGCAGGTTGACACCGGTGACCAGGCGCGTGTGCCCACCATCGAGCAGCTGGGTAGCCACGTTGCAGGGCGTCGCGCCAAAGACGTCGGTCAGCACCAGCGTGTCCACCGCCCCGCGCAGTGCCAGCAGCGCGCGCGCGCGCGCCAGCGTGGCTTCGGGCGCCTCGTCGGCCGGCACGTCCAACGCGTCCACATCGCCCCCTGCGTCGGGAAAGATGTGCAACACGCATTGACGCAGCGCGGAGGCCAGCGGAGCGTGGGCGATGACCAAAATGGCATTCACGACCGCGATTATCGGCAGGATCAGCGCCAGCGCACGGCCCCGAAAAATTGCTCGTGCGCCAGAGGCGGCAGCGACTCGCCCAACACCGCCGCCTGCACCAGCCAACGCCCATCGCTGGCCCAGTGCAGCTCGGCGGCCAGCAGCTGCCCCGCCGTGTCCCGTGCCGGGCCGCGCCAGCAGCGCGCCTGCACCGCCCCCGGGATTAGGCAGGGCACCGGCTGCCAGCCCGGCGGGGCGTCGCCACCGGAAACCCCCGCACCCAGCGCCGCCCAGTGGGCGCGCTGCCAGGCCGCGATCCACGCCGCCGCCACTGCGGCGGCGCCGACATCGGCCCCGTCGGGCGGCAAGGCCACCGCGCCCACCGAAAAGGTGCGTCCATCGGCCTTGCAGCCAACCATGCGCAGCGCCACCGGCGGCGCGCCGGGCCCCGCCAACGGGACCTCGCGCACCGCCTGATCCGCCTTGCAGGGCAGCCACACCGTCAGCGGCGTGCCGGTGGGCTGTACTGCGCGCCAGTCCAGCGCCGGGCTGCACCCGGCCAGCACCAAGCCAGCGGCCAGCACCCCCCAGCCGGGCAGGTGGCGCAGCGGCCGCGCGATGGGGGCATTCCCCGCCGCTGTGGCTCGGGCGCGCAAGCAACGGCACAATCGCATATATCGCATCGTAACGCAGCCCACGTCGCGCAAGCGCCCCCCAGTAGCCATACCGTTGCCCCAATGAGCACCACCACGCTTTCTGCCCGCGCTCCCCAGTCTGCGCTGCCCACCGCGGCGTCGCTGCAGACCGAAGCGCGCACCGCGGTGGCCCGGGGCGAGCCGCTGGTGGTGATGGTGACCCTGGCCGGCTGTGCCTTCTGCGACGTAGTGCGCGGGCATTACCTGGGGCCGATGCAGCAGCGCGGCGAAGTGGTGGCAGTGCAGGTGGACATGCTGGACCGGCGCACGGCGCTGCGCGATGTGCAGGGGCACCCCACCACCGGATACGAGCTGGCACGTAGCTGGCGCGTGCGGGTGGCACCCACCGTGCTGTTTCTAGATGACCGGGGACGCGAGCTGGCCGAGCGGCTGGAAGGTATGGGCGTTGCGGACTTTTACGGGCCGTACCTGGAGCAGCGGCTGGCCCAGGCGCGCGCACAGCTGCGCGCACGCCGCTAATCCGCTTGGCGCTTGCGTAACCTGCTCATGGGATAGCAGCGGCTGCGGCCTGGCGGTTGATCATCGACAGCCACCGATCGCGCGGATACAGGGCCACGACTCACCCGCTTCGGCCCAACACCAAGCCCGCCCCAACGCTTTTACGGGGGAGCAGGCGAAACGACCACCGTACCTGCCACGTTCGCAGCACCGTCGTACTCGAGCCGCGCCGCGCACACCCGCGCACGCCCTTGGTGTTTGGCCTCGTAGAGCTGGGCATCGGCCAGGCCCAGCAGCAGGGCGGGGTGGGCGCCGCGCAGCGCTGGACCCTCGCGCGCCGCGACACCGAAACTGACGGTCACCACTGGCGCGGCGCGGCTGTGCCGGTGCGGAATGGCCAGCTCACGCACCGCCTGCCCCATGCGCTCGGCCAGGGTGCGCGCGTCGGCCAGCGGCGTGTCGGGCAACAGACAGGCAAACTCCTCGCCGCCGTAGCGCGCCACCATGTCGGTGGGGCGGCGCAGCTGCTCGCGCAGCGTCTGCGCCACGCGGCGCAGCACCTCGTCGCCGGCCTGGTGGCCGTAGTGGTCGTTGTAGGCCTTGAAGTGATCGACGTCGGCCAGCATCAGGCTCAGCGGGGCGGCCAGCCGCTGCGCGCGGCCCCACTCCAGTGCCAACCGTTCGTCGAAATGACGCCGGTTAGCCACCCCGGTCAGGCCATCGACGAAGGCCAGCGTGCGCAGCAGGTCCGACTGGAACTTCAGTGTCAGATGGGTGCGCACCCGCGCGCGCACCACCGCCGGATTGACGGGCTTGGCGATGAAGTCCACTGCCCCGGCTTCCAGGCAGCGGCTTTCGATGTCCGCGCCCTCGTGCGCGGTGACGAAGATCACGGGCAGGTTGGCCGTGTCGCGCTCGGCATGCAGGCGCTGCAGCACCTCGAAGCCGTCCATGTCGGGCATGACGACGTCGAGCAGCACCAAATCGGGCTGCTGGTCGCGCACCACCTGCAGCGCCTGCGCACCGCTGGTGGCCATGAACAGCTGGTATGGCCCGCTAAGCGCCCGGTACAGCACCTGCAGCTGCACTGGCTGGTCATCGACCAACAGCACGCGCGGCTTGCGCGCGGGCCACGCTTCGGCCACCGCCAGCCGGTCGGGCGGTGGGTGGGCGGCTGATGCGGGCACGGCGGCCATCAGGCGGCTCCCGGCTCGGCCAGCAGCGCGGCCACGGCCTGCTGCGCTGCCTCGAAGTCCAGCGCCTCCATGGCCTGGTGCAACGGTGCCCAGCGGGGGTCGGCCGCCACCGCGGCGTCGGCCAGCAACCGGTCGTGCACTTCCAGCGCTTCCATGTCAGCCTCCTGCAACAGCGCCTGCAGCCGCACCAAGTCCCCGCGCCAGCGCACCGGGTCGGCCTGCGCGCCGCCGCCCGCCGGTGCCGGCTCGGGCGACGGCACCCAGCCGTGGTCCTGCAGCGCCGCCAGCACGCGCTGCAGCGCGTCGGCGCTCATCTGCAGCTCGGCCACCAGCGGCGGCCACCAGGCGCTGCTGTCCAGCGGCGCCGGCGCCTGCGGGGCCGCGGCCAGCGCCGCCTTGACGGCCTGCTCGGCACGCGCCGCACACTGCGCCAGCTTCACCGCGCCCACGGTGCTGGCGGTGCCTTTGAGGGTGTGCAGCGCCGCCGCCAGCGCGGCGTCGGGCGCCGCCCCCAGGCGGCTTTGCAAGTCGGCCTGCACGTCGGGCAGACCCTGAACGAAGCCGCGCACCACCCGCTGGTACAGCACCGGGTCGCCGCCCAGCCGCTGCAGCGCTGCCTCCACCGCCACACGATCGGGGTCGGGCCATGCGATCGGCGCCACGGCACCGGCGCCGCTGTCGCCCGGTGACGCTGCCGGGCCCTGCACGTTGGGTGCCGGCGCGGGCGGCCCCGGGGGGACTGCCCCGGTCTCGGTGTCGTCACGCACCGCGTGCGGCGCCCAGTGGCGCAGGACCTGCACCAGCTGGTCGATGGCAAACGGCTTGCCGACGTGATCGTTCATCCCTGCGGCCAGGCAGGCCTCGCGGTCGCTGGCCATGGCGTTGGCCGTCATGGCAACGATCGGCAGCTCGGTCAGGCCCAGCCGCTGGCGAATCACGGCCGTCGCCTGCAGACCGTCGAGCACCGGCATCTGCATGTCCATCAACACCACATCGAAGGCATCGGCGCGGCGCTGCAGCACGTCCACCGCCTTTTGGCCGTTGTCGGCCACCGTCACCTCGGCACCCTCGCGGCGCAGCAGCTCGCAGGCCACCTGCTGGTTGATCGGGTTGTCCTCCACCAGCAGCACGCGCATGCCCGCCAAGCGACGTTGCACCGCCCGCGCCGGCACAGCGGCAGGGGCCGCTGCGGGCGCGCGCGCGTCGGCCACGGCGTCGAACAGCATGCTGGCCGTCACGGGCTTGACCAGGTAGCCGTCGAGCAGCCGTTGCACCTCGGTGCCCGCATCACCGAGCGCGTCGCGGCCACTGGCGCTGACCATGATCAGCACCGCACGCCCGCCGCCGGGCAACGGCGCGGCGTGCGCCGACTCCCACTCGCGCCACGCGCGCACCAGCGCCAAGCCGTCCATGCCGGGCAACGTCCAGTCGATGAACGCCACGTCGTAGCGCTGGCCGGCGCGCAAGCGCGCCAGCGCGGTCTCGGCGTCAGCGGCGGTGTCGCACGCCCAACCCAGCGTGCGCAGCGCTCCGGCCACCACGGCGCGCGCTTCCGGGTGGTCGTCCACCACCAGGCAGCGCAACCCTTGCAGATCGGGCAGCACCGCGCGCGGCTGCAGCTCGGCCGGTACCGTTTGCGCCACCGGCAGCGTGATCTCGAACGCGAACGTGCTGCCCACCCCCGGCGTGCTGTCCAGCGTCAGTTCGCCCCCCATCAGGCGCACCAGCCGCTGGCTGATCACCAGCCCGAGACCGGTGCCTCCGTACTGGCGGGTGATGCCCGATTCGGCCTGGGTGAAGGCGTTAAAGAGGCGCTGGCGCTGCTGCGGGGTGATGCCGATGCCGGTGTCGATGACGGCAAACTGCAGCCGCGCCCGCGGCGCGCCATCGGCACCCGGCTCCAGCGCCAGCAGGCGCACACGCAACGTGACGCTGCCTTGGTGCGTGAACTTGATGGCGTTGCCGCCCAGGTTGATGAGCACCTGCTGCAGCCGCAGCGCATCCCCGATGAGCACGCGCGGGATGGCGCGGTCGATGTCGAACAGCAGCTCCAGCCGCTTGCCGCGCAAGTTGGCCGCGTACAGCGTGGCCAGGTCACGCCACAGCCGCTCCACCGCAAACGGCTCGCAGTGCAGCTCCAGCTTGCCGGCCTCGATCTTGGAGAAGTCCAGAATGTCGTTGATGATGCCCAGCAGCGACTTGGCCGCCGCCTCGCTCTTTTCGGCGTAGTCGCGCTGGCGCGCATCCAGCGGTGTGCCCAGCAGCAGCTGCAACATGCCCAGCACGGCGTTCATCGGCGTGCGGATCTCGTGGCTCATGTTGGCCAAAAATTGGCTCTTGGCACGGCTGGCCTCCTCGGCCTGCTGACGCAAGCGCTCGGCCTCACGCCGTGCCTGCTCCAGCTCGGTGACGTCGAAGCGCAGCCCCACCACGTGACCGTTGGGTAAGCAACGCTCGACGATGCGCAGCGCCGAGCCGTCGCCGCGCTGCACCACGCGGTCGGTGCGGCCGGCGCGAAAATCCGCCAGCCGTTGCGCCAGCCAGGCGTCGGCGTCGGTGCCTGGCGACAGGCGGATCTCGCCGCGCTGCAGCCCGGTGCGGATGAAGGTCTCGAACGCCACCCCCGGCTGCAGGATATCGCGCAAGCCCGCGTGCAGCTGGTAGAAACGCTCGTTGGCCCACACCAAGCGTTCGTCGGCGTCGAACACCGACAGCGACGCCCCCAGCACATCGAGCGCGTTGAGCAGCAGCTGCTCTGTTTCTTCGGCAGCAGCGCGCGCGCGCTCCAACTCGGTGATGTCGATGCGAAAAGCCACCGTGTAGCCTTCGGGCGTGCGGCGCTCGATGATGCGCAGCACGCGCCCGCTGGCCAGGCACTGGGTCAGCTCGTAGTCGCTCTGGCGGTGCTGCGCCACCCGCTCGGCCACCCACTCGTCCACGCGACCGATGGCGGCCGCATACTCGCCACGCTCGGCGCCGTAGCGCTCGATCTCCTCGAAGGTGCGGCCCGGCTCCATCAGCGGGGCCGCAAGGGGGTAGTAATCGCGGTAGCGCTGGTTGCAAAATACCAACCGATCGTCGGGGTCGTACAGCGCAAAGCCTTCGCCGATCGTTTCGATGGCGCTGCGCAGCAGCCGCTCGGCGCGCGCGGCAGACTCCTCGGCCGCTTTCAGCGCCGTGATGTCGAGGTTGGTGCCGTACAGCGCCTGCCGCTGCGGCCGTGCGGAGTCGGGCAGCAGGCGCGCACGCGTGCGCACCCACAACCAATGCCCGCTGCGGTGGCGCAGGCGCAGGGTGTACTCCAGCACCTCGGCGCCACCGGCCAGCACACCCAGCAGGGCCAGCTCCAGCCCGGGCAAGTCGTCGGGGTGGACACGCTCGGCCCACTGCGCGCGCGTCACACGCGGCGGCGGGCCGTCCCCGTCTTCGGGCCACCCCAGCATGCGCCACCACCGGGCATCGACGAAGGCGTCGCCCGTGTCGGGATCCATCACCCAGGTACCGGCGCCGGTCGCATCCAAGATCCCCTGCAGGCGCGCGCGCGACTGCGCCAGCGCCTGTTCCGCAGCCTTACGCGCCGTGATGTCGAAGCAGATCGACAGGTAGCGCTCAATATGCCCCTGCGCGTCGAACAGCGGCGCCACGATGCTGTCCACCCAGTACAGGCGACCGTCCTTGGCGCGATTGCAGATTTCCCCCCGCCAGGCACGGCCGCTGCTGATCGTGACCCAGAAATCGCGCCAGAACGCGGCGTCGTGGGTGCCCGAGTTGACGATGCGATGCGGCGCACCGATGAGCTCGTCGCGCGTGTAGCCGCTGATGGCGCAAAACGCTTCGTTGGCGTCGACGATGGTGCCATCGGGCGCTGCCTGGCTGACGATGGCATGTTGGCGGATGGTATCCATCAGCGTCGTGGCTTCGGCCAGCGCGGCTTGCAGCCGCTCCTGCGTGCGCACGCGCTCGGTGATGTCGGCCTCCACCGCCATGAAGCCGGTGCAGCGGCGCTCGCCGTCGTGCAGCGCAATCAACTCGATCGCCACCCAGTACTCACGCCCATCCTTGGCCCGGTTGAGGATGTCCACCTCAGCGTCGCGCCCCGCGCGCACCGCCTCGCGCAGCGCCTGCACCGCCTGCGGATCGGTGCGCGGCGACTGCAGCAGCTCGCCGGGCTTGCGGCCACGCATCTCCTGCAGCGTGTAGCCGGTCAGCGCCTCGGCCGCGGCATTCATCCAGGTCACGCGGCCGTCGCGGTCGGCAAACAACACCGCGTTGTGCGTGTGCTGGGCCACCAGGGCCAGGCGTTGCACGTCGCTTTCCAGCAACGCCAGCCGCTCGCGCTCGGCACGGCGCAGCCGCGCCGCCGCCACCACCCCCCACGCCGCCAGCAAGGCCACCGGCAACGCCCCCGCCGCCACCCACAGCGCCGCCAGCGACTGGGCATTGCGCTCCACGACCGGGGTGCTGCGCACGTAGAGGTCGAAAGCACGCTCACCCAGCACCACGCGTCGGCGCGCGCCCACCTGCGCGTTGCCGCGCCAATCGGCGCCGGTCTTCAGCCGCGCCAGCAGGCCGTGGTCATCGCTGTCCAACAGCTCTACCCCATCGAGCGTGCGCGCCGCATCCGGCGCAATATCCTGCTGCGGCGGGGTACGTGCCGCCCGCAGTGACGCCGCCTCATCGATCCAATGCCAGTCCAGTGGGCTGGACAGCATTCCGGCTTCGCGCGCCAGCTCTATGGCCGGCACCCCCAACACGACGAAACCCTCCAGCAAGCGCTGGCGGTCGGCGGGCGCAGCGGGCGTCCAGCCCCCACGATAGACGGGCAGCACCAACAACAGGCCATACTCCCCCTCGGGCGCGTTGGCCAGCCACAGCGGCGCACTCAGCGTCGCTTGCCCGCTGCGCGCCGCCTGCTGCATGGCCTGCCAGCGCAGTGGATCGGACGACAGCTCCAACCCCACCAAATGCTCTTGCCCGGGGGGCTCGATCCAGTCGATGACAAACCAGTCCTCGGTGGGCGGGCCTGCGGGACGGATGGGGCGCGCGCGCACCGGCACTGGCCCCCCGCGCCGATTCGCCTCCCGCTGCCAGCGCGGCACGTCGGCTTGTGCCACACGCCGGATGAAGGCCATCCCCGTCAGCGCTGGGTAGCGTTCGGCCAATTCCTGCGGCGCCACGAAGGCGCGCGCCTGGCGCCAATCGGCCTGCGGGTTGGCGTGCAGCCAGCCGCGCGTGGCCAACAGCAGCGTGGCGTAGCGCTCCACCGCCTGCTCCAGCCGCGCCGCGACGACCGCCAAATCGCGCTCCAGCGCCGCCTGCACATCGTCCTGCGCCTGCCGCTGCAGCCACCAACTGCCCGCCGCCCCCACCGCCAGCACCGCCGCGATGGTGGCCACGACCGCCAGCAGCAGCCCCCAGGCGCGGCCCGGCGCGGGGGTGTGACGGCCTGGCTCCGGATGCGTAGGGGCGGGGGACACGATCACTCCTGCTGGTCGTCTGTGGCTCGGTCGCCTGCCCCGCTAGGGCGTGCCCAGCACGCGCGCCAGCTCGGCCGCCAGCCGCTCGGCGTCCAGCGGCTTGGCCACGTAGCCGTCCGCGCCGGCCTCCAGCATGCGCCGCCGATCCTCGGGCAAATCGTACGCTGTGACCATGATCACCGGCGTACGCGGCCGCCCGGCACGCTCCCACGCGCGCAGCTCGGCCAGCGCCTCTAGGCCCCCCATGTCCGGCATGGTCACATCGAACAGCGCCACGTCGAAGGTCTGCGCCTGCAGCGCCTGCAGCGCCTTGTGCCCGTCGGTCACCAGTACACCGCTGTGCCCCATCTCTCGCAAGATACGGGTGGCCAGGCGCAGGTTGAGCGCGTTGTCGTCGGCCACGAGCACGCGCAGGGGCCGGGAACGCGAAGCGGCAGCAGAGCTCATAGTACGATGATGGTAACGGGAAAATCGCGCGATGCGGGCTCCCTGTGCGGGTTTATCGACGCCGCCTGCCGCGTTGCGCGGTTCGCGGCGGTGTTGTCTTCATTGCCGCCAACGGCAACCCGTGTCCCCGCGTCGGCGGGCTTGGCGACCGCCACGGGTGCCTCGCCCGCAGCCTGGCAACCGCCAGGGCGCAACCGGCGCGCCACGGCGTGCCTCCAGTGAAAGGAGAACGGCCTCATGACCCCTCGATGGCGACCCTGGCTGCTGACGGCCCCCCTGTGGCCGATGCTGGGCGCAGCAGCGCTGGCCGGCTGCGTAGGCGGTGACCGCGCACCGGCCTCGACCTTTCGCCTATTGGACGGACGCAGTCTGGCGCCCGCCGATTGGCAGGGGCGCGTGCTGCTGGTGAACTTTTGGGCCACCACCTGCGCCAGCTGCGTCAAGGAAATGCCCCAACTGGTGCAGACCTACCTGCGCTTTCGCGAGCGGGGGTTCGAAACCATCGCCGTGGCCATGAGCTACGACCCACCCGAGTGGGTGGCCAATTTCGCGCGCACACGCCAGCTACCCTTTCCGGTCGCGCTGGACAGCGACGGCTCGCTGGCGCGCGCCTGGGGCGAGGTCAAGCTCACCCCGACCACTTACATCGTCGACCGACAGGCGCGCATCGTCAAGCGCTACGTCGGCGAGCCGGACTTCGCGGCGCTGGCCGCGCTGCTGGAACGCCTGCTGAAGGCGGCCTGAACCGCCCATCCGCCCGGCGGCGCGCGTTATTCGCGATAGGCGTCGTGGCAGGCCTTGCAGGTGGCTGCCGCCTCGCCAAAGGTCTTCTTCACCGCATCCAGGTTGCCGGTGCGCGTGGCGGCTTCTAGGTCAGCCACCGCCTTCATCATCTTGTCGGCACCCGCGCGCACCTTGTCCATTTCCATCCAAGCCTCCGGCTTGGTGCGGCTTTTGATCTTTTCGGTGTCGGGGGTGAACCCGGCCCACGGCAGCTTGGACAGCGTCGCCACGATGGCGGCGTTGTCCTGCGCCACCTTGGCGTCGAACGGCACGCGCCCCTGCACCATCGCGCCGATACGGCTGAAGTGCGCCCCCAGCACGGTGAAGGCACCCTGCCGATACTTGACGGCGTCTTCCGGCTTCTGAAACTGGGCGTGGGCGGCACCGCTCACAACCAGCGTGACCGCAGCAACGAGAACGGGCAATTTCATGACATCAACCTCCTAGTGGACTGGGGAGCTGACAGTATATGCTGATGCGGCAAAATGTGTGTGACCACACCGCGCAGGCACACGCCAGAGGGAATCGCGGGCCGGGCGTACAGGTTCCCGCGCCCCCCGCTGCGGTGTCGCGCTGGTGCGACACGGGGCGCTCCACCTCCGGTCACCGGGGGTGTACCGGCCCGGTTGACGATGGCGACCCGCCCCACACCCGTCCGCCCTGATGGGCGGCAATGGTGGCCGCGCAGTGCAACGTTATGGAAGGAGGCTTACGGTGCCCCGCTCACAGCCAACCCCTGATGCCGTGCCGACGGTCGTCACCACCCGGGTGCGCATCTGGGACCTGCCCACCCGCCTGTTCCACTGGCTGCTGGTGGCAGCCGTCATCGGCCTGGTCATCACCGGCAATCTGGGCGGTAACTGGATGACGTGGCACCAGCGGCTGGGCTACGCCGTCCTGGCGCTGTTGCTGTTTCGGCTGATGTGGGGCCTCATCGGGGGGCGCTGGTCGCGCTTTAGCCACTTTCTGTTCAGCCCGCGCACACTGTGGGCCTACTTGCGCGGCCAGGCCGACCCCCGTGTTGCGGTCGGTCATTCACCGCTAGGGGCGCTGTCGGTGTTGGCGATGCTGGCGTTGCTGGCGGCACAGGTCGGCACCGGCCTCATCAGCGACGATGAAATCGCCTTCGTCGGTCCGCTGGCGCACCTCGTCAACACCGAAACCGCCCTGGCCGCCACGGCGTGGCACAAGGGCTGGGGCAAGACGCTGCTGCTGGTGTTGGTGGGTTTGCACATCGCGGCGATTGCGGTATACCGCTGGGTATTCGGCCAGGCGCTACTGCCGCCGATGCTGCATGGCGACAAGCGCCTGCCGCCCGACATCCCGGCCAGCGCCGACGGCTGGCCGCAGCGTCTGCTGGCCCTGGTCGTGGCGGCAGCCTGTGGCACCGTCGCGTGGTGGGTGAGCACCTTGGGCCCGGCGTGGTAAGCCCGGCGCGCCCGCTTTGCACGCGCGGGGCCAGCCGCCCC
>NZ_DAISZC010000064.1:0-12756 GCF_036824975.1 Tepidimonas sp.
CCCAGCCGCCGTCCAGTACCGCCACCGCCTCGTGCCCGCACCAGCGCAACAGCCACCACAGGCGAGCGCTGGTCATGCCGCCCTGCCGGTCATAAGCCACCACGGGCGTGTCGGGGCGGATGCCCCAGGCCGCCAGACGGGCCGCCATGGTCTCGCGCGTGGGCAGCGGGTGGCGCCCGCCGCACAGCGCCGGGTCGGTGCCAGCGCTGAGGTCGTCGTCCAGGTGCAGATAAAGCGCGCCCGGAATGTGCCCGCTGTGGTACTGGGCCCCGCCGGCTTGGGGGTCGGTGAGCTCGAAGCTGCAATCGAACACGCGCCATGAGGCGCCCGCGGCCAGCGCTGTACGCAGGGTCGTGGCGTCGATGAGCGGGCCACCGGGCCAGGACATGGGGTCGGTGGGCAGGCTGGAGCGGGTCATGCGTGTTCCTGCGCAGGAAGCTTGGGGACGGCGCGTTCGCGCAAAAAGGTGGCCGCCACGCCACTGGCTACGATCAGCGCCATGCCCAGCCAGCCGCTCCACGGCAGCACGTCACCGAAGATCAGCAGACCGTACAGCGCGGCAAAGGCGATGCCGAAATATTGCAAGTTGGCCACCACCAGTGTGGCACCGCTGGCGTAGGCGCGGGTCATACACAGCTGGCCCAGCACAGCGAATAGGCCGATGGGCAGCAGCCACCCCGCGTGGGGCGTGCCCAAGCCGTGGCTACCGATGACGGCAGTGCCGGCAAAACCCACGGCCGTGGCGCCCAGCGAAAAATAAAACACCGTGCGCGTTTCGGGTTCGCCGGCGCGCGACAGCGCGGCCACCTGCAGATAGGCCAGCGCCGAGGTCAGCCCGGACAGCAGGCCTGACAGGCCGCCCAGCGCTGCTGCGCCATCGAACGTAGGCCGCAGCACCAGCGCCACGCCGCCAAAGCCGATCAGCACGGTGGCAAACAGCGGTGCCTGGCCGCGCAACGGCTGGCCGCTGCGTTGCCACAGCAGCGCACCGCCCAGCAAAAACGCCGCCACCCAGACGCTGCTCATGTAGTTGAGCGTCATGGCTGTGGCCAGGGGCAACTTGGCAATCGCGTAAAACCACGCCAGCAGCGAAATCGTGCCCACAATGGTACGCCACAAGTGCATCCCCGGCACGCGTGTGGCCAGCGACACGCCACGCAGCCGAGCCAGCACAGCCAGAAAAACCACGCCAATCAACCCGCGGTAGCCCACCACCTCGAAGCTGTGGAAGTGTGCCGACGCGAACTTGATGCACACCCCCATCGACGCGAACAGAAACGCGCCCAGCACCATCCATAGGGCTTGTGCTGGGCGGGGCGTGGCGGACGGCAAGCTCGCTGCGACGTTGGCCGCCGCGACGTGCGTCGATACCGTCGCGGCGCGCGCCCGGACACCTCGAGGGCCCGCCGCTGCGCGTGCCGATGACCGAGGCGGGTGGGACTGGGGTCTCAGGGCTTACCCCGCGATGTCGCCCTGGGCTGGCATGCCCATCTTGGCGCGGTACCACTCGTGGAAGTGCTGCATGCCGTCTTCCATCGGGCTTTGGTACGGCCCCACTTCGCTGGTGCCGCGCCGCATTAGCGCCTGGCGGCCGGCGTCCATCCGTTCGGCGATCTCGTCGTCCTCGACGGCCGTCTCCATGTAGGCCGCGCGCTGCGCTTCCATGAATTCGGGCTCGAAAGCGGCGATTTCTTCGGGGTAGTAGAACTCGACCACGTTTAGCGTCCGGTCCACCGCGATCGGGTGCAGCGTCGAGATCGTCAGCACGTGCGGGTACCACTCGACCATGATGTGCGGGTAGTAAGTGAGCCACACGGCCCCGTGCTCCGGCAGGCGTCCTTCTCGGTGACGCATCAGCACCTCATGCCAGCGCTGGTACACCGGGCTGCCCGCCTTGGCCGCCAGATTTTGCACCCCCACGGTCTGCACCGAGTATTCGCGTGCAAACTGCCAGCGCAGGTCGTCACAGGTGACGAAGTTGCCCAGCCCGGGGTGGAACGGCACCACGTGGTAGTCCTCGAGATAGACCTCGATGAAGGTCTTCCAGTTGTAGTGGCACTCGTGCAGCTCGACGTGACCCAGCACCATGCCCTCGAAGTTGAAGGCGTCGCCCACGCGCATGTCGGCCAGGTCGGCTGCGATGTCGCGCCCATTGTCTTCGAACAGCATGCCGTTCCATTCGCGTAGCGGCCAGCGCTGCAAGTTCAGGCACGGGTCTTGTGCGAAGTGCGGCGCACCGATCAGCGTGCCCACGGGCAGGTTCTGGCCCAGGCCGCCGCTGTAGGTCCAGCGGTGCAGCGGGCAGACGATGTGGCCACCGGCGTGCGCCTTGCCCTCCTGCAGCAGGTTGCCGCGCCCCTTGAGCATCACCGCCTGCCGGTGGCGGCAGACGTTGCTGACCAGCTCCACGCCGCGCTCGGTGCGGATCAGCACGCGACCCTCGTTTTCGTGGGGCAGCGCGAAATAGTCACCCACGTTGGGCACCGCGTTGGCGTGCCCCACGTAGCGGGGACCGGACTGAAAGATCGTCTCCCGCTCGCGCTGCAGCAGCGCCTCATCGAAATACACAGACACTGGCAGCTGGCTGCGTGCCTGCTGCAACCCAAGGCTCAAATCGGACATGATGACCTGGACCTCTCAAGATCCCCGTGATGGGGCAAATGTGCGTGACTCGTGTGCGGACGGAGACGACGCGGGTTGGTGGGGAACACCTCCTTGTAGGGAGAAAGGACGATCCCCCGCCAGCCGGAGCCCAGCCGCGGGGGACATGCAATTGTATGTCCAAAGGGCTTGGCACCGCAACCACGGCAACAGGTGCCGCGGGTCGTGGCGGAGTCCACGCTCAGATGCGTCCGGCACATGCCGCCCATCGGTGGAGGAGGCCAGCGGCCCCGTGTGCGTCCCGCCTCTCGCAGGCGGGCATCGCGCCCGTCGGGGGCGCCGCATCCCGCTATGTCGGCGTGGGGTAAAGCCGGGGCGGGATGGGCGGATCCGGCGGGTGGCCTACAATCCTGCGCGCGGCTCGCCGAAGGGGGCCGGTGCGCGGTGGGGGCCGGTCGCGCGCAGCGTGGCTGCGCCACGGGTTGGCCGCTTGCGCCCCTGCCGTCCTGGCGCTGTGGTCGTTCGTCCGGTTTGTGTCACCCCTGTCGTCATCATGTCCGAGCCCCTCGCTAGCCCACCCTCTGCAGCGCCAGCCCCCACCTATGAGGCCGCGGTGCAGGAACTCGAGGCGCTGATCGGTCGCCTGGAGTCCGGCCAGATGCCGTTGCAGGATTTGCTGGGGGCCTATCAGCGCGCTAACGAACTGCTGGCCTACTGCCGCAGCCAGTTGCAGGCGGTGGAGGAACAGATCCGCATCGTCGACGGCGAGCGCAGCCGCCCTTGGGAGCCAGGCGCATGACGGCGCTAGCGTCGGCGGCGGCCGAGCTGGGCTGGGAAGGCTGGGTGGCCCGGCGCCAGGCGCAGATGGAGCGCTGGCTGGCCGAACAGCTGCCGGCAGACGCGCCGGCGGGCCTGGCGGACGCCATGCGCTACGCGGTGCTCGACGGCGGCAAGCGGCTGCGCCCGCTGCTGGTGCTGGCGGCGTGGGAAGCCACTGCGGCGCACCATGATGTCGATCCACCCGCCACCGAGCCCGTGTGGGCTGCCGCCGGCGCGGTGGAGTTGATCCACGCGTATTCGCTGGTGCACGACGACCTGCCCTGTATGGACAACGATGTGTTGCGCCGGGGCAAGCCCACCGTGCACGTGCAGTATGGGCAGGCTCAGGCGCTGCTGGCGGGCGACGCCCTGCAGGCGCTGGCCTTCGAGTGGTTGGCGGCGCCGCCTTGGGCCGATCGAGACCCCGCGTTGGCGGTGGCGCTGGTGCGCGAGCTGGCCGAGGCGGCCGGGGCGCACGGGATGGCGGGCGGGCAGGCCATCGACCTGGCGTGTGTGGGGCGCCGCCTCGACCGTGCGGCGCTGGAGGACATGCACCGCCGCAAGACTGGGGCGCTGCTACTGGCCAGCGTGCGCATGGGTGCGCTGGCGGCGCGGGCGCCAGCTGCAGTGCTGGCCGCCATCAGCGCCTACGGGCGCGCGCTGGGACTGGCGTTCCAGATCGTTGACGACGTGCTGGATGTGACCGGTGACACGGCGGCACTGGGCAAAACCGTGGGCAAGGATGCCGCGGCCGACAAGCCGACCTATGTGTCGCTGCTAGGGCTGGAAGGTGCGCGCGCCTGCGCCGACGCGCTGTTACAGCAGGCGCTGGCGGCGCTGCAGGCGCTGTCCGCGCCGCGCGCGCAGGGGCTGGCACAGCTGGCGCGCTGGGTGGTGCAGCGCCAGCACTGACGTCCGTGGCCGCGATGGCCCGGTGCCTCCCGGGCGAAGGAAGATGGATCCATGACCGCACTGCTCGCATCGATCGACTCTCCCGCTGATTTGCGCCGACTGCCGCGGGAGCAGCTGCGCCCGCTGGCCGATGAGCTGCGCGCATTTCTGGTGCAAAGCGTAGCACGCACCGGCGGCCACTTCAGCTCCAACCTGGGCACGGTGGAGCTGACGGTGGCCCTGCACTACGTGTTTGACACCCCGCACGACCGGCTGGTGTGGGACGTGGGACACCAGACCTACCCGCACAAGATCCTGACCGGGCGGCGCGAGCGCATGCACACGCTGCGCCAGCTGGGGGGCTTGAGCGGGTTTCCGGTGCGCAGCGAAAGCGAGTACGACGCCTTCGGCACCGCGCATTCGTCCACCAGCATCTCGGCGGCGCTGGGGATGGCCGTGGCGGCATACCTCAAGGGCGAGCGGCGACGCGCTATCGCCGTCATCGGCGACGGGGCGATGACCGCCGGCATGGCGTTTGAGGCGCTAAACAACGCCGGCGTGACGCGCCTGCCGCTGCTGGTGGTGCTCAACGACAACGACATGTCGATCAGCCCGCCAGTGGGGGCGCTCAACCGCTATCTGGCGCAGTTGATGAGCGGGCGCTTTTACGCCGCCGCCAAGCAGGTAGGCAAGCAGGTGCTCAGTGTCGCGCCTCCGCTGCTGGAGCTGGCCAAGCGGCTGGAAGAGCACGCCAAAGGCATGGTGGTGCCGGCCACGCTGTTCGAGAAATTCGGCTTCAACTACATTGGCCCCATCGACGGGCACGACCTCGGCTCGCTGGTGCCGACGCTGGAAAATATCCGCCGCCTGCTCGACGATGGCGCCGGTCCGCAATTTCTGCACGTGGTCACGAAAAAGGGGCAGGGCTACAAGCTGGCTGAGGCCGACCCGATTGCCTACCACGGACCGGGCCGGTTCGACCCTGCCGTCGGCCTGGTGCCACCGGCACAGCCGCCGAAGCCGACCTTCAGCGCCGTGTTCGGGCGCTGGCTGTGCGACATGGCCGAGCGCGACCGTCGTCTGGTGGGCATCACCCCGGCCATGCGGGAAGGCTCGGGCATGGTCGAATTTCACCAGCGCTTCCCTGACCGCTTCCACGACGTCGGCATCGCCGAGCAGCATGCGGTGACCTTCGCCGCCGGGCTGGCCTGCGAAGGCCTCAAGCCGGTGGTGGCGATCTACTCCACGTTCCTGCAGCGCGCTTACGACCAGGCCATTCACGACGTGGCGCTGCAAAACCTGCCGGTGGTGTTTGCGCTCGATCGCGCGGGCATCGTCGGCGCCGACGGCCCCACGCACTGCGGCGCCTACGACATCGCTTTCCTGCGCTGCGTGCCGAACCTGTCGATCGCCTGCCCGGCGGATGAGGCGGAGTGCTACCAGCTGCTGACCACGGCGTTTGCGCAGTCGCACCCGGTGGCGGTGCGCTATCCGCGCGGCTCAGGGGTCGGGGCACCGTTGCCAGCCGAACCTCAGGCGTTGCCCTTTGGCAAAGGCGAAATCCGCCGCCGGGGTCGTGGAGTCGCCATTTTGGCCTTCGGCACGCTGCTGTACCCGGCTCTGCAGGCGGCTGAAACCTTGGGCGCGACGGTGGCCAACATGCGCTGGGCCAAGCCGCTGGATACTGAACTGCTGCGCGAGCTGACCGCGTCCCACGACGCGCTGGTGACGGTGGAGGAGGGGGCCGTGGCCGGTGGCGCGGGGTCGGCGGTGCTGGAGTGGCTGGCACAGCAAGGGCTGCAACGTCCGGTGCTGACGCTGGGCCTGCCCGACCGCTTCATCGAGCACGGCGATCCGGCCGTGCTGCTGGCACGGCTGGGGCTGGATGCGGTCGGCATCGAGCGCGCGATCCGCGAGCGGCTGGGCGCACATGTGCCGGCGCGGCCGGCCTTGACGGTGGTGCCCCCGGCGGCGTGAGGTGCTCCCGCGCCTCGTGGCGGGACGGATGTGAGCGAATTCCCGGTGCTGTGAAAAGTCTTCAAACGCCGCCGCCCGTTTCCCGGGGAAAACCCGACCGGGTTCGTCAATGTTCGTGAGCTACACTGTCACCTCCACCAAGGAATAGAGACCGTCGCGCCCGTGGCGGTTGTACTTCTGGGTAACCAAAGGAGTTGTTCATGGATCGTCGTTCCGTCATCAAGCACGCCGGCGTCGCCGGTATCCTGGCCGCTGCCGCGGCGCCTGCGGTACACGCGCAGCCGACCATCCGTTGGCGTCTGACCTCCAGCTTCCCGAAGTCGCTCGACACCATCCACGGCGCGGCGGAGGTGTTTGCGAAGGCCGTCAACCAGATGTCGGGGGGCAAGTTCCAGGTGTCGGTGCACGTGCCGGGTGAACTGGTGCCGGCGTTCGGGGTGGTGGACGCCGTGCAGCAGGGCACCGTCGAGGCCGGCCATACCGCGTCGTACTACTACTTTGGCAAGGACGATACCTTCGCCATCGGCACCGCCATTCCGTTTGGCATGAACAGCCGCCAGCTCACGGCCTGGTTCTACGACGGCAACGGCATGAAGCTGATGCGCGAGTTCTACGACCAATACAACATCGTCAACTTCCCCGGCGGCAACACCGGTGCCCAGATGGGTGGCTGGTACCGCAAGGAAATCAAGAGCCCGGCCGATATCAAGGGGTTGAAGTTCCGCGTTGGCGGCTTCGCGGGCAAGGTGGTTAGCCGCATGGGTGGTGTGCCGCAAAACATCCCCGGTGGCGAGATCTATCAGGCGCTGGAGAAAGGGACCATCGACGCCACCGAATGGGTGGGACCGTACGACGACGAGAAGCTGGGCTTTTACAAGGTGGCCAAGAACTACTACTACCCCGGTTGGTGGGAGGGCGGCGCTCAGCTCGACTTCTATTTCAACAAGAAGGCCTACAACGACCTGCCCAACGAGTACAAGGCGATGGTAGAGGCGGCCGCGTCCCACGCGCACACCACGATGCAGGCCATGTACGACGCGCGCAACCCAGCGGCGCTCAAGCGCCTGGTGGCCAACGGCGTCAAGGTGCAGGCGTTTCCGAAGTCGGTGATGGACGAGGCGTTCAAGCAGGCCATGGGGCTGTACGAAGAGCTCAGCAGCAGCAACCCCAACTGGAAGAAGGTGTACACCGACTACCGCAATTTCCAGCGCGACGCCAACCTGTGGTTCCGCTTCACCGAAGCGCGCTTCGACAGCTACATGCAGTCGGTCAAGCTGTGATCGCCTCCGTCCCAGGGGCCTTGCCGCCGCGCCGGCGGCGCCCGCTGGGCTGCAGCCCCGCTGCGGCGGGGTTTTTTGTTCGGGCCGGCGTCGCCGGAGGGCTGGCGTTCGGCTAGACTTCGGGCCCGCCCGCGATCCGGGCTGGATCTGGAGATAACGACATGAACCTGTTGTTGCGTGTGGTGCGCACCATCGATGGCCTGAACCGGGCGGTGGGCTGGGGCGTGATGTGGTTGATTCTGGCGGCGACGCTGATCAGCGCTGGCAATGCGGTGGTGCGGCGCGTGTTTGGTGTCAGCTCCAACGCCTGGCTGGAGGTGCAGTGGTACCTGTTTGCCGCCGTCTTCATGCTGGGTGGCGGCTACGCCTTTCTGCGCAACGCCCACGTGCGTATCGATTTCCTCTCAGCCAAGCTGAGTGCGCGCTCGCGTAACTGGATCGACGTCGTGGGTATCGTCGTCTTCGTGCTGCCGCTGTGCGTGATGATGATCAAACTCGGCTGGCCGCTGTTTGAGCGCGCCTGGGCCAGCGGCGAGATGTCGTCCAATGCCGGAGGGCTGATCCGCTGGCCGGTCTATCTGCTCATCCCCGTCGGCTTTGCCTTGTTGGCCCTGCAGAGCATCGCCGAGCTGATCAAGCGAATCGCCTTCCTGCTGGGCCGCGGCAGCGACCCGTTGGATCACACCGGACCCAGCGAAGCGCAGATGCTGGCCAAGGAGATCGCCGCGGCCGAAGCGCAGAAGGCGGCGGTCGCCCGCCCCGGCGCCTAAGAGGCCTGCAACCCATCAAGGACGGCCTGTCATGACCGCATTCCTGCACGACAACTTCGTCCCGGTGATGTTTGCCGGGCTGCTGGTGTTCTTGCTTACCGGCTTTCCCGTGGCGTTTGCGCTGGCGGCCACGGGCCTGTTTTTCGGTTTTATCGGCATGGAGATCGGGCTGTTTCCGGACAACCTGTTCCAGGCCCTGCCGCTGCGCGTGTTCGGCATCATGCAGAACGACACGCTGCTGGCCATCCCGTTCTTCACCCTGATGGGCATCGTGCTGGAGCGCAGCCGCATGGCCGAAGATCTGCTGGAGACGGTGGGACAGGTGTTCGGTCCGGTGCGTGGCGGCTTGGCGTTCGCGGTGGTGCTGGTGGGTGCGCTGCTGGCCGCCACCACGGGCGTGGTGGCGGCGGCGGTGATTTCGATGGGACTGATTTCGCTGCCCATCATGTTGCGCTACGGCTACAACCGCTCCATCGCCACCGGCGTTATCACGGCCTCGGGCACGTTGGCGCAGGCGGTGCCACCGTCGCTGGTGCTGATCGTGCTGGCCGACCAGCTCGGCCGCTCGGTCGGTGATATGTACGCCGGCGCGTTGCTGCCGTCGATGCTGCTCATCGGTTTGTACCTGCTGTTCATCGCGGTGGTGGCGGTGCTGCGTCCCTCGTGGGTGCCGGCGCTGCCGCCCGAGGCCCGCATCTACCGCGAAGACGATGGGGCCAGTGGGCACCGCTCGCTGCTGGCGCTGCTGTTGGTGGTGGGGCTGGCCGCCTGGGGCTGGGCGCAGGTACACGGGGCGGTGCTCAATCCGCTGCTGGGCCGAGCCGCCGAGACGCCGGCGCCGACCGACGAGGTGGTGGTGCTGTCGACGACGGTGGCGGCGTTGCTGGCGCTGCTGCTGGCGGCGCTCAACCGGGGGCTGCGGCTGGGGCTGCTGTCGCGTCTGGCCGAGCAGTTCACGTTCGTGCTCATTCCGCCGCTGGTGCTGATCTTCCTGGTGCTGGGCACGATCTTCCTGGGTGTGGCGACGCCCACCGAGGGCGGGGCCATGGGTGCCGTGGGTGCTTTGATCATGGCGGCGCTGAAGCGGCGCCTGAATTGGACCATCGTGCGTCAGGCGCTGGAAAACAGCACCAAGCTGTCGATCTTCGTGCTGTTCATTCTGATCGGCTCCACCGTCTTCAGCTTCACCTTCAACGCTGCTGACGGGCACATTTGGGTCGAGCACCTGTTCGACGCCATTCCGGGGGGGGTGATCGGGTTCCTGGTGGTGGTCAACCTGCTGGTGTTCGTGCTGGGGTTCTTCATCGACTTCTTTGAGATCGCCTTCATCGTCGTGCCGCTGTTGGCGCCGGTGGCCGACAAGATGGGCATCGACCTGATCTGGTTTGGCGTCATCCTGGCGATGAACCTGCAGACCTCGTTCCTGACCCCGCCGTTTGGTTTTGCGCTGTTCTATCTGCGCAGCGTCGCCGCGCGCGAGGACTACACCGACCCCGTGACCCAGCGCCGCATTCCAGCGGTCACCACCGCGCAGATCTACCGCGGCTCGGTGGCGTTCATTGTGCTGCAGGTCATCATGGTGGCCGTGTTGATGTGGCAGCCGCAGCTGGTGACTGGCAATATTCAAAAGGCGGTCGAAGGCGACATGGACGCCATTCGGCAGCAGCTGATGGACATGCCGGTGGGCGGGGACGAGGCCCAGGACAGCCCGTGGGGCAACGAGCAGGGCGACGGTGCCGCCGGCGAATCGCAGGCGGGGGCGGGGCAGCGTGGCGAAGCGCCCCAGACCGATGCGGCCGACTCGGCGGCGAAAGAGGAAGACCCGATGGAGGCGCTCAAGCGTCAGATGTCGGAGGGGAAGCGGTGACGCCCGCAGCGCCGGGTCTGCGCGTGGGCGTGCGCATCCTGGACGAGCGGCTGCGCGATCGGCTGCCGGGCTACGCGACGCCCGGCAGCGCCGGCATCGACCTGCGGGCCTGCCTGGACGGTCCGCTGACGCTGGCACCCAACGCCTGGGAACTGGTGCCGACCGGTATCGCTATCCACTTGGCGGACCCGGGCTATGCTGGCCTCATCTTGCCGCGCTCGGGCTTGGGGCACAAGCACGGCCTGGTGCTGGGCAATCTGGTGGGGTTGATCGACAGCGACTACCAGGGCCAGCTGATGGTCAGCGCCTGGAACCGCAGTCCGGTTCCCTTCACCATCGAGCCGCTGGAGCGCATTGCGCAGTTGGTGATCGTGCCGGTGGTGCAGGCGCAGTGGCACGTCGTCGAATCGTTTGCCACCTCCACCCAGCGCGGCGAGGGCGGCTACGGCTCGACGGGCCGCGGTTGAGGCGGACGTAGGGGTGCCGTGGGTGGCACTCAGCGTTGCACACGCAGCTGGAAAAACCCCGCCCCTGTGCTGCCGCGCCCCACTTCCTCGGCGCTGGCCTCACGCACCGCGTGAATGCGCAGCGCCAATCGTAACGCCATGCCGGCCAAGGGGTGGTTGGCATCCAGCACCACGTGTTCAGGGTAGATGTCGCTGACGAAGTAGAGTCGGTCGCGCGGCGCGCTCGGGGAGCAGCCGGGTGGCAGCCCTTCGAATACCATGCCCACTTCCAGCGGTTCGGGAAAGGCGGAGCGCGGCTCCAGGAAGATCAGCCGGTCGTCGAACTGGCCAAACGCCTGATCCGGCTCCAGATGCAGATCCAGCCGGTCGCCCGCCTCATGACCCTGCAGTGCCTGCTCGATGCTGGCCAGCAGGTCGCTGCCGCCGACCAGAAATTCCACCGGTTCGTCGCACTGGTCGAGCACGTTGCCCGTGCTGTCTTTCAGGGTCCAGCTGAGGCTGACCACGCAAGAGGGAGTGACTTTCATTGGACAATTGTCCCATGAAGACGACGCCCGCCGCTCCCCCCGCATCTGTGCCGGCAGCCATCGCTCTGGATGAGCCGTTGGCGCTGCTGGCCGGACTGAGTCCTCGCCAGTTCATGCGCCGCTATTGGCAGCGGCGACCGCTGCTGATTCGACAGGCCATCGCGGAGTTCGTGCCGCCGCTGGATCGCTCCGCGCTGTTCGAACTGGCCGCGCGCGACGAGGTCGAGTCGCGCTTGATCGTGCATGACCCGGCAGCGGGCGAGCCGCAGCAGTCGTGGCAGCTGCGCCACGGTCCGTTTGATCGGCGCGCCCGCCGGGGCGAGCGGGCGTTGCCGCCGCTGCAGCGGCCGGGCTGGACACTGCTGGTGCAGGGCGTCGATTTGCACGACGATCGTGTGCACGCGTTGATGCAGCGCTTCCGCTTTGTGCCCGACGTGCGGTTCGACGATGTGATGATCTCTTGGGCTAGCGACGGCGGGGGCGTCGGCCCGCACTACGACAGCTACGACGTGTTTTTGCTGCAGGCCAGTGGCCGGCGGCGCTGGCGCATTGGGCGGCAGCGCGATTTGACGTTGGTGCCGGATCTGCCATGCAAAATCCTGCAGCGCTTCGAGCCCGAGCAGGAATGGGTGCTGGAGCCCGGCGACATGCTGTATCTGCCACCCCGGTGGGCGCACGAAGGCGTGGCCGTCGGCGGCGACTGTATGACGATATCGATTGGCTTTTGGGTGCCGCAGCGCGGCGCCTTGGCGGCCGAGCTGGCGGCGCGTTTGGCGGACGACTGGGACGATGATGTGCTGTACCGCGACGCCGGTCAAGCCGCCACTGCCGAGCCGGCACGCATCCCGCCCCAGTTGCAGGCGTTTGCGCACCATAGCCTGCAGCGGATGCTGGCCGATTCCCGTGCGCTGCAGCGGGCGCTGGGCGAGGTGCTGACCGAGCCCAAGCCGCGCGTGTGGTTCGAACCGCCCGCGGTGCCATGGTCGCCTGGCGCAGTGGTGCTGGACCGCCGCACGCGCATGGCGTACGACGACCACCACATCTTCATCAACGGCGAGGCGCTGCGGGCCCGCGGGCGCGACGCCGCGCTGATGCGGCGTCTGGCCGATGCGCGCGCACTCGGCGCGGAAGCGGTGCGGCGCGCCAGCACCGATGCGCGGGCGGTGCTGGCGCAGTGGTACGAGGATGGCTGGCTACACCGGGTAGATGAGTGAATCGACGTTGCAATCCGTTACAACCCTATGCGGGAAAACCCGGATTTGGTGAATTAGAATATCGAGGGTGAGGCGCTGCGTACAGCGGCGCCACACGGTCCGCAAAGACCCTGCCCGGAGGGTGGCGGATGTGCAACACGGATTCCGGAAACAACCCCCTGTGTTTTGACCCAACACGCGAGCCTGATGATGAAAAACACGACACTCATTGCTGCATTGATCGCTGCCGCGGCCCTGGTGGCCTGCGGCAAGAAGGAGGAACCCGCGCCTGCCCAGGCCCCCGCACCTGCTCCGGCGGCGGCGCCGGCACCCGCTGCGGCCGACCAGGCCCAGCAGCCCGCCG
>NZ_DAISZC010000065.1:0-1964 GCF_036824975.1 Tepidimonas sp.
CTCCTGGAACACGGTCCGGATCGTCTCCAGATAGTAGTGGGCGTCCATGTCCAGCACCGCGTTGTACTCATCGTAAAACTGCCGGTGCGCTTGCGCACTTTCGTTGTCGCCCTGGATCAGGTGCTGGAAGTAGTCGTAGTGGCTGTTGAAGTGCCGATCCGGGTTCATGGCGATGAACCCGGCGTGCTGCAGAAATCCCGGGTACACACGCCGTCCCTCGCCGGGAAAGCCCGCCGGCACCCGGTAGATGACGTTGTTTTCGAACCACTCGTAGCTGCGGCGCAGCGCGAGGTTGTTCACCGCCGTCGGCGACTTGCGGGCATCGATTGGCCCGCCCATCATCGTCATCGACAGCGGGGTCTTTTCGCCGCGGCTGGCCATCAACGACACGGCAGCCAGTACTGGAACGGTCGGCTGACAAACGCTCATGACGTGACAGTTGCCGTAGTGGCGCTGCAGGTAACGGATAAACTCCTCGATATAGTGGACGTAGTCGTCGAGGTGGAATACACCATCGGACAGCGGCACCAGGCGTGCGTTCTTCCAGTCGGTGATGTAGACCTTGTGATCACGCAACATGGTGCGCACCGTGTCGCGCAGCAGCGTGGCGTAGTGCCCCGACAGCGGCGCGACGATCAACACCACCGGCTGCTCTTTTAGGCGCAGCAGCGTCTGCGGATCGTCGGCGTAACGCTTGAAGCGACGCAGCTGGCAAAACGGCTTATCGATTTCGACGCGCTCGTGCACGGTGACATGCACGCCGTTGACGTCGACCTCGCGGATACCGAACTCGGGCTTCTCGTAGTCTTTGCCCAGCCGATGCAGCAGGTCATAGGACGCCGCAATCCGCTGCGCAAACGGGGTTTGCGCCAGCGGGGACGTGGGGTTGGCGAACAGCTTGGCCGTGACGGCCGCGAAGTCCGAAAACGGCTCCATCAGCGCGCGCTGCGCCTCGTACAGGTGGTAGAGCATGGCGGTTGCCTTTATGTTGCAGTGCAACAAATATACCAGCAAGCAGAGAAACGCGCCATGCGTCGTGACCCGTATCTCACGTCACGTCGGAGACAGCGCTCACAGCACGGCCGCGATGGCCTGGCACACATAGTCCACGTTACGGCTGTTGAGCGCTGCCACGCACATGCGACCGGTGTCGGTACCGTAGACGCCGAACTCCTGGCGCAGACGCACCATCTGGTCCCGGCTCAGGCCGGAGTAGCTGAACATACCCATCTGCTGGGTAATGAAGGACATGTCGCGTGCCACCCCGGCCGCCTTGAGGCCATCCACCAGCCGCTGCCGCATGGTGCGGATGCGCGCGCGCATCTCGCCCAGCTCCTGCTCCCACAGCGCGCGCAGCTCGGGCGTGGTCAGCACCGTGGCCACCACCGCGGCCCCATGCGTGGGCGGGTTGGAGTAGTTGGTGCGCACGACGATCTTGAGTTGCGACAGCACCCGCTCGGCCTCATCCTTGCTGGCACACACCACCGACAGCGCGCCCACGCGTTCGCCGTACAGGCTGAAGCTCTTCGAAAACGAGGTGGCGACGAAGACGTCCAGGCCGGCGGCCACGAACTTGCCCACCGCGGCACCATCTTCGGCAATACCGTGACCGAAGCCCTGGTAGGCCATGTCCAAGAACGGCACCAGACCGCGCTCACGCACCACGTCGACTACCGCATCCCACTGCGCGGGTGTCAGGTCGTAACCGGTGGGGTTGTGGCAGCAGGCGTGCAGCACCACGATGGTGCCGGGTGCGGCGGCCCGCAGGCTCGCCAGCATGCCCTCGACGTTGACGCCGCGCCGCTGCGCGTCGTAGTAGGCGTAGGTGTCCACCGCAAAGCCCGCGTTGGCAAACAGGGCGCGGTGGTTCTCCCAGCTGGGGTCGCTGATGAGCACCTGCGCGTTCGGCAGCAGCTTGCGCAGGAAGTCGGCCCCGATCTTCAGGCCCCCGGTGCCGCCCAGCG
>NZ_DAISZC010000065.1:2064-4120 GCF_036824975.1 Tepidimonas sp.
CCACCGGTCAATTCGTCCGCTTTCCGGACTCGCCGTTTGAGCTCTTTCAGCCCTACCCACCGGCGGGTGACCAGCCCAGTGCGATTGCGCAGCTGGTTGAAGGGGTGCAGGACGGCGAGGCGTTCCAGACGCTGCTGGGTGTGACTGGTTCGGGCAAGACGTTCACGATGGCCAACGTGATCGCGCGGCTGGGGCGGCCGGCGATCGTCTTTGCGCCCAATAAGACTTTAGCGGCACAGCTTTACAGTGAATTTCGTGAGTTCTTTCCAAAGAACGCCGTCGAATATTTCGTCAGCTATTACGACTACTACCAGCCCGAGGCCTACGTACCACAGCGCGACCTCTACATCGAGAAGGACAGCGCCATCAACGAGCACATCGAACAGCTGCGCCTGTCGTGTACCAAGAGCCTGCTGGAGCGGCGCGACGTGGTCATCGTGGCCACCGTCAGCGCCATCTACGGCATCGGCAAGCCCGAGCACTACCACCGTATGATCCTGACCCTGCGTGTCGGCGACCGCATGAGCCAACGCGACATCATCGCGCAGTTGGTGCGCATGCAGTACCAGCGCAATGAACAGGAATTCGTGCGTGGGAAGTTTCGCGTGCGCGGCGACGTGATTGACGTCTTTCCCGCCGAACACTCCGAGCTGGCGCTGCGCATCGAGTTGTTCGACGACGAGATCGAGGCGCTGACCTTGTTCGACCCGCTAACCGGCCAAACCCGCCAGCGGCTGCTGCGCTTTACGGTCTATCCCAGCAGCCACTATGTCACGCCGCGCGAGCAGGTACTGCACGCGGTGGAGTCGATCAAAGAGGAGCTGCAGGCCCGGGTGCAAGAGCTGTTGGCCATGGGCAAGCTGCTGGAAGCGCAGCGGCTGGAGCAGCGCACCCGCTTCGACTTGGAGATGCTGGTGGAGGTCGGCCACTGCAAGGGCATCGAGAACTATACCCGGCACCTGTCGGGCGCGGCGCCGGGCGAGCCGCCCAGCACGCTCACTGACTACCTGCCGCGCGACGCGCTCATGTTTCTGGATGAGAGCCACGTGATGATCGGGCAGCTGGCGGGCATGTACAACGGTGACCGTGCGCGCAAGACGACGCTGGTCGAGTACGGATTTCGGCTACCCAGCGCGCTAGACAACCGGCCGCTGAAGTTCGAGGAGTTCGAGCGGCGCATGCGGCAGGTGATCTTCGTGTCGGCTACGCCGGGCGAGTACGAACTGCGTCGATCCTCGCGCGTGGTGGAGCAGGTGGTACGCCCCACCGGCTTGGTGGACCCGGTGGTGCAAGTGCGGCCTGCCACGCATCAGGTGGACGACCTGCTGCACGAGATCCGCCTGCGCGTGCAGCGCGACGAGCGTGTGCTGGTGACCACGCTGACCAAGCGCATGGCCGAGCAACTCACCGACTACCTGAGCGAAAACGGCGTGCGCGTGCGCTATCTGCACTCGGATGTGGATACGGTCGAGCGCGTGGAGATCATCCGTGACCTGCGGCTGGGCACCTTCGACGTGCTGGTGGGCATCAATCTGCTGCGCGAGGGACTGGATATTCCCGAAGTGTCGCTGGTGGCGATCCTGGATGCGGACAAGGAAGGCTTTTTGCGCGCCGAACGCAGCCTCATCCAGACCATCGGCCGCGCAGCGCGCAACCTCAACGGCATGGCGATCCTGTACGCCGACACGGTGACGGATTCCATGCGCCGCGCCATCGACGAGACCGAACGCCGCCGCGCCAAGCAGCTGGCTTACAACGCCGCCCATGGCGTGACGCCGCGCGGGGTCACCAAGCGCATCAAGGACCTCATCGACGGCGTCGTCAGCGACCGGGCGGCCGAAGCCCAGCAGCGCCAGCAGCAGGTGCAGGCCGAGGCCGCCGCGCTACAGGAACTGGACGAAAAGGCGCTCGCGCGCGAGATCAAGCGGCTGGAGAAACAGATGCTGGAGCACGCGCGCAACCTGGAGTTCGAGGCGGCGGCGCGGGTGCGCGACCAGCTCATGCAGCTCAAGGACCGCGTGCTGGGCGCCCACGGGGCCGCCGAGGAGGCGCTGGC
>NZ_DAISZC010000065.1:4220-12730 GCF_036824975.1 Tepidimonas sp.
TGCTGCTGGTGCTGCTGGTGCTGCTGCACGGCATCTCCACCCCTTCGGACCCGCCCGGCGTGGTGACCCTGCGCCAGGCGCAGGTGCACCTGCCGCTGGATCCGCAGCAACCTCCGAAGTCGGTGGCGCTGCCGCACATTCTCGATGACGAATCGCCCGCCTGGTGGGGCCGGGTCGTCTACACCCTGCCTTGGCCGGAGGCACTCACCTACGCGGAGTCCGCGCACGCCCGGCTGGCGTTGTTGCTGCCGCGCGTGGGCCCGCGATTTCGGGTGCTGCTCAACGACCGAGAGATCGCCCAGATGGGTTGGTACGCCCCCGAAACACAGACCGTGCTGGCGACGGCACTGCCCCATCTGGTGGCGTTGCCGCCGCCGCTGCTGCTGCCGCAGGCCACCCACAATCGCCTCATTATCGAGGTGTGGGCACGCCCTCTGGAGCGCAGCGGACTGGCCCCGGCGCAGCTGGGCGACCACGACACCCTGCTGCGCCGCCATCGCCAGCTGGAGTGGTGGCAAGTGACCGGGGCCTGGATCATGGCAACGCTGGCGTTGTTCGTCGGCGTACTGGCACTGCTGCTGTGGCGCGTGCTGGGCGAGCGACTGTTCGTGCTCATGGGTGGGGCCGCGCTGGCGCTGATGGTGCGTACCGTGACGCTGGTACTGGTCGAGCCTGCGCTGTCGCACGAGCTGGTGTTCCTGCTGCACCGGGTGGCGTTGGCCGTCTTTGTCGGCCTGTTCCTGTTGATGCTGGAAGACTTCTTTGGGCACCAACTGCGCTGGATGCGAGTCGGCTCGTGGCTGATGATGGGCCTGACTCCCATGTGGCTGGCGTGGGCGCAGTGGAGCCAGGACTACACGGTGGTGCGGGCCTGGGCAGGCGGCGTCACCGTGTTTGCGCTGGCGGCACTGGTGGCGATCGTGGTCGATCGCATGCGCCGGGACGACCTGCCGTTTCCGACGCTGGCCGTAGGGCTGGTGGCCATGTTTGCGCTGCTGACGGGGGTTCGCGATTTTCTGGTCGTGCAGCTGGACTTTCCCGGTGACGGCGAGCTGCGTTGGCTGACCTTCGGCAGCATCGTGTTGATGTTTGCGCTGGGCGCGGCGCTGGTGGAGCGCGCCACCGGGTGGGCACGCGACGTGCAACGCCTCAACGCATCGCTGGCCGAAGCGGTGGCGCGGCGTGAAGAGGAGTTGCGCCAGGCTTTCCAGCGCCTGCGTCTGGCCGAACGGCAGCGGGTGGTGGAGGAGGAACGGCGTCGCCTGATGCGCGACATGCACGACGGTCTGGGCAGTCAACTGGTGCAGACGCTCAACCTGGTGCGCAGTACCGAAGGTGGGGTCGAGCGCGCCTCGATCGAGGCCCTGCTGCGGCAGGCCCTCGATGAGCTGCGGTTGACGCTGGATTCGCTGGAGCCGATGGAGGGCGATCTGCCGGCCATTCTAGGCACGCTGCGCCGGCGGCTGGGGCCGGCACTGGAGGCCGCAGGACTGGAGCTGCGCTGGGAAGTGCAGGACGTACCCGCCCTGCCGGGCCTGGACGCACGCGGTGTCATGCACCTGTTTCGCTGCCTGCAGGAGATTTTGGCTAACGTCGTCAAGCACGCGCGCGCCACCCGGGTCACGGTCAGCACGTGGCAGCGCGACGATCAGGTGGTACTGAGCATTGAAGATGACGGCATCGGCCTGCCACCGATGGACAAGCGCCCGCCGGGCGGACGCGGGCTGCGCAACATCATCACCCGCGCCACCAAACTGGGCGCGAGCGTGCGCTTTTACGATGCACACCCCGGCACCGGCATCGAGCTCGCGTTTGCGCTGCATAGCAGCCCGCCCGCCAGCGACAGCACGTGGCTGACGCGCCAGCCCTGAAGACGCCTGCGGCGCGCAATCCCGAGCAAAACGTTCGGCTTTTTGTTATACTCGACCAAAACACTCGGGTATGCTACGACGGAGCCTTCGACGGTCCGTCGTTTGACCACCAGGAGCCTGCCATGCGTTTGACCACCAAGGGGCGTTTCGCCGTCACCGCCATGATCGATCTGGCGTTGCGTGAAGCCAGCGGCCCGGTGACATTGGCTGCGATCAGCCAGCGTCAGCACATCTCGCTGTCGTACCTGGAGCAGCTGTTTGGCAAGCTGCGGCGCCACCGGCTGGTGGAGTCGACGCGCGGCCCCGGCGGCGGCTACACGCTGGGCCGGCGCGCAGCTGACATCACGGTGGCCGACATCATTTTATCGGTTGACGAGCCCATTGACGCGACCCAGTGCGGCGGCAAGGAAAACTGCCACGGCGATGGCCAGCGCTGCATGACGCACGATCTGTGGGCCGAGCTCAACGAACGGATGGTGGAGTTCCTGCGCTCGGTCACGCTGCAGCAGCTGGTTGACCAGCAGCTGGCCAAGGGGGTGACGGTGGAGCCGGCGCCCTCGATCAAGCGCGCCTTCTCGACCACCCCAGTCGTCAAGCCCATCCGTGTCAATGCCCCTAACTCGGTCTTTGCGCTGGCGACGGTGGCGGGCAAATGAGTCCGGTCTGCGGCACACCCACCAGGAGTTTCCAATGAGCAGCACCCTGCACATGCCCCTCTATCTGGACTACAGCGCCACGACGCCGGTGGATCCGCGCGTGGTCGAAAAGATGGTGCCGTGGCTGTATGAACATTTCGGCAACCCCGCTTCGCGCAGCCATGCCTGGGGTTGGGAGGCGGAAAAAGCTGTCGAGTATGCGCGCGAGCAGGTCGCCGACCTGATCGGCGCCGACCCGCGTGAAATCATCTGGACCAGCGGGGCCACCGAATCGAACAACCTAGCCCTAAAGGGGGCCGCTCATTTCTACCGGGGTAAGGGGCGGCACATCGTCACCGTCAAGACCGAACACAAGGCGGTGCTGGATACCTGCCGCCACCTGGAACGCGAAGGCTTCGAAGTCACTTACCTGGACGTGGACGAATACGGGCTGCTCGATCTAGACGCATTCCGTGCCGCGCTGCGTCCAGACACGATCCTGGCCAGCGTCATGTTCGTCAACAACGAAATCGGCGTCATCCAGGACATCGAGGCGATCGGGCAGATCTGCCGTGAAAAGGGCGTCATCTTTCATGTGGACGCCGCGCAGGCCACCGGCAAGGTGGCCATCGACCTGCAGCGTCTGCCGGTGGACCTCATGAGCCTGGCCTCGCACAAGACCTACGGCCCAAAGGGGATTGGAGCGCTGTACGTGCGCCGCAAACCTCGGGTGCGACTGGAGGCGCAGATGCACGGCGGCGGCCACGAGCGTGGGCTGCGCTCCGGCACGCTCGCCACGCACCAGTGCGTCGGCATGGGTGAGGCGTTTGCCATCGCCAAGGCTGAGATGCCCACCGAGGTGCCGCGCATCCAGCGCCTGCACGAACGCTTGGTGGCGGGTCTGACGCAAATCGAGCAGTCCTTCATCAACGGCCACCCCACCCGGCGCGTGCCGCACAACCTGAACATGAGCTTCAACTTCGTCGAGGGCGAGTCGCTCATCATGGGCATCAAGGGCGTGGCGGTATCCAGTGGCTCGGCCTGCACTTCGGCCAGTCTGGAGCCCAGTTACGTGCTGCGGGCGCTGGGCCGCAGCGACGAGCTCGCCCACAGCAGCCTGCGCATGACGATCGGGCGCTGGACCACCGAGCAGGATATCGACTACGCGATTGCGGCGATCAAGACCAACGTGGCCAAGCTGCGCGAACTGTCACCGCTGTGGGAGATGTATCAAGAGGGCATCGATCTCAACAGCATCCAGTGGGCCGCGCACTGACGCGGCGCGTTTGCCGAAAGGAGCACACCATGGCATACAGCGACAAGGTCATCGACCACTACGAAAACCCGCGCAACGTCGGCAGTTTTGATAAGAACGACAGCAATGTCGGCACCGGCATGGTGGGGGCGCCCGCCTGCGGCGACGTGATGAAGCTGCAGATCAAGGTCAATCCGCAAACCGGCGTCATCGAGGATGCGCGCTTCAAGACCTACGGCTGCGGCTCGGCCATCGCTTCCAGCTCGCTGGTGACCGAGTGGGTCAAAGGCAAGACGCTGGAGGAGGCGGCACAGATCAAGAACAGCCAGATTGCCGAGGAGCTGGCGCTGCCGCCAGTCAAGATACATTGCTCGATCCTGGCCGAAGATGCCATCAAGGCCGCCGTCGAAGACTACAAGAAAAAGCACGCCGCGCAAACCGCAGCCGCCTGAGCACCTCTGAGGGCGCTCTCCAGGGAGTCCGGCGGCGGGCGCGGCATCGCGCGCCACCGGCTCCGATGTTGCCGGTTTGGTTTCCTTTCGTTGCATCCCTTTCGTCCATGGCCGTCACACTCACCGAAGCCGCTGCGCGGCACGTCTCCAAATACCTCGCCCGCCGTGGCAAGGGCATTGGCGTGCGCCTTGGCGTCAAGACAACCGGTTGTTCGGGGCTGGCCTACAAGCTCGAATATGCCGACGACATCGCGCCCGAGGACATCGTGTTTGAGGCGCACGGCGTCAAAATCCTGGTGGACCCGAAAAGCCTGCCGTACCTGGACGGCACCGAGCTCGATTTCGTTCGGGAGGGACTCAACGAAGGGTTCCGCTTCCACAATCCCAACGAGCGCGACCGCTGTGGCTGTGGCGAGTCCTTCCGTGTCTGAAACGGCATCGTTGCACGACGACGACTTCGCCTTGTTCGGTTTGCCGCGGCGCTTTGAGCTGGAGCCGGCGCAGATCGAGCAGCGCTGGAAAGCCTTGCAGCAGCACGCCCATCCCGATCGGCACGCGCACGCCGGCGCTGCGGCACAGCGCGTGGCCATGCAGTGGTCGGTGCGCATCAACGAGGCATACCAGCGCCTGCGTGACCCGCTGCGGCGCGCCGCCTACTGGTGCGAACTGCACGGGCAACCGGTGCAGGCTGACAGCAACACGGCGATGCCCCCGGCGTTTCTGCTGCAGCAAATGCAGTGGCGCGAGGCGCTGGACGAAGCCCGCGACCAGGCCGATCTGCAACGGCTGCTGCACGAGGTCCAAGCCGAGCGCGCGGCGCGCTTAGCCGAGCTGACCGACGCCATCGACCGCCGCCACGACGCAGCCGCAGCCGCAAGGCACGTGCGCGCCCTCATGTTCATCGAACGCTTCCTGGACACGCTGCACGAGCGGCTCGACCCCTGACCTCCCCGACTGATCGCATGGCATTGCTGCAAATTTCCGAACCCGGGCAAACGCCCGACCCGCACCAACGGCGCGTCGCCGTTGGCATCGATCTGGGTACTACGCATTCGCTGGTGGCCGCTGTGCGCCACGGTGTAGCCGAATGCTTGCCGGATGAGCAGGGCCGCAACATCCTGCCCAGTGTGGTGCGCTACCTGCCGCCGGGCAGCCGCCCCGCGCGCCAGGTGGGCTACGACGCACTGGCCGCCCAGGTGGACGATCCAGCCAATACCATCAGCTCGGTCAAGCGCCTGATGGGGCGCTCGCTGGCCGACATTCAGGCGCAAGGCGTGGCGGCGCGCTTGCCGTACGCCGTTACAGAAGGCGAGGGTGGGGTGGTGGTGCGCACCGTGGCTGGCGACAAGACCCCGGTGGAAATCAGCGCCGACATCCTGGCCACGCTGCGCCAGCGTGCCGAAGACACCTTCGACAGCGACCTGTACGGCGCCGTCATCACCGTGCCCGCCTATTTCGACGACGCGCAACGGCAGGCCACCAAGGACGCCGCGCGGCTGGCCGGCGTCGAGGTATTGCGGCTGCTCAACGAACCCACCGCAGCCGCCATCGCTTACGGGCTGGACAACGCGGCCGAGGGGCTGTATCTGGTCTATGACCTGGGGGGCGGCACGTTCGACGTGTCGCTGCTGCGCCTGACGCGCGGGGTATTCGAGGTGGTGGCCACCGGCGGCGACTCCGCGTTGGGTGGCGACGACTACGACCGGGCGCTGGCCGACTGGGCCCTACAGCAGGTGTGCGCCGGAGCGCAAACCGCCGATCTGGACGCGCGCGCGCGCGCGACGCTGCTGGCCCGCGCCCGTCAGGCCAAGGAGGCGCTGAGCCACAGCGGCTCGTCACCCGTGACGCTGCAAGTGCCGCTGCCGGATGGCGACGTGACGGTGCCCCTGGATGCGGCGCAGTTCGAAGCCATCACGCGCGAGCTGACGCAGCGCACGCTGACGGTGGTGCGCCGGGTGCTGCGCGACGCCCGGGTTTCCACGACGGATGTGCAGGGCGTCGTGCTGGTGGGTGGCTCCACCCGCATGCCGGTGGTGCGCGACGCCGTGACCCAGCTGTTTGGGCGCGCGCCGCTGACCAACCTCAATCCGGACGAGGTGGTGGCCATCGGGGCTGCCATCCAGGCCAACCAGCTGGCGGGCAACGACCCCAGCGGCGAGCTGCTGCTGCTTGACGTCATTCCGCTGTCGCTGGGCATCGAGACCATGGGCGGACTGGTGGAGCGCATCGTGCCACGCAACACGCCCATTCCCACCGCGCGTGCGCAGGACTTCACCACCTACCGCGACGGCCAAACCGCGATGGCGATTCACGTCGTGCAGGGCGAGCGCGACCGCGTGCAGGACTGCCGTAGCCTGGCGCGCTTTGAGCTGCGCGGCATCCCGCCGATGGCCGCCGGCGCCGCCCGCATCCGCGTCACTTTCACCATCGATGCCGATGGTCTGCTGCACGTCAGCGCCCGCGAACAGACCACGGGCGTCGAGGCCCACGTGGACGTCAAACCTTCCTATGGACTGACCGACGAGCAAGTCACGCGTATGCTGCAGGAAGGGTTTGCCACCGCCGAAGAAGACATGCGCCAGCGCGCACTCATCGAGGCCCGCGTGGAAGCCGAACGCATGCTGATGGCCACGCGCAGCGCGCTGACCGCCGACGGCGACCTGCTCACGGCCGAGGAACGCGCCGCCATCGACGCGCTGATGCAGGCGCTCGAACGCGCGCGCGCCGGCGACGATGCCGCCGCCATCGACAGCGCCACCCAAGCACTGGCCAAGGGCACGGAAGCCTTCGCCGCAGCACGCATGAACCGCAGCATCGCGCAGGCGCTGGCTGGCCGCGCGGTCGACCAGTTGTAAGCTGGGCGCCGCTTGTGGGCCGCGCGCTCGGGCAACGCCTGGCGTCTGTCCGCTGCAGCCCAAACCACCGACGTGACCGAAGACCCCTTCACGCTTACCAACCATCAGCTGCTCATGCCCGCCATCACCGTTTTGCCCCACCCCGAATACTGTCCTGAAGGCGCGCGGCTGCAGGCTCCCACCGGCACCAGTCTGTGCGAGGCGCTGCTGGACAACGGCATCGAAATCGAGCACGCCTGCGAGATGAGCTGCGCCTGCACCACCTGTCACGTCGTCGTGCGCCAGGGCTACGAGTCACTCAACGAACCCAGCGAGGAAGAGGAAGACCTGCTCGACAAAGCCTGGGGGCTGCAGCCCACCTCGCGCCTGAGCTGCCAGGCGCGCCTGGGTACGCGCGACGTGACCATCGAAATCCCGCGCTACTCCATCAATCACGCGCGCGAGCGCCACTGACGAAGCCGAACCATGCGCCAGATCGTGCTCGACACCGAAACCACCGGTCTGTCGCCCCAGGACGGCGACCGCATCATCGAAATCGGCTGCGTGGAACTCATCAACCGCCAGCTCACCGGCAACAACCGACATTACTACCTAAACCCGGAACGCGACATCCACGAGGACGCGCTGCGCGTACACGGCATCACGCGCGAATTTTTGGCCGACAAGCCGCGCTTTGCCGACATCGCCGCCGAATTGATCGACTACCTGCGCGGGGCCGAGCTCATCATTCACAACGCGCCGTTCGACCTAGGCTTTCTGGATGCCGAGTTTGCTCGGTTGGGGCAGGGGCCCACGCGCAGCCTCGTCGACGGCGTCATCGACACGCTGGTGCTAGCCAAAGAGATGTGGCCGGGCAAGCGCAACGGCCTCGATGCGCTGTGCGACCGCCTAGGCGTAGACAACTCGGGCCGCCAGCTGCACGGTGCGCTGCTCGACGCCGAGCTGCTGGCCGACGTGTACATCTGCATGACGCGCGGCCAGGAGTCGCTGGTCATCGACGTCCACACCGACGGAGGCGGGGCAGCGCTTCGACAGCAGGTCGATCTGGCGGCCCTGCCGCTGCCGGTGCTGCGCGCCAGCGCCGACGAGTGTGCCGCCCACGAAGCGCTGCTGGCCGCGCTGGACAAGGAAAGCAAGGGGGCCACCGTGTGGCGGCGCTTTGAGCACGCTGCACCAGGCGCCCCCGTCAACGGCTGAAGTGGCGCATAACCGAAGGGGCCAACAGCCGCGTTGCGCCAGATGTCACGGCCGGTGCCTGAACCGGCGTGCGATGCTCAGCGGTGATCTGTCGGCAAACGCACACCCGTTCGGTCCGCGCGGGAACCGCAAAACTCAGCTATAATTCAACTTGTTGTCGCAACGACAGGGTGATTAGCTCAGCGGTAGAGCACTGCCTTCACACGGCAGGGGTCGTAGGTTCGAACCCTGCATCACCCACCAAA
>NZ_DAISZC010000066.1:0-10536 GCF_036824975.1 Tepidimonas sp.
TTTGATGTGGCGCGGCTGGCGGGGATCGAACCCACGACCTTCGGCTTCGGAGGCCGACACTCTATCCACTGAGCTACAGCCGCATAAGCTTGGTATTCTACCAGCCCACCGCGCGGCGGGGCACCACGGCGGGCCGCCGGGGGCGGTCGATATAATGGGGTGTTTATCGCGGTCCAGACGCTTCCCGAGGGATACCATGAGCGAGCACGCGCACGACAGCCACACCGGCCCCATCCAGACCCCGAAACAACTGTGGTGGACGGCGGTTTTTGCGTTCGTCGTCCCGGTCTTTCTGATCATCGGGCTGGTCTACTACGTCACGCGTGACGCCAAGCCGCAGGCCGGCGTGGATAACCCGGAGCTGGCCACTGCGCAGCGCATCCAAAAGGTTGGGCGCGTCGAACTGCGCGACGCCAACCGGCCGCTGGCCGCCGGGGCCGACGTGTACAAAGCGCAGTGCGCCGCCTGCCACGAGGCGGGGCTGGTCGGCGCGCCCAAATTGGGCGACAAGGCAGCGTGGGCGCCGCGCATCGCGCAGGGCCTGGACACGCTGGTCAACTCGGCGCTGAAGGGCAAGGGCGCCATGGGGGCGCAGGGCGGCGGGGCGTTCCGCGATGTGGAGATTGCGCGCGCCGTGGTGTTCATGGCCAACCAGGGGGGCGCTGCCTTTGCCGAGCCCCAAGCCTCCGAGGGCGAAAAGAAGGATTGACCTCATCGCTCGCCCGTGCACCAGCGCTGCGCTGCGACCACAGGCGAGCGCGATCCCGATATCCTCTTCGACCGACTCACCCCCAGCGCACAGCTTGGCCATGCACGCCGTTTTGGTCCTCAACGGCCCCAACCTGAATCTGTTGGGCACGCGTGAGCCCAGCGTGTACGGCGCGATGACACTGGCCGACGTCGAGGCTCGTTGCCGGGATTACGGCCGTCAACGGGGGTTGGATGTCACGTGCGCCCAGAGCAATCACGAAGGCGCGCTGATCGACCTCATTCACGAATGGGGCGTGCGGTTTCGGGCGGGACAGGCGCTGGGCATCGTGTTCAACCCCGGGGCCTACACGCACACGTCGATCGCGCTGCACGACGCCATCAAAGGCGTCGAACCGCTGCCGGTGATCGAGGTGCATATCTCGAACGTGCATGCCCGCGAGGCGTTTCGCCACCAGTCGTGGATTGCCCCGGTGGCGGCAGGCAGCATCATCGGCTTGGGTGTGGACGGTTACCTGCTGGCGTTGGACGCGCTGGCCCGACGCGCCGCCGGGCTCAAGACGTAACCAAACCGCTCTGGCAACTCCGCGGCCAGGCAGGGCGTCGGCGTCCAGCGCCCGGCGTCAATGGCGTCGGCTGCCTGATGCATGTCCTGGCTATGCACCACCCCCAGCCCCAAGTCGGTCTCCAGATACAGGCGCCCTTGCTCGTCGATCCACGATCCACACGGCCGCGCGGCCACGCCGGTGTGGCTGAGCACCCGGCCATCGGGCTGCAAACGCCACACCCACGGCGTGCACGCCAGTTCCACGTAGACACGCTGCGGGCCATTCTGAAAATACCACTGCCCCTGCTCGTCAGCCGCGTAGTTGCGGCCTATGAAGGCGATGAGCTTGTCGTGACGCAGCTCCGCGCCGCGGCTGCGCACCGAGGCCCCGGGACCGGCAAACGGACCGGCAGCCTGCGTCGCCTCGTCCCGCATCCACCAGCGCCCCCGATCGTCCAGGCCGAGCCACCCATAGCAGTGCGGCACGTTGGGCCACTTGGCCATAGCCGCTTTGACAATCTCATCCATGACGCCGATTGTGGCGTCAAACGCCGCCCCCGGCACGGGCCAGCCACCCCAGCACGTGGTGGGGTAGCGCCTGCAAATCGCCGCGCCAATCGCGGTGCGTGCGCACGTGGGCAAAACCGACATGGCCTCCACGCAGCGGCTGCCACAGGCGCACCCAATCACCGGCCACGCGCGCCGGCAAGCTGTGCGCCGGCACAAAGGGGTCGTTGCGCGCGTTGAGCACCAGCGTGGGCAGCCGGATCGCGCCCAGCCCCGGCAGGCTGGAGGAACGCCGCCAGTAGTCGTCCACGCCGGCAAAGCCGTGCAGCGGCGCCGTAAAGGCGTCGTCAAAGGCCCGCAGGGTGCGGGCGCGCAGGGCCCGCTGGATGTCGAACAGCCCGGGGTACTGTTGCGCCTTCTGACGCGCCTTCGCGCGCATGGTGCGCAAGAACATGCGCGCATACAACACCCGGTTGAGTCCGCGGTCAATGGCCGCCCCCGCCGCGGCCAGATCGAGCGGCGCCGAAATGGCGGCGGCGGCCCGCAGTGTCTGGCCCGCGCTGTGGCCCGCCTCCTGCAGCCAACGCAACAGCGCATTGCCGCCCAGCGACACACCCACCGCCAGCATCGGGCCGGGCCACTCGTCGCGCAGGCGCCGCAACATCGCCCCGATCTCGACGTGGTCGCCACTGTGATAGACCCGTGGAGCGCGGTTAGGCTCGCCCGAGCAGCCCCGAAAATGCGGCACCGCCACCGCCCAGCCCAGAGCGGCGGCAGACGCCGCCAGCGCCCGTGCGTAGTGGCTGCGCGACGATCCCTCCAGCCCGTGAAACAGCACCACCAGGGTGTGCGCCGCCGGGGGGCGCATCCAGTCCACGTCGATGAAATCTGCGTCGCTGGTGGTCCAACGCTGACGCTGCCAGTCCCAGGGCATGCACCCCGTGTCGCCCCACAGCGCGGCGCCGATCGTCTGCAGATGCCCCTCGCGCTGCCAGCGAGGCGGCAATGGCCACGCGCCCGGGCTGGGCAATCCGTCGCTGCTCACAGGGCCGTCAAAAGACGACACCGCCTCGCAGGCGGTGTCAGCAACAGGGGGCTCGTGCGTCACGGACAACCGGCGCTCACGCCGCCCCCCAAGATTCGCACCGGCGCGCCGCAGGCGGCCGCCGCGGCGTGCAGGGCCATGGCGCTCAACGCCTTTGGCGGTAGCGGCGCAGCGCGGCAATCTGGGCCGCCATGATGGCCAATTCCGACTGTGCCCTTGCCAGATCGACGTCGCTCTTGGCGTTCTTGAGCGCTTCCTCGGCCGCCTTGCGCGCCTCGTTGGCCTTGGCCTCGTCCAGATCCTTGCCGCGGATGGCGGTGTCGGACAGCACGGTCACCACCTTGGGCTGCACCTCCAGGATACCGCCGGCAACGAACACGAACTCCTCGTCCCCGTCCGCCTTGTGGATGCGCACCGCGCCGGGCTTGATGCGGGTGATCAGCGGCACGTGGCCCGGCAAAATGCCCAGCTCACCGGCTTCACCCGGCAGCGCCACGAAGGTGGCCGGCCCGCTGAAGATGGATTCCTCGGCGCTGACCACTTCGACCTGTATCGTGTTCATCTCGACTCCTGTTGCCTTGATGCGGCCATCCCATCATCGGCCGGCCGCAGGGAGCGCTGGCGCCGTTCAACCGGCCAGCTTCTTCGCCTTCTCGAAGGCGTCGTCGATGGTGCCCACCATGTAGAACGCCTGCTCGGGCAGGTGATCGCACTCGCCGTTGACGATCATCTTGAAGCCGCGGATGGTCTCCTTCAACGGTACGTACTTGCCGGGCTGGCCGGTGAACACCTCCGCCACATGGAACGGCTGCGACAGGAAGCGCTGGATCTTGCGCGCGCGCGCCACGATCAGCTTGTCCTCCGGCGAGAGCTCGTCCATGCCCAGGATGGCGATGATGTCGCGCAGCTCCTTGTAGCGCTGCAGCACGGCCTGCACCGAACGCGTGGTGGTGTAGTGCTCTTCGCCCACCACGTTCGGGTCCACCTGCCGGCTGGTGGAGTCCAGCGGGTCCACGGCCGGGTAGATACCCAGCGCCGCGATGTCACGCGACAGCACCACGGTCGCGTCCAGGTGCGCGAAGGTGGTGGCCGGCGACGGGTCGGTCAGGTCGTCCGCGGGCACGTACACAGCCTGGATGGAAGTGATCGAACCCACTTTGGTGGAGGTGATGCGCTCTTGCAGCTTGCCCATTTCCTCGGCCAGCGTGGGCTGGTAGCCCACAGCGGAGGGCATGCGGCCCAGCAGCGCCGACACCTCGGTACCGGCCAGTGTGTAGCGGTAGATGTTGTCCACGAAGAACAACACGTCGCGCCCTTCGTCACGGAAGCTTTCGGCGATCGTCAGCCCGGTCAGCGCCACGCGCAGGCGGTTGCCCGGCGGCTCGTTCATCTGGCCGTAGACCATCGCCACTTTGGACTGGCTCAGGTCTTCGCTGACCACCACCTTCGCCTCCATCATCTCGTGGTAGAAGTCGTTACCCTCACGGGTACGCTCGCCCACGCCCGCAAACACCGACAGGCCCGAGTGCGCCTTGGCGATGTTGTTGATGAGCTCCATCATGTTGACGGTCTTGCCCACACCGGCGCCGCCGAACAGGCCCACCTTGCCGCCTTTGGCAAACGGGCAGATCAGGTCGATCACCTTGATGCCGGTCTCCAGCAGCTCGGTCGAGGGCGACAGCTCATCGTAGGCCGGGGCTTTGCGATGGATGGAGCTGGTCAGCGACTGGTCGATCGGGCCGCGCTCGTCGATCGGGTTGCCCAGCACGTCCATGATGCGGCCCAGCGTCGCCTTGCCCACCGGTACCGTGATGGGCGCGCCGGTGTTGTACACCGTCATGCCGCGGCGCAGGCCGTCGGAGGAACCCAGCGCGATGGTGCGCACCACGCCGTCGCCCAGCTGCTGCTGCACTTCCAGCGTCAGCGGCGAGCCCTCCATCTTGAGGGCGTCATACACCTTGGGCATCTGGTCGCGCGGAAACTCCACGTCCACCACGGCGCCGATGCACTGAACGATCTTGCCTTGAACTTGAGCCATGATTGAAACCTTGATCGAAAAATGGGGAGGACGACAACCTGAGCGACCTCAAACGGCCGAGGCACCGGCGACGATCTCCGCCAGCTCCTTGGTGATGCTGGCCTGCCGCGTCTTGTTGTAGATGAGCTTGAGCTCGCTGATCAGGTTGCCGGCGTTGTCGGTGGCCGCCTTCATCGCCACCATGCGCGCCGACTGCTCGGAGGCCATGTTCTCGGCCACCGACTGGTAGATCTGCGCCTCCACGTAACGCACCAGCAGCTCGTCGATGACGGTGGGCGCGTCCGGCTCGTAGATGTAGTCCCAGTCGTAGCTCTGCTGGCCTTCCTCCAGCGACTGCGCCGACAGCGGCAGCAGCTGCTGCACCACCGGCTCCTGCTTCATCGTATTGATAAATTTGGTGTAGCACAGGTAGACCGCGTTGAGCTTGCCCTCAGTGTAGGCATCCAGCAGCACCTTCACCGGCCCGATCAGGCGCTCCAGGTGAGGCGTGTCGCCCAAACCGGTGACGTGCGACACCACCTTGGCCCCAATGCGGTTCATGAAGCCAAAGCCCTTGTTGCCGATGGCCACCACCTGTGCCGTGCGCCCGGCGGACTGCAGCTCACGCAGCTGGTTGGTGACTGCACGCAGCAGGTTGGTGTTGAGGCCGCCGCACAGGCCCTTGTCGGTGGTCACCACGATCATGCCGCTGACGGTGACATCCGGATGCTCGACCATGAATGGGTGCACGTACTCCGGGTTAGCGCGGCTGAGGTTGGCCGCGATTTGCCGGATCTTGTCGCTGTACGGGCGGGCCATGCGCATGCGCTCCTGCGCCTTGCGCATCTTGGAGGCGGCGACCATCTCCATGGCCTTGGTGATCTTCTTGGTGTTTTCCACCGACTTGATCTTGCCGCGTATTTCCTTGCCTGCTGCCATCGCTGCTCCTTTAGACGGTTGCGTGGGCGGTGCGCGCGCGGCGCATCACCACGTGCCGCTTTGCTTGAAGGTGCGGATGGCAGCGTCGAGCTCGGCCTCGGCGTCCTTGTCCATGGCCTTTTGCGTCTCGAGCTTGTCCAGCAGCGCCGCGTGCTTGTCCTTCAGGTAGGCATGCAGTCCGGCCTCGAACGGCAGCACCTTCTTGACATCGATGTCGTCCAGATAACCTTTGTTGGCGGCGTACAGCGACGCGGCCATCAGGCTGATGGGCAGCGGGCTGTATTGCGGCTGCTTGAGCAGTTCGGTCACGCGCGCGCCGCGGTCGAGCTGCTTGCGAGTGGCCTCGTCCAGGTCCGACGCAAACTGCGCAAACGCCGCCAGTTCGCGGTATTGCGCCAAGTCGGTACGGATACCGCCCGACAGGCTCTTGATCAGCTTGGTCTGCGCCGCCCCACCCACGCGCGACACCGAAATACCGGCGTTGATGGCAGGCCGGATGCCGGCGTTGAACAGGTTGGTCTCCAGGAAAATCTGCCCGTCGGTAATCGAGATCACGTTGGTGGGCACAAACGCCGACACGTCACCGGCTTGCGTTTCGATGATCGGCAACGCCGTCAGCGAGCCGGTCTTGCCCTTGACTGCGCCGTTGGTGAACTTCTCGACGTAGTCGGCGTTGACGCGCGCGGCGCGCTCCAGCAAACGGCTGTGCAGGTAGAAGATGTCGCCCGGGAAGGCTTCGCGCCCCGGCGGACGGCGCAGCAGCAGCGATACCTGGCGGTAGGCCACGGCCTGCTTGGACAGGTCGTCGTAGATGATGAGCGCATCTTGGCCGCGGTCACGGAAGTACTCACCCATCGTGCAGCCCGAGTACGGCGCCAGGAACTGCATCGCCGCCGACTCGGACGCCGAAGCCGCCACGACGATGGTGTAGTCCATCGCGCCGTGCTGCTCCAGGGCCCGCACCACGTTCTTGATCGACGACGCCTTCTGTCCGATGGCGACGTAGATACAGACCATGTTCTGGCCCTTTTGGTTGATGATGGTGTCGATCGCCACCGCGGTCTTGCCGGTCTGGCGGTCACCGATGATGAGCTCGCGCTGGCCACGGCCAATCGGCACCATCGAGTCGATGGCCTTGATGCCCGTCTGCACCGGCTGGTCCACGCTCTTGCGCGCGATGACGCCGGGCGCCACCTTTTCGACCACGTCGGTCAGCTTGGCGTTGATAGGGCCCTTGCCGTCGATGGGGCGGCCCAGCGCGTCGACCACGCGGCCGATCAGCTCGGGCCCCACCGGCACTTCCAGAATGCGGCCGGTGCACTTGACCGTGTCGCCTTCCGAGATGTGCTCGTACTCGCCCAGCACCACCGCGCCCACCGAGTCGCGCTCCAGGTTGAGCGCCAGGCCGTAGCTGGGCTGGCCATCCTTGCCCGCCGGGAATTCGAGCATTTCGCCCTGCATCGCGTCCGACAGGCCGTGAATGCGCACGATGCCATCGGTCACCGACACCACGGTACCCTGGTTGCGCACGTCGGCCGACGGGGCCAGCCCCTCGATGCGGGACTTGATCAGTTCGGAGATTTCTGCGGGATTGAGTTGCATGACGCTTTCCTTTGCGGAGGTTCTTGACAGGGCGTTGGGGCCAGCCTCAGGCTGTCAGCGCCACACGCATGTGTTCCAAACGGGCCTTGATGGAGGTGTCGAGCACCTCGTCGCCCACCACCACGCGCACGCCGCCAATGAGTTCGGGCTTGAGCTGCACGTTCAGACGCAGCTGGCGACAGAAGCGCTTTTCGAGGACGCCCTGCAGCTCGGCCAGCTGTGCCTCGTCCAGCACGAACGCGCTTTCGACCAGCGCATCGGCCACTCCGCGCCGGGCATTGACCAGCGCGCGAAACTGCCGCGCCATCTCGGGCAACGCCGCTACGCGGTCGTTGTCGATGACGGTACGCAGGAAGTTGCGCCCGATATCGGGCAGCGGAGTCTTGAGCACGCCGACGATGACGTCGAATACCTGCTCGGCGCGCACGTTCGGATTGGCCGCGAATGCCTGCAGGGCCGCATCGGCCGCGACAACGGCCAGTTCATCGAGCCAGCCGCAGGCCTCGGCGGCCTGTGCGCCGGCGGCCTTGAACAGCGCTTCGGCGTAGGGTCGTGCAATGGTGGCTAGTTCGGCCATGGTTCAACCTTCGGACGCGCGGTTCGGGGTTCAGAGTTCAGCCTTGAGCCGCTGCAGCAGCTCGGCATGGGCGCGGGCGTCGACCTCGCGGCGCAGAATCTGCTCGGCGCCCTTGACGGCCAGCACCGCCACCTGCTCGCGCAACGCTTCGCGCGCCTGCACCGCCTGCTGCTCGATCTCGGCCTTGGCAGCGGCGATGATCTTGGCGGCTTCTTCATTGGCGCGCGCCTTGGCCTCTTCGATCAGGGCATGGGCACGACGTTCGGCGTCGGCCAAACGGGCGGCCGCTTCGTTGCGCGACTGCACCAGCGCATCTTCGACGCGCTTGTTGGCGACGGCCAGCTCGGTCTTGGCCTTCTCGGCGGCGGCCAGACCCTCGGCAATCTTCTGCGCACGCTCATCCAGCGCCTTGGCAATCGGCGGCCACACGAACTTCATCGTGAACCACACCAGGATCGCGAAGACGATGGCCTGCGCAAAGAGGGTTGCATTGATGTTCATCGCAACGCCTTTCTGTATGGGGGCGGAGGAGTACAGCGTTGAGTGGTGCCGGGTTCGAGCGGCGTGCGCCCGGGGCTTGCACCGCCCGGGCGCACCCTTCCTCACCGCAGGACGATCAGATCGCGAACGGGTTGGCGAACGCAAACAGCAGCGCGATGGCCACGCCGATCAAGAAGGCCGCGTCGATCAGGCCGGCCAGAATGAACATCTTGGTCTGCAGGTCGTTCATCAGCTCGGGCTGACGAGCGGAGGACTCAAGGAACTTGCCACCCATCAGCGCAATCCCAATCGACGCGCCGATAGCGCCCAGACCGACGATGATGCCGCAAGCCAGAGCAACGAGACCCAGAATGTTTTCCATGATGGTTCCTTTTGAGGTTGGAGAGGAAGGTTGAGGGAAAGAGCAAACTCAGTGCGCGTCATGGGCCTGACCCAGATAGATCAGGGCCAACATCATGAAGATGAACGCTTGCAGGGTGATCACCAGGATGTGGAAGATGGCCCACACCGTACCGGTGATCAGGTGCCCGACGAAGAGCAGGGCCCCGCTGAACGACAGCGCGGCGAATCCACCGAGCAGCGCGATCAGCATGAACACCAGCTCACCCGCGAACATGTTGCCAAACAACCGCATGCCGTGGGAGACAGTCTTCGCCACGAACTCGATCATTTGCATCAGGAAGTTCACCACGCCCAGCAGCAGCGCCCACAGCGGATTGCGGCTGGTGCCAAACGGCGCCGTCACCAGCTCGTGCGCCCAGCCGCCCAGACCCTTGATCTTGATGTTGTAGTACAGGCACATCAGCAGCACCGACACCGACAGCCCCAGCGTCGTGGACAGGTCGGCGGTGGGCACCACGCGCAGATAGTCCTTGTAGCCCAGCGCCGGCCCCACCGCGTGCCAGATACCCGGCAGCAGGTCCACCGGCAGCAGGTCCATAAAGTTCATGAAGAAGATCCACACGAACACGGTCAGCGCCATCGGCGCAATCACCTTGCGGCTGGCGGCGTTGTGGATGACGCTCTTGGCCTGGGTTTCGACCAATTCGACCAGGATTTCGACCGCCGCTTGAAAGCGCCCCGGCACCCCGGCGGTGGCGCGGCGCGCCCCCAGCCACAGCAGGAATACGCCGACCAAACCGGTCAACACCGAAAACACCACCGAATCGATGTTGATGACCGAAAAGTCGACGATGAAGCCCTGCTCCTTGTTGGTCAGGTGCACCAAGTGATGGCGGATGTACTCACCCGCGGTCGGTCCTTGTCCTTCTGCAGCCATGCCTCAACTCACTTCAGCGTTTCCAGAACTTGCCGATCGGCGCTGGGCCGCCGGGCGCGCCACCCACGCCAACCAAGTCGACTTCAGCACCACCACCAGCCCAACCAGCAAGGCCGGCCAGCTCAAGTCGGGGATCCAGCGCGGCGCTGTCCACAGCAGCACCAGCGTCAGCAGCACCTTCACCCCTTCCCACCATAACCATCCCGCCAGCAACACCCGAGCCTGATCAGCGCGCACTGCGAGCAACCGCCGCGCTAGAAGGCTGGAGGTCATACCCCACGCCATCAGCGCCGTCGGCAGCAGCGCCGCCGCACCGCCGTAGGCCAGCGACACCACCCAGACCCCGCGCTGCGGCCACCACAGCGCCACCAGCGCCGCCGCCACCGCCACCGACAGCCCCCACGCCACTGCCTGCCACGCCACTACGCGCCACACCGACAGCGGCCGGTGCCGACGTCGCCACTGCGCCGCCTCTTCGGCGCTCAGGGGCTTGAAAGGCGGCTCCTCATCCCCACCTTCCTTCTCATCGCACCACCCCGACGCCGGCGCACGGCGCCCGCTGTGCGGTGAGCGGACCACGGCTTGCGGCGGATGTTGCACGACGAGACCTGACTGTGGCGCAGCGGCCGACGATGGTGGACACAGCGGATGACGCCCGCCTGACGGCTGACGCTGGACCAGCGCGGCTTTTGGCTACGCTGGCAAAGCGCCCTATTATACGGATAAACCCCTACTATCCTCACATCCACCGCCGGCCCCTGCTGGCGATGCCCCGCATGTCCCCCGAACCCGCCTCTCTCATCGAGTATCCCTG
>NZ_DAISZC010000066.1:10636-12614 GCF_036824975.1 Tepidimonas sp.
CCCCGAACCCGCCTCTCTCATCGAGTATCCCTGCCACTTTCCGCTGAAAGTGATGGGCCCGCGCGCAGACGGTTTTGTCACGGCCATCGCGCACATTGCGCGCCAGTTCGACCCGACGTTCGATGCCGCCACCATCGAGCAGCGCCTCAGCCGCGGCGGCAACTACCTGGGCCTGACGCTGGTGGTGCGGGTGACGTCGCGCGCGCAGCTCGACGAGCTCTACCGCACGCTGTCCACCCATCCGATGGTGCGGGTGGTGCTGTGATCGTGCGCGAGCTCGGCCAGGCCGACTACGCCGCCACCTACGCGGCCATGCGCGCCTTCACCGAGGCACGCACCCCGCACACCCCCGACGAGCTGTGGCTATGCGAGCACCCGCCTGTGTTCACCCAGGGCCTGGCCGGGCGCCCAGAGCACGTATTGCAGCCGGGCGACATTGCGGTGATCGCCACCAACCGCGGCGGCCAGGTCACCTACCACGGCCCGGGGCAGGTGGTCGCCTACCCGCTCGTCGACCTGCGCCGCGCCGGCTACTTCGTCAAGACCTACGTGTACCGGCTAGAGGAAGCGGTCATCCGCACTCTGGCCGCCTTCGGCGTGACGGGGCACCGGGTGGCGGGCGCCCCGGGCATCTATGTGCGGCTGCACGACCCGTTTGCCCATGCGGCACTGGCCGGTCCGCGCCCGGGCCACGACCCCTTTGCCGGGCTGGGCAAGATCAGTGCGCTCGGCATCAAGGTGCATCGCCACTGTGCCTACCACGGCGTGGCGCTGAACGTGGCGATGGACCTGAGCCCCTTTTCCCGTATCAACCCCTGCGGCTACGCGGGCCTGCGTACAGTGGACCTTGCTACCATCGGCGTTGCAGCCACGCTGCCAGAGGTACGCGACGAACTGGCACGCCAGCTGGTGGCGCTGCTCACCCCCCGGGGCTAAAGCGCAGCGCCACTCTGCTCTCCCAACCGCTTGCAGGAACCCTCCATGTCCTCCGACACCGCCATGCCCGCTGCCCAACCAGCCAGCGCTGCGGCGACCGGCTACGACCCCAGCGCCAAGCAGAAAAGCGCCGCCAAGACGGCGCGCATCCCGATCAAGGTCGAACCCGCCCCCGTGCTCAAAAAACCCGAGTGGATCCGCGTCAAGGCCGGCGGCCCCGGCACGCGCTTCTACGAAATCAAGGACATCTTGCGCGCCAACCGGCTGGTGACGGTGTGCGAGGAAGCCTCCTGCCCCAACATCGGCGAGTGCTTCGGCAAGGGCACGGCCACCTTCATGATCATGGGCGACAAATGCACGCGCCGCTGCCCGTTTTGCGACGTCGGCCACGGCCGCCCCGACCCGCTCGACCCCGACGAGCCGGAAAATCTGGCGCGCACCATCGCCGCGCTGCGGCTGAGCTACGTCGTCATCACCAGCGTGGACCGTGATGACCTGCGCGACGGCGGGGCGGGGCATTTCGTGGCCTGCATCCAGCGCGTGCGTGCCCTGTCGCCGCAGACGCGCATCGAGATCCTGGTGCCCGACTTCCGTGGCCGCGACGACCGTGCACTGGAGATCCTGTCGGCCGCGCCGCCGGACGTGATGAACCACAACTTGGAGACGGTGCCACGGCTGTACAGGCAGGCGCGGCCGGGGTCGGACTATGCGTTTAGCCTCAACCTGCTGCGCAAGTTCAAACAGCGCTTCCCGCACATCCCCACCAAAAGCGGGCTGATGGTGGGGCTGGGGGAGACCGACGAGGAAATTCTGGACGTCATGCGCGACCTGCGCGCGCACGGCGTCGATATGCTCACCATCGGCCAGTATCTGGCGCCGAGTCCCCACCACCTGCCGGTGCGGCGCTACGTGCACCCGGACACGTTCAAGGTGTTCGAGCAGCAGGCCTACGCAATGGGTTTCAGCCACGCGGCGGTGGGCGCCCTGGTGCGCAGCAGCTATCACGCCGACCAGCAGGCCCGCGCCGCGGGCGTGGTGGGCT
>NZ_DAISZC010000067.1:0-11999 GCF_036824975.1 Tepidimonas sp.
GGTGCATCATGGACGCACCAACTCGGGGCCTAGTGATACGCCCAGAGCCCGCAAGCCCGCCAGCAGCGCCGGGTACGCCACGGCCACCGCTTCCGCCGCCCCCTTGACGCCGAGTTCGATGTGGCGTCCGTACTCCGGATGATCGACGCTGGGCAGACTGAACACCCGCACACCGGGGTGCTCGGCCTCGATGCGCTCCATCAGCGGGGTCAGCACGGCCTCGATCCCACCCAACACGATGACCGACCGCTCGGCACTGCGTCCCTGCCCGAACAGCGCCCGGTAGTGGGTGTCGAGCACCCAGCCGATCATCGGCCACGCCATCACCGGAAAGCCAGGCACAAAGTGAATGGTGCCGCCGCCCGGCCCGTCGCAGCTAAAGCCCGGAATGCGGTTGTAGGGATTGGGAATGATGCGCGCCCCCTGCGGAAAGTAGCCCATCTGCAGGCGCTGGACGTTGTCGGGGCGCTGCGGGTCGTACGGCACGCCCTGCTCGGCGGCGACCTCGCGCATGCGCTGCTCGATCAGGTCTTTGGCCTGCGGGTGCAGTGCCAGCGGCACGCCCAGCGCGGCGGCTGCCGCCTGTCGGGTGTGATCGTCGGGCGTGGCACCGATACCGCCGGTCGAAAACACCACATCCGAACGGGCAAACGCCTGCCGCAGCACGTCGGTGATCGCCGCGCGGTCGTCGCCCACATAGTGCGCCCAGCTCAGGCGCAGGCCTCGGCTGCCAAGCAGCTCGATGACCTGAGCCAGATGCTTGTCCTGCCGCTTGCCGGACAAGATCTCGTCGCCGATGACGATGAGGCCGAAGCACGGCGGGCGGGGCGCAGTGGGTAAGACGGGTGAAGCAGTCACGGGGCAACAGCACGATCAGGAACGGGGCAGGCAATCCAGCACGGCGCGATGCGCGCCACGCCGCCGTGGACGACCGACACGGTCGCACAGAGGGATGAGGCTGCGGGGGCACGAGCGACACGCATGGCAATCAGGACGCGGGGGGTGGCGATGTGCCCGGCGCGGGGATCGGGCACGCTTGGACGTCGATCACGGTGGCCCGCGGGGGCCGTGCGGGCGGCTCGACGCCGCCCGGGCCGGCGGTGTCGGCACCAGCCGGTTCGGGGACCAGCGGATGCCGCGCCTGCGCCAGGCGCCACGCGTGCAGCGCCTGCAGCAGGTAGTGCGCGAACCACAGCGAGCCGAACGCAAAAACGAGCGTGTAGATCCAGATGGCCAGTGGCACCAGCAGCGGCGCCAATGCAATGAACATGGCGCCCGAGACCCACAACACGCTAGGGGCCGCGCCCAGCAGGCCAACCACGACGCCCATCGCCAGCAGGGGCAACCGGTGCTGCGCCAGCAGTTCGCGCCGCTCCTGCGCCGAGGCATGCGCGGCCAACACGTCGTAGGCGAACACGCGGGACGTCAGCCAGCCCCAGATCAGCGGCGGCAGCACCAGCGCCAGCGGGGGAATGAGCCACAGCGGCAACGACAGCGCCAGCAGCAGCAACGCCAGCAGCGCCGACCACGCCGACCATACGATGCTGCCCAGCAGACCGCCACCGCGGCAGCGCTGCAGATCCGGAAAACGGCGCAGCGCCACCCATTCCGCCAGGGCCGGGGTCACAAGCCAGGCCACCAGCAGCAGCGCCAGCACCACGATCAGGGGCGTGGCCAGCGCCAGCACCAGCAGCGGCGCCACCACCACGCGCAGCGCCGACAGACCCACCGAATCCAGCCAGCCAAGCACGAACTCCACCAGCGCCCACTCCTGCAGCCAGGCCAGCACCGCATCGACCGCGCGGTCCCACAGCAGGTAGCCGAGCGCAAACGCGCCGGCCACCATTAACAGCAGCGGCAGCAACGACAAGCCGATGACGCGCGGATGCAGGCAGTAGGCCACGGCGCGCCAGAAAGATCCCAGCAGCAGGCGCATGTCGCAAGGATAGCGCGTCCGGCGCCTGCCCTCTTGCGGCGGCGGCGCACAGCGCCGCCACCTCGTCCGGGCGCAGCCAACGCCACTGCCCCGGGGCCAGGTCGTCGGTCAACCGCAGCGAGCCGAACGCACAGCGGTGTAGCTGCTGCACCCGGTTGCCCACCGCGGCGACCATGCGCTTGACCTGGTGATAGCGGCCTTCGGTAAGGGTCAGGCGCAGGCAATGCGCGTCGAGCCGCTGCAGCGCTGCCGGCTGCACCGGCTGCGGGTCATCGCGCAACACCACCCCGTCGCGCAAGCGCTGGCATTGCGCGTCGTCGATAGGGTGCGCACAGGTCACTTCGTACACCTTGGGCACATGGTAGCGCGGCGCGGCCAGCCGGTGGATCAGGTCACCACGTCGGTCCCTAGCAACAGCCCAGAGGTGTCCTGGTCGAGCCGCCCGACCGCTTGCACCCCGCCGGCAACGGTCCTGGGGCGCTGGCGCAGCGGCGCGGGCAGCAGCCCATACACGCTGGGCCAGGCGGAGGGGCGCTGCGAGCATTCGGTGCCGGCCGGCCTGTGCAGCATCACGTACGCCCGCGGCTGGTAGGGCCAGCGCTGCCCGTCCACCCAGAACACCGCACCGGGGGCGAAAGCCGCGTCGACCGGCGCGGCGGGGTCGGTCACCGGTCGCGGCGGCTCGCCCACCGCCAGCGCACCAGCACACACCAGCGCACGGCACTGGCGGCGCGAACCCAAGCCCTGCGAATACAGCACGTCTTCCCACCGCATGGACAGGAGCATAGCCGGCCTTGGGGTCGGCCGCTTGCGCGACAATAGCGGGTTGAACCGCCATCCACTGCCATGAAAGCGCGCGTCCAGTCCCTGTTGCCCAGTCGCGAACGCCTGTACCGCATGCGCTGGCTGCGCTGGCTCGCCCCGTATCTGAACCACCCGCGGCTGTGGCACCTCAACCGCCGCGGGCTGGCGCTGGGGGTGGCGTTGGGCGTTTTTTTCGGGCTGCTGATCCCGGTGGCGCAGATTCCGCTGTCCGCAACGGCGGCCATTTTGCTACGTGCCAACCTGCCGGCCTCCGTGGCCAGCACGCTGGTGACCAACCCGGTTACATTCGGGCCGGTGTACTACGGCGCCTACAAGCTCGGTGCTTGGGTGGTCAATGGCACCCATGACGCGGACAGCTCACGGGACGCGGTGATCCTGGCCGCCACCCAGGGACCGGCGGCGGCCGATGGCGATGCCGACCGACCTTGGTGGGCTTGGCTGCACGACGTCTGGATCTGGATGGGCAGCGTGGGCAAACCGCTGGTGGTCGGGTTGGCCATCGTGGCGTCGGTGGCCGGCGTCGGTGCTTATGTGCTCATCAACGCGGTTTGGATCTGGAAGGTGCGGCTGGCGCGACGGCGTCGGGTCAACGGCGGCAGGCGCCGTAACGATCGACACGCCTCCCTGAGCTGACGGCGCTGCCGCCGCCATCACACCCGTGCCGCCTCGCGCCACGCGGCACAGGCAGCGGCCTCGTCGCCACGCTGTTCAGCCAGCTCGGCCAGCGCACGCCAGGCGCGCCGACGCAGCTCGCGCTCGGGCAGCGCACGAACCGCCTGCTGCAACAGCCCCTGCGCCTTGCCCCACAATCCGCGTGCCCGGTACGCCTGCGCGGCCAAGTACTGTAAGGCGGCGTCGGCCGGGTCGCGCTGCTGGGCTTCCTCCAGCCGCGGCAGCCACGCCCCGGCCAGCTGGGATAGCCATGACTCCATGGCGGCCACGGCCCGGCAGCGCTGCGCGGGCGACAGCGACAAATAACCGGCCCACGCCACGCGGATGGCTTCGTCCACCACCGCTGGCAGCGGCCCGTCGGCGGGCAGTCCGCCGTCATCACGCAACCGCTGCGCGTGCTCCAGCAGGGCGAGCGCGCGCGCCGCATCGCGCCGCTGCGCCCCTTGCAGGCTGCGCCACACCGCCGTCAACGCGGCCTCATCGCGGGCGTCGGACAGCGCATCGAGCCAGATGCCGCGCAGCACGGTATCGATGGCCTGCTCAGAAAACGCCCGGTGCTTGGCCAGCAGCCGCGCCAGTTCCAGCGCCTCGCGGCTGTCACGGCGCAGCTGGGCCAGTCGCAAGCGCAGCCGCACGGCCTGAATGCGGCGCGCCGCCCCCTGCGGCAACTCGCCCAACCAGCGCTCTGCCTGCTCCGCGTCGCGCGCCTCCAGAGCCCACTCGGCGGCGCGCAGCAGGGCGCCTTCGCGCGCCTGCGCGGCCGCGCGCGCCCGCTGCGCATCGGTGGCCGCAAGCAGCCACGTGTCGCGCCAGTCGCGTTGCCCCAGGTGCTGTGCGCTCTCGGCGGCAATCAGGTGTGCCAGCACCCACAGCGTGTCGGCATACGGCAGATCGCTGCCGCCGTCGGCCTGCAGGCGCGCAATCGCCTCGCGCGCTGCAGTCTGCGCACGCACGAAGCGCCCGCCCGCCAGATACGCCCACCCCTGCAGCACCAGACCGACGGTGGCCCGTTCCTGCTGCCGGGCACGCCAGCGGCTGGCACGCCGCGGCAGGTCTCGCAGTACGGCCACCCCGCGCCAGGCTAAATAGCCCAGCACGAAGACCGCCACCAGCGTGATCAGCACCAGGTTGAATGACACATCCAGCCGCCATGGCGGCCAAAACAGCGTCACGGTGGCGGGGTTGTCGCCCATCAGCAGCGCCGCGGCCACCGCCAGCGCCGCCAGAAACAGCCAGCCGAAGATGGCTTTCACGGCCGTCCTCCGCGGGTTGCGGTGCGTAGCTGGGGCGCTGACCGCATCGCTCAGCGCCCCACGGCGGCAGCGGCCAGCGCCGCCAGCGTTTCATCGGGACGCGGCAGACTCTCCTGCCGCAGGTCACGCTGCAGCGCCTGCAGCGTCTGCAGGGTCAGCTGCACACGCGGCTGCTCGGTGTCGAAATACCGCCCCAGGTGGCGCTCGACGGCGCGCAAATCGGCACGGGCGCTGTCGAACTGCCGCGCCAGCACCGCCAGCCGCGCGTTAAGCAGCAGCAGGCGCACGTGCTCGCGCAGGAAATACGCCTGCTCGGGCGCCAGCAGCACGGCTTCGGGCGCGTCGATGCGGCGCAGCCGCACCAGGTCGCCCAGGCTGGCCTGCACACGCTCCCAGCCCCGCTGCACCCAGTCGGCCACCCACGCCTGCACCCACTGCCACGGCGATTCGCCGCCGTGGGCCGCCGGAGCGGTCGCACCCGCAGGGACCGGCGCCGACCGCTGCGCCACAGCGCCCGAGGCGGACCGCCGCGGCGGCCCCGGTGGGGGAGCGTCCGCCTTCAGCGGCCATTCATCGACGTGCCGGGCCAGCTCATCGAGCCGGTTGACCAGCGCTGGCACGTCCAGCAGCGCCGCCGACTGGATGCGCGCCAAATCGCGCCCGATGGCACGCTGCACCGGATTGAGGCGGGGCTGTGCCGAGCGCTCGATGCGCTGCTCGGCTGCCTGCAACGCCATCACCACCGGCTGGATGCTGCCGGTGAGCTGACTTTGCTGGATGGCCAGGCGCAGCGCCGCCTCCAGCTCCTGCACCAGCGCATCGTCGCGTGAACGCGACACCGCCAGCATCAGCTCCTCCAGCTGGCTGCGCTGCAGCACCACTTCCGACAGCTTCAGCTCGGCCACACCCACGCGCGCCTGCAGCTCATTCAATGCCGCCTGTGCCTGCTCGGCCAAGGCGCGGGCAGCCGCGGCCTCGCTCTGCAGGTCGGCGCTGCGGCGGGCCAGTTCCTGCTGGGTAGCCGAGACACGCTGCCACACCACTCCTACCCCGCCCAACGCCAACAGCACCAGCAGGGCAGCGGCCACGCCCAGCCAGCGCCGCACCTGCCCCGGTGGGCTGCTCGGGGACGACGGAGGCGCCAGCGCAGGCGCTGGAGGGGAGGCCGGCTCACTCACACCAGGGATTCTAGAGCCTGCAGCACGCTGGCCGGTGTAGGACGGACGTCCACGACCACGCCAAAGCCCGCGGCACGGGCGGCTTGGCCGATGCGCGGATGGGTCGCCACGGCGCGCGCCTGCCACCACGCCTGCGCGGGCAGCAGCTGGCGCAGGTGGGCCACCGCCTCGCTGCTGCTGAACAACCAGATCGAGCCATCGTGCGCCGCCTGCCGTGCTCGTTCGCACTGCGCCACACCCCACTGCGGCGGCTGCCGCCGGTACACGACCACAGTCTGGACGCGCGCCCCCGCCTCGGCGCAGCGCTGCACCAGCCAGTTGCGCCCGGTGCCGCCGTCGGCCGAGCGACCCCGCACCGCCAGCACGCGCATGCCGGGCCGCAACTGCGACCGCACCACCGCCCACAGCGCCTCCGAGTCCATCTGTTGCGCCGCCGCGGCGGGGGCATCGATGCGTTGCGCCGCCACCCCCCAGTCACGCAGCGCCTGCGCCGTGCCAGGCCCAGGCGCCCAGTAACGCGGCTGCGCGGGCGCGGGCAGGCCCGCTGCGCGCACCACCCGCACCGCCTCCGGGCTGACGAACCACAGCGCATGCCACGCCGCCGCGTCGCTGATCGTAGCGCCCCACTGGGCCGGATCACCGTCGGGCGCGATATCGATCAGGGGCAGCGCCACCATCGGCCAGCCCGCCGCCTGCAGGGCGTCGACCCAGACGCGCGCCTGATCAATCGGGCGCGTCACGATCACCGTCGGCCGCGCCACCACCGCCCGAGACTGGCCACTCATGCCGATGCAGCGGCCACGCGTGCGCCCTGCGCGATGAGCACGCGCGCCGCCTCCTGACCCAGCCGGTCAGCATCGGCCAGGTCAGCCACTTCGCCCTCCACCTGCGCCTGCAGCAGGATGGCCGGGTCCTCGGCGTCGCCCCAAGCGGCCTGCACGCGCAGGCGTGCACGCTGTCCCGCGGCGGCGGGCTCGGCCCCCACCCAGGTCGCGTGTGCCGCCAGCGGCACCGTGCAGCTGCCTCCCAGGGCCCGCGAGACGGCCCGCTCGGCCGTCACCGCCGCCCACGTGGGCCAGTGCGCCAGTGGCGCCAGCGCCTGCGCCACCTCGGCGCGTGCGGCGCGGATTTCGATGCCCAGCGCCCCCTGAGCCGCCGCGGGCAGCATCTCGTGCGGTTCAAAGACGCGGCGCATACGCGATGCCAGCCCCAGGCGACGCAGCCCGGCTGCTGCCAGCACGATGGCGTGATAGTGACCTTCGTCGAGCTTACGCAAGCGGGTGTCCAGATTGCCCCGCAGCGGCTCGATGCGCACATCGGTGCGGCCCAGCCGGTTCAACCAGGCGCGCAGCATCACCAACCGCCGCAGGCTCGAAGTACCGACCACCGCCCCCGGCGGCAACGCGGCCGGCTCGGCGGCGACCGACGACACCCAGGCGTCGCGCGGATCCTCGCGCGCCATCACGCACGCCAGCACAAAGCCGGCCGGCAGCTCCATCGGCACGTCTTTCAGGGAATGCACTGCCAGGTCGGCGCGCCCTTCCTCCAGCGCCACCTCCAGTTCCTTGACGAACAGGCCCTTGCCGCCAACCTTCGACAGCGCCCGATCAAGGATCTGATCGCCGCGCGTGGTCATGCCCAGCAGCTGCACCCGGTGTCCATGCGCCTGCAGGCAGCGCTGCACATGCTCGGCCTGCCACAGGGCCAGTCGGCTTTCGCGCGTGGCAATGGTCAGCGACAGAGGCAACAGCGAGGCGGTGGCGGGCAAGGGCTCTGCCGTCGAATCGAGGGGGGACATGCGGCCAATGCTAGCACGTTGTCAGGCGCTGCCCCGCCAGGGCCTCGCGCACGTGCGGCAGCTGGCGGCGCGACACCTGCAGACGCTCGGGCACGCCATCGAGCCGCACCACCCAACCATCGAACGCCTCCTCGCCCGCCGACGGCTGTCCGTGGCCACGCTCCAGCGCGCGCACCCGCTCGCGGGCCACCAGCGCGTTTCGGTGGATGCGCAGCCAGCGCTCGGGCTGGCTGCGCTCGAACTCGTGCAGCGACCCGTCGTAGATATAGCTGCGCCCGGCGGTGCGCACCGTCACGTACTTCCACTCCGCCTTCAGGTAGATGACGTCGTCCAGTGGCACCCGCTCGGTGCGCCCCCGTTCGTGGATGACGATGGCCTGCGGTGCGGCCCGTGCAACCCCTTCGTGGCTGGGCGGCTCGGCGGCCGGGGGCGCGGCCACGGCACCGCTGTGGCGCCAGCGCTCCGCCTTGTCCAACGCCTGCTGCAGCCGCTCCTGCCGCACCGGCTTGGTCAGGTAGTCCACGGCGTCCAGCTCAAAGGCGCGCAGCGCGTGTTCGGGGTGCGCGGTCACAAACACCACCGCCGGCGGCGGAGTGCGCTGGCGCAGCAGCTCGGCCAGTGCCAGGCCGTCCATGTCCGGCATCTGCACATCCAGCAACACCACGTCCCACGGCTCGCTGACCAGGCGCGCGTAGGCCGCGCGCGCATCCGCCGCCTCACCCACCTCGATGTCACGCGGCAGGCGCGCCAACACGTCACCCAGCCGCTGCCGCGCCGGCGTTTCGTCATCGACCACCAATACGCGCAAGGCCATCGGTCCACCTCCCGCTCGGTACGCAGCCGCCGCCGCCCCGCAGCGCCCGCTAAAATCGGTATGTGCCGTCTCAACGGCGTAGTTATACGTCGGCCGCGTCGGCGCGTCTACCTCATTGGGGCGTCGACCCCAGGGTGTCCCATCACCCACCCAGCCAGCGATACGGCGCGCCGTCGCCCGTGCCTTTGGGCGTGCGCCTCGGCCTCCCGATCCGCTTCGACCGCCCACACCGCTGTCGCCCGCCACGCACCATGTCGCACAACCAACTCGATGCCAAGTCCCAAGCCTGGTCGGCCCTGTTTTCCGAACCCATGAGCGAGCTGGTGCAGCGCTACACCGCCAGCGTCTTCTTCGACCAGCGGCTGTGGCGCGCGGATATCCAGGGCAGCCTGGCGCACGCCGAGATGCTGGCCGCACAGGGCATCATCAGCGCGCAGGACTGGGCCGACATTCAACGTGGCCTGCAACAGATCGCGCAGGAGATCGAATCCGGCGCGTTCGAGTGGAAACTGGCGCTGGAGGACGTACACCTCAACATCGAAGCGCGCCTGACGCAACTGGTGGGCGACGCCGGCAAACGGCTGCACACCGGCCGCAGCCGCAACGACCAAGTGGCCACCGACGTGCGGCTGTGGCTGCGCGGCGAAATCGATGGGCTGATTGCCTTGCTGCGCGAGCTGCAGGGGGTGCTGGTGGAGGTGGCCGCGCGCCATGTGGACGTGATCCTGCCGGGCTACACCCACCTGCAGGTGGCGCAGCCGGTGAGCTTTGCGCACCACCTGCTGGCCTATGTGGAGATGTTTGCGCGCGACGAGGAGCGGCTGCACGACGTGCGCCGCCGCACCAACCGGCTGCCGCTGGGCAGCGCTGCGCTGGCCGGCACCACCTACCCGCTGGACCGTGAGCGTGTGGCGCGCACGCTGGGCATGGTGGACGCGCACGGCGAGCCGCAGCTCTGTCTCAACAGCCTGGACGCCGTCAGCGACCGCGACTTCGCCATCGAGTTCACGGCCGCCGCCGCGCTCATCATGGTGCACATCAGCCGCCTCAGCGAAGAACTGATCCTGTGGATGAGTCAAAACTTCGGCTTCATCCGCATCGCTGACCGCTTCACCACCGGCAGCTCCATCATGCCGCAGAAAAAAAACCCGGACGTGCCGGAGTTGGCGCGCGGCAAGACCGGCCGGGTGGTCGGCCACCTGATGGGCCTGATCATGCTGATGAAGGGCCAGCCGCTGGCCTACAACAAGGACAACCAGGAAGACAAGGAGCCGCTGTTCGACACCGTGGACACCGTGCGCGATACGCTGCGTATCTTCATTGACATGATCGGCGGTGAGCGTGATGCGGCTACCGGACAGCGTTCGGGGGGCCTGACGGTCAACCGCGAGGCGATGGAGGCTGCCGCCCGCAAAGGCTTTGCCACCGCCACCGATCTGGCCGACTATCTGGTCAAGAAGGGCGTGCCGTTCCGCGACGCACACGAGATAGTGGCCGCGGCGGTACGCGCCGCCGGCGAGCGCGGCTGCGATCTGACCGACTTACCGCTGCCCGAGCTGCAGCGCTTCCACCCCGCCATCGACGCCGACGTCTACGAGACACTGACGCTGCGCGGCAGCCTGCTGGCGCGCAACACCGTCGGCGGCACAGCGCCCGCCCAGGTCCTGCGCCAGATTGAACGGCACCGCCAGCGCCTAGGGCTGGCGGGCTGAAGTCCGTCACGCCAGCGCCGGCAGCGCGCACAGCGGCGCGGCGGCGTCCGCGCTGGGCTGCACCAGATCACGGTAGTAGTTGGGCAGCGCAAACAGCGCGTGATGCACCTCGGCGTTGTAGTAGCGCAGGTGGGGCAGCGCCGCCACGCGCTGCTGCAGCGCAACGGCATCGATGGCGCGCGGACGCAGCGTCTGCGACGCCACCGCAAAGCCCCAGTAGGCGCCGTACAGCGGGATGTAGAGGCCGAACGGATGCACCTGCGCAAACACGCGGCGCAGCTGGGCGACGATGTCGCGCACCTGCTGCGGCTCGAACACCGGGGTGCCGGTGTGCAGCACGATGGCCGCGCCCGGGTTCATGATGCGCACCAGCGAGCGGAAAAACGCCTCGGCATAGAGCGAGCCGGCCGGCGTTTCGGGATCGGTCAGGTCGAGCAGGATCAGATCGAACCGGTCGGCCGTCTGGGCCACGTAGGCCAGCCCGTCGCCGATGCGGACCTCCAAGCGCGGATCGTTGAACACGCCATGATGCACGCGCTGCAGGTGCGCTTTGGCCACCTCGACCACCTCGCCGTCCAGCTCGGCCATCACCACGCGCTCGACGCTGCGGTGTTTGAGCACCTCCTCGGCCGCGCCACCGTCGCCGCCGCCGATGATGAGCACCTGGCGCGGCGCACCGTGCGCGACGGCCACCGGGTGCACCAGGCACTCGTGGTAGAAGAACTCCTCGCCCTCCGAAGTCATGAAGTGCCCGTCGATGCGCAGCGTCAGCCCGAAGCGCGGGGTGCGCATCAGCTCGATGGTCTGGTACGGACTGCGCCGCGCCAGCACGCGCTCGGCGCTGGTGTAGCCGTACACCGCATCGCCCGCGTCGTTGAGCGCCTCCAGGATGGTCTCGGCAGGGGGACGTTGTTCACTGCCACGCTGCAGGCGATGGATCTCGGTGCGCCCTGGTTCGAACGCGGCCACAATCTCACGCAGCAGCGCCTCGGCCTTAGAGGAATTGTCGGTGGTGAAATTGCACACGTATACGTCCAGCGTCACCGCGCTCCGCTCGGGCCAGGTGTGCACCGCCAGGTGCGACTCGGCCAACAGCAGCATGCCGGTCACGCCACCGGGCTGCCCGTTATACGGTGGAAACGGATGCCACTTCTCATCGACCAGTGTCAACCCCACCCCGATCGTGTGGCGCCGGCACAACTCAGCCAACGCCGCCGCATCGGTCAACAGACCGTCGGCCCCTCGGCAGTCGTACAGATCAGCCGTCAGATGAAGCCCTTGCATGGCTCAATCCCCCATCCAATCGTGTGAAACCACCAGACCGAACCGGCCTGGATGAAAAGGTTTAGATTCTAGCCCAGCCAAGCATCCCAAAACGAAAAAGGCAGCACACACGCTGCCTTGATCGGTGTCCCGACGCCACCCTGACCGGGGCGCGCCGCCCTGCGCTCGCTCAGCGAAAGCGCGGCTGCGGCTTGGTGGCCAGCTCGCCCTGTACGGAGGCCAGATATTGGGACATCTGCTTGAGCTCGGCCAGCGAAAACTGCTGCACGATACCCCCCATGATGGGATTGGCCCGCCCGATGTGCGGGTTGCCCTGCACGGTGTACGACTTCAGCGCCACGTACAGATAGTCGGCATGCTGCCCGCCGATCTTGGGGTAGCTCGGGTCGATGGGCTGGCTGAAGTTGGCCCCGTGGCAAGACGAGCACGCGCCTTTTTCCAGCAGCGCCGCCACCGCCGCAGACGGCGCCTTGGGTTGCGCCGACGCGGTCACGCCAGCGTTGTGCTGAGCATAGAACGCCGCCAGG
>NZ_DAISZC010000002.1:0-12261 GCF_036824975.1 Tepidimonas sp.
ATAGAGGCGGCGACGGCGACAAAAAAGCCCGCTCAGATGCGGGCTTTGATAAATTTGGCTCCCCGACCTGGGCTCGAACCAGGGACCTACGGATTAACAGTCCGGCGCTCTACCGACTGAGCTATCGGGGAATAAGCGTTTATTATAGCACGGCGGACGGGGTGGCCTCGGCGGCGCGCAGCCGGGCCCAGGTGGTCATGAGCGTGGCAGCAGCAGACTGCGGGTCGGGCGCGCCGGTGATGGCGCGCACCACGGCAAAGGAGCCCACCCCGCTGGCCGCGATGGCGGGCAGCTCGGGCAGCCCAATGCCGCCGATGGCAACCGTGGGCAGCCCTTGCAGCAGCCGCGCGTAGCGCGCCAGTCGGGCTGGCCCCTGGGGGGCCGTCGGCATGGCCTTGAGGGTGGTGGGAAACACCGCCCCCAGCGCCACGTAGCTGGGGCCCAGCGCCCAGGCGCGTGCCATCTCGGCGTAGCCGTGCGTACTGATGCCCAAACGCACGCCAGCGGCGCGCAGCGTATCCAAGTCAGCGGCTGTCAGGGTGTCCAGATCCTCCTGGCCCAGATGCACGCCGTAGGCGCCTTCCTCCAGGGCGGCGCGCCAGTGGTCGTTGATGAACAGTCGTGCTCCAGTGCCCTGGACGGCTCGCACAGCGGCGCGGACCTGCGTGCGGATGCGCTGCCCATTGTCGTCTTTGACGCGCAGTTGCAAGGTGGGTACCCCAGCGGTGGCCATGCGCTCGACCCAGGTGGCATCGGGCAGCACGGCATACAGTCCTAGCTCCTCAGGACAGGGCGCAAAGCGCGCCACAGGCGTGTGCCAGCCAAAATTGGTTGGCTCGTCGGGCCAGTCGGATGGGTCGAAGGGTCGCGTCTGGCAGCGGCGTGCCCAGGCATCGGCCACGCACTGGGCGTCGGCCGGCACGAAGCCGAGCTGGCGCGCGGCGGCGTAGGCTACGGCGTACACGCTGGGGTCGGCGGGCTGGGCCGCAGGGTCGGCGTCGCGTTCGATACGCAGCGCTGCGTGGGCGTGGACCATGGCCCGCACGGCGTCGACCGCTTGGGCTAGGGTGGGGAACGCGCAGGCGGTCATGGCAGTCCGGGCGAGGTCGGTGCTCAAGCCTGGTGCCAGAAAGGGGTGCCCAGCACGGGCGTGCTGGGTTGGGCGTGGGTTTGAGCGGGCATGGCGCCGGCGCGGAAAGCGGCGCGTCCCGCGGCCACGGCGTCGGCAAACGCGCCGGCCATGGCCACCGGGTCTTGCGCCATCGCCACCGCGGTGTTGAGCAGCACGGCATCGAACCCCCACTCCATGACCTGGCAGGCGTGCGAGGGTAGCCCCAGCCCGGCGTCGACGATCAGCGGGACCTGCAGCCGCTCGCGCAGGGTGCGTAGCGCGTAAGGGTTGACGGGGCCGAGTCCGGTGCCGATGGGCGCGGCCCACGGCATCACGGCTTGGCAGCCCACGTCCAGCAGCCGCTGGCACAGCACCAGGTCGTCGGTGCAGTAGGGCAGCACCTTGAAGCCGCGTTTGACGAGCATATCGGCAGCCACCGGCAGCTGCAGGGTATCCGGCTGCAGCGTGTAGTCGTCGCCGATGAGCTCCAGCTTGATCCAGTCGGTGCCGAAGACTTCGCGCGCCATCTCTGCGGTGGTGACGGCCTCCTGCACGCTGTGGCAGCCGGCGGTGTTGGGCAGAACCGGCACGCCCAGGCGCTGCAGCAGCGTCCAGAAGCCGTGACTGGCATCGGCCCCCAGCGCTCCGTGGCGCCGCAGCGACGCGGTGAGCATGCACGGTGCGGCGCGGGCCACGGCTTGCTCCAGCACGGCGGGCGAGGGATAGCGTGCCGTGCCCAGCATCAGCCGGCTGGCAAATACATGCCCGTACAGGATGAGGGGGTCGTCTGGTGTTGCGGATGCAAGGTCAGGGGGAGCAGTCATGGTGCGGGTCAGCCGCCGTTGATCGGGGCGATGATTTCGACGCGGTCGCCGTCGCGCAGTGGCGTGCTGGCGTAGTGTGCGCGGGGGACAAATTGCAGGTTCAGGGCAACGGCAAAGGGGGGGACGTCTTCGGCGTTAGGGCGCACACGCGCCACGGCGTCGGCAACGGTGGCGCCGTGGGCCAATTCGTGCAGCTCGCCGTTGATGTGGATGATCATGGGACAGAGGTAACCGATGTGAGCGATGTGCAGTTCGCTGCTGTCTGAAAGGTCAGTCCAAGGCGCTGCGCCAGTGTGGTACTACCGTCCGCCACATATTCCAGCACGGCGTCGCACAGGGCGGGCGCGATCAGGAAGCCGTGCCGGTACAGCCCGTTGATCTGCAGCAGGCGCGGGGCGCGCTCGACAATGGCGGGCAGATTGTCCGGCAGCGTGGGGCGGCATTCGGTGTTGAGCTCGAGGATGCGCGCCTCGGCAAAGCCGGGATGCACGGCGTAGGCGGCGCTGAGCAGCTCAAGGGTGGAGCGAACGCTGGCGGCGGAGCGGTCGTCGGACTCGATTTCGGTGGCGCCGATCACGAAATGGTGGTCGGGCTTAGGGGCGATGTAAATGGGGTAGCGCGGGTGCAGCAGCCGGGTGGGCCGCTGCAGCGTCACGTCCGGCGCATACAGGCGTACCACTTCGCCGCGCACGCCGCGCAGCGGGCCGGGCGCGGGCTGCACCGCTTCCGGCCAGTCGGCGCGGGCGCCCAGGCCGCGACAATCCAGCACCCAGCCGCCCGGGTGGTCCCGCTGCCACGCGCGCGCGGTCTGCAGCGTTGCGGCCACACCCCAGTGCAGCGGCACACCCAGCGCCTGCAGCGTGGCCAGCAGCGCCTGCAGCAGGGCGCGGTTGTCGAGTTGACCCTCCTCAGGCAGAAAGAGCGCCTGCGCAAAGCGGCCAGCAACCGCTGGCTCGACCGTAGCCAGCCCGGCGGCATCAACACGGTGTGGTGCCGGTAGGTCGGGTACGCGCTGCACGGTGGCACGCAGCAGGGCCTCGAAGCGGATGGCTTCGCGCGCATCCTGCCGGTGCCACAGGATGAGCGTGCCGTTTTGCTGGAAGAAAACCGGGGCGGCCAGTTCGCTGCACAGGGTGCGCCAGCGCGGCAGCGCGTAGCGCCCCATCGCCACGACGTTGGGCTCGGTGACGGCCGACTCGGCCAGCGGCGCCAGCATGGCGGCGGCCACCCGGGCGGCGCCACCGGCGAGCTGGGGATCGGCTGCGGCGTCGAGCACATGCACCGCGTGGCCGCGGCGGGCCAGGCTCACGGCCAGCAAGCGGCCCATCAGACCAGCGCCCAGAATCAATACAGGTTCGGGGTGGAGCATGATGTTGTGATCGTACCCGACGGCAACCACGGATGCTGAGCACCACCGCTGCCATCGGCGCCGCCGCGACGGATAATCTGACCCATGTCAACGCTGAACGATCTCGCCCATCCCCCGGTGCATCGCTACGCGCGCGTGCTGTCCATTGCCGGCAGCGATTCGGGCGGTGGCGCCGGCATTCAGGCCGACTTGAAGACCTTCGCCGCGCTGGGCTGCTATGGCATGACCGCCATCACCGCGCTGACGGCGCAAAACACGCTCGGGGTGCGCGCCATCCACCCGGTGCCCGCGTCGTTTCTGAAGGAGCAGATCGCGGCGGTGGCCGAGGACATCGGGGTGGATGCGGTCAAGATCGGGATGCTGCACGCCCCCGACATCGTCGAGGCGGTGGCGTGGGCCATCGACACCTACCGGCTGCCCAACGTGGTGCTGGATCCGGTGATGGTGGCCACCAGTGGCGACACGCTGATCGAGCCGCCCACCGTGCAGCGCCTGGTGCAGGCGCTGTTTCCGCGCGCCACGCTCGTCACCCCCAATCTGGACGAGGCGGCGCTGTTGCTGGGGCGGCCACTGAGCCGGGAAGACGAGCTGGAGGGGGCCGCGGCCGAGCTGCTGCAGATGGGGGCATCGGCGGTACTGCTCAAAGGGGGACACCTGGCTGGCGACTGGGTCACCGATGTGCTGGCGCTGCGCGGCGAGCCGCCCGCGTACTGGCTGCGTCTGACCGGTGAGCGCATCATCAGCGACAACGTGCACGGCACCGGCTGCACGCTGTCGTCGGCCATCGCGGCCTACTTGGCGTTGGGGCAGACGCTGGAGGAGGCGGTGCAGTCTGCGCACGGCTGGGTGCGTGGCGCGATTGCCGCCGGCGCGCACGTGCGCACCGGGCAGGGCAGCGGCCCGCTGAACCACGGCTACGCGCCGCTGCCCATGCGGCTGCTGGACTGATCGGTTGCCTGCGGCACCACTCCCAGCAGGCGTTGCAACCGCGCGCTGGTGGTGGTGTACTCCAGCGCGATGCGCTGGCCCGGGCGCAACCACTGGGCCACCGCGAAGGCGGCCAGGGTGGCTTCGTGAAAGCCGCACACCAGCAGCTTACGCTTGCCGGGATAGGTGTTGATGTCCCCCACGGCAAAAATGCCGGGCTCTGCAGTGGCGAAGCGCTCCGTGTCCACCACCAGGTGCTTGCGCTGCAGCGCCAGTCCCCAGTCGGCGATGGGGCCCAGCTGGGGGCTGAGGCCCAGACGCGGCAGCAGCACGTCCAGCGGCAGGGCCCGCCGCTGGTCGTCGGCGGTGGCGATCTCCAGCGCCTCGAGTCGCCCGTCTGCGGCGGCGATGGCGGCCACCGGCTGCCCCAGGGCCAGGCGTATCCACCCCGCACCGATGGCCGACTGCAGCCGCTCATCCAGTTCGGCGTCGATGTCGAAGCGGTCGGTGCGGTGCAACAGTGTCACGCGCGCGGCACCCTGCTCAGCGAGCTGCAGCGCACACTCGGCCGCGCTGGCGGTACCGCCCATGACCACGACCGACTGGCCGACCCAGACGTCGGGCGTCACCTCGCCGTAGTGCACTTGCCGCCCTTCCCATGGCGACAAATCAAGCAGGGGCACCTTGCGCGGCAGAAAGGCACCGGCGCCCGCGGCGATGATTACGGCATCACACCCAAACACCAGCCCGCCGCTGGTGTGCAGGCAAAAGCGCGGTCCGTCGGCGGCGCCAGGGGCGCTCAGTCGCTGCAGCCCCGTGACCACCTGCCCCAGGTGCAGCGGCACCTGCAGCGGCTGCAGCTGGCGCAGCAGCTGCCGGGTCAGGGCTTGTCCATCGCAGGCCACGATGCCCGGCAGGTCGTAGATGGGCTTGGCGGGGTAGAGCGCGGCACACTGCCCGCCCGCATGGGGCAGGGCGTCGATGACGTGGCAGCGCACCTCCTGCAGACCGAGCTGGAAGGCCTGGTACAGCCCCACCGGTCCGGCGCCGATCACGACGGCATCGGTGCGGTGGGAAACAGCAGCGACCATGGGAGAGCAGCTGCAGCACCAGCCGGCGCGAGCACCAGGCGACCGTCAGCGTTTGAGCAACGCCAGCTTGCCGGTCTTGTCCTTGTACAGGTCAGCGTCGGGCAGCGGTGCCTTGCGCTTGGTGATGCTCTTCCACGTGGGCAGTTTGGCCAGCTCGGCGTTGAGCGCGATCATGTGCTGCTGGTCGCGGGGTACGTCTTCTTCGGCGTAAATGGCACCGACCGGGCACTCCGGGATGCAGACGGCGCAGTCGATGCACTCGTCCGGGTCGATGGCCAGAAAGTTCGGTCCCTCGCGGAAGCAGTCCACGGGGCAGACATCGACGCAGTCGGTGTATTTGCAGGCGATGCAGGCTTCGGTGACGACGTGTGTCATGGCGCAATCGGGAAGTGCGGCGCCAGGCGGCGCCCCGTGCAGCGCGATGCCGCCGCACAATCGTAGATGCGCATTGTAGGTCCACGCCCCATCCGTGCTCTTGACTTGCGTCATCATGCGTTGGCGCGGTGCGGTTATTGTTAGACCCCGAACGACTGCCCGGGATTTGCCCATGACGACGAACACGCCCCCGATCCTTTCTAGCGCCACGGTGCAGGATGGCACACCGGTGTCGGTCAGCACCGCGACGGTTAGCGCTGCGGGTCAGCCGACACGGCCGGGGGCGACACCGCCGCCCCCGCCCGAGGAGGGTCGCACGGCTGCCGTACAACGGCGAGGTCTGCCCAGTAGCGCCGTGGCGCCCGATGACGAAGGCCACCACGCACTCGATCAGCAGGCATCGGTGCTGATGGCGCAGTTGTGGAGCGGAGTCTCGCCCCTGTCGCTGGCCTTGGCAGTCACCGACTGGGTGTTGCATCTGTGGAGTTCCCCAGGTACCCAGTGGCGGTTGGCCCGGCAGGCGGCCGAACAGGCCCAGGCCTGGTTGGAGGACACGCTGCAGGCTTTGGTGCGCACGGCCGTCGCCCCGGCGAAGGGTTTACCCGACAGCGGCACTGGCGCGCACGACCCGGCGACTCCGGCGGCGCCGGCGGCCACCACCGAGTCGGCGCTGGCGCGCGCACTGCGCGAGGACGCCCGCTACAGCCATGCGACGTGGCAGCTATGGCCCTGGCGTGCGCTGGCCGGCGCCAACAAGGCAACAGAACTGTGGTGGCAGCACGCGTCGTCGTTGCGCGGCATGCTGCCGCACAGCCGCGATCAGATGCGTTTTTATGGCCGTCAGTGGCTGGACATGTGGGCGCCAAGCAACAGCCTGTGGACCAACCCGCAGGCTCTGCAGCGCGCCTTTGAGACCGGCGGGCAATCGCTGTGGAGGGGATGGGGGAAGGCGCTGGAGGATGTGCGCTGGCGCGTCGGCCTGCAGCCGCCGCCACGCCGCTTCGATCCGGCGTTGGCCCCGGGCCGCGGGCTGGCCACCACGCCCGGACAGGTGGTGTTGCGCAATGCGCTGATCGAACTGATCCAGTATGCGCCCACGACCCCCATGGTGCAGCGCGAGCCGGTGTTGATCATCCCTTCGTGCATCATGAAGTACTACATCCTGGACCTGTCGCCGCACAACTCCTTGGTGCGCTGGCTGGTCGCGCAGGGGTACTCGGTCTACATCGTGTCGTGGAAAAACCCGGACGAGGGCGACGCCCTGCTCGGCATCGACGATTACGTGCGCGACGGCGTGCTGGCGGCACTGGACCATGTGCACTGCGCCACCGGCGCGCCGGCGCACCTGATGGGCTACTGCCTGGGTGGCACGTTCGCCGCCATGGCCGCGGCCGCCCTGGGCGGCGGTGACGCGCGGCTGGGATGCCAGACGCAGGCCATGGTCGGCCAGGGCACGCAGGCCCTGCTGGCTAGCCTGACGCTGCTGGCGGCCGAGACCGACTTCAAGGAGCCGGGGGAGCTCGGCATCCTCATCGACGAGGAACAGGTGCGCCTGCTGGAAGCCATGATGGCGGCGCGCGGTTTTCTGACCGGGCAGCAGATGGCCGGGTCGTTTCAGTTTCTGCATTCGCGGGAGTTGGTGTGGTCCAGCCAGACCAGGCGCTGGCTGTTCGGCGAGGACGAAATCGGCAACGATCTGATGGCGTGGAACGCCGATGTCACCCGTCTGCCGGCGGTGATGCACAGCCAGTACCTGCGCCAGTGTTACCTGAACAACGATCTGGCCGAGGGGCGTTTCCGCTTCGAAGATCAGCCGATTTCGCTGCGCGACATTCGCGTGCCGGTGTTCGCGGTGGGCACCGTCAAGGACCACGTGGCGCCGTGGCGCTCGGTCTACAAAATCCATCACCTGGTCTCGGCCGACGTCACGTTTGCCCTGACCAACGGCGGCCACAACGCGGGCATCGTCTCCGAGCCTGGCCATCCGGGGCGCTACCACCATCTGCTCACCACCTCGGCCCAGGAGCCGTGGCGCACGCCCGACGAATGGCTGGCAGTGGCACCGCGTCGGGAAGGCAGCTGGTGGCCGTCGTGGCACGCGTGGCTGCTGGCGCACTCCAGCGGTACGGTGCCGGCGCGCATGCCGCCGGTGAGCACCCAGCTGGGGGCGGCGCCGGGGCAGTATGTGCTGGTGCGCTACGGCGACTGAGGGTCGCCCTTTGCGCACACCGGCGCGAAGCGGCTGGCGCGCAGCGCCGCAGCTAGCGCCCGCTCCAGCGGCCACGGCTCGCCGTGCAGGCCAGCCGCCAGCACTTCGCCGCACAGCACCGACAGGGTCAGGCCACGCGCGCCCAGGGCCGTGAGCACGTGCAGGCCCGGCCAGCGCGCGCTATCGACAGGGCCAACGGCCGGCAGGCGGTCGGGCAGGGTGCAGCGCACGGCGGCCCAGCGCTGGGTTTGCGGCCAGGCGGTGCGCAGTGCGGTGGCCGCAGGGGGCAGCAACCGATGCAGCTTGTCCCAGTTGGCGCTGTGCTCCGCGTCGTTGGGCGTGCGGTCGGTGACGCCGCGCACGAAGGTCGAGCCCATGCACCACAGTGGCGATCCGTCATCACCCGGCACCCCGCTGATCAGCGAGCCGTGGCCGTTGACCGGAAACGGGGGCAACGCCGCGCGGGCGCGGCTGTCGAGGCGATCAAGCGCGCCCCAGGCCACCTGACCGCGCAGCGCATGCAGCGGCAAGGTGGCGTCTCCGATGTTGGCCAGCAGCGCGCGCGTGTCGAAGCCCGCGCTCAGCACCACCAGTGGGGCGCGCGCCAGTACGGCCCGGCCGCGACCGTGCACGGCCCACTCGCCCCGCTGTGCGTCGCGCTGCAGGTGCTCAACTGCCGCACCCAGCCGCAGCGCGATGCACGGGTGCGCCAGCTGCGCCGCCACCAGGCGCGCCGGCCGCAGCCAGGCGGCGCGGGCGTGCCACAGCGCAGGGGTGCCGGGGGGCAGCCCGGCGTCGTGCAGCCGCGCGGCGTCGGCCGGCGCACTCCAGGCGTGTCCCTGTGGCTGCCAGAGGTCGGCACTGGGCAGCGCACGCTTGCCAGCGCCCCGGTGCTCCAGCACCCCGCTGCTCGCCCAATCGATACCCGGACGCAGCAGCGCAGCGGCACGCTCCAGCGTCGCGGTCACGCCGGCCCGTGTCAGACGCGACAGCGGTGCGTCGTCCGGCGAGACGTGCGGCGCCACCAGGCCCACCGGCAGGCCCGAGGCGCCGGCTGCGGGTTGCGCGGCGGCGTCGAGCACCGTCACCTGCCAACCACGCTGCGCCAGGCTCCAGGCCGCCGCCGCTCCCGCCAGCCCGGCGCCGATGATCACCGCCTCGCGCGGTGTGGCAGGCGGCCACTGGGGCTGGCGCAGGACGGTGCGCGGTGTCCACCGCGGCGTGTACACCGCCCGCAGACAATGGCGTTTGGGCGGCAGGCCAGGGGCCTTGTCGACCTCGAAACCGACGGCGCGCAGCCCGTCGCGCACCACTCGCGCCACCGTCCAGGTGGCCAGACGCGTGCCCGGGCGGCTCAGGCGCGCCACCGCGCGCAGCACCTCAGGCCCCCACATCTCGGGGTTGACCTCGGGGTTAAACCCGTCCAGAAACACACTGTCCACCGCCACGTCCAGCGTCGGCAGGGTGCGGGTCGCGTCACCCACCAGCAGCGTCAGGTGCAGTGTGCGCGCCCGGCCCGCCGCGTCGGCGCCGTACCACGTCCAGCGATGCACCCCGGGCAGCAAACCGTCAAAGCGCGCCGCCAGCCACTCGGCCAGCGGCCGCAATTCGGCAAACGCTGCTGCGCTGCGGCGCACGTCATCGGCGCTGGCGGGGTAGGCCTCGGTAGCGGAGTAAAACAGGGTGGCAGGGGCAGCCTCGTCGGCCAGCCACGCGTGCCAGGTGGCCAGCGCGTTCAGGCCCAGACCAAAGCCGTTTTCCAGCAGGTGCCAGTGGGGTTGGCCCGCCCACACCGTAGGCCCGGCCGGGGACCACAGACCACATCCGGTCAAGAAGACGTGGCGTGCCTGCGCCAAGCCGCCACGTCCGTCGGCCCCCCGGCTGCGGTAAATGTCCCCGAAACGGGGGCTGCGTGGCGTGCCGTCGGGCAGCCACTGTACTTGCGCCTGCACGGCCTGCGGTCAGTCAGCCTTCGGCGGGACGTAGCCGGCCGCCACGTCCGCCCCTTCACCGAAGAAGTGCTTCTCCATCTGCCGCGCCAGGTACTGGCGCGCGCGCGCATCCGCTAGATTCAGGCGGTTTTCGTTGACGAGCATGGTCTGGTGGCGCAACCACTCCTGCCATGCCTGTTTGCTGACGTTGTCGTAGATGCGCTTGCCAAGTTCGCCGGGGTAGGGCGGAAAGTCCAGCCCTTCGGCCTCGACACCGAGTTTGATGCAGCGAACGGTCCGAGCCATCGATGGGAGCTCCATGGGTGGGGTCTTCATGCCCGGCAGGCATGTCGGCCCTACCGATCAGGCATGAAGGGTTTGTTAGGATAGATCAGTGCGCACCGGGCCGACGCCGATCCGGGCGCGCCACAACAGACCGAACTGTAACCCGTTCCCCACTTCCCTGAACACCGCAGGGCGTTGCGACAAGTCAAGGCCGTCTGGCGGCGGCTGCGCTACGCTCGACCCCCCCATTTCCAGATTACCCACCCATCATGGCAGCATTCGATGAAGAGCGCGTGCTGAGCGTGCACCACTGGACCGACCGGCTGTTTAGCTTCACGACGACGCGCAACCCGGGCCTGCGCTTTCTCAACGGCCAATTCACCATGATCGGCCTGCGGCTGGACAACGGCAAGCCACTGCTGCGGGCCTACAGCATCGTCAGCGCGAACTACGAGGAGCACCTGGAGTTTCTCAGCATCAAGGTACCCGACGGCCCGCTGACCAGTCGGTTGCAGCACATCCAGCCGGGTGACACCGTAATCGTCGGGCACAAACCCACCGGGACGCTGGTGATCGACTACCTGCTACCGGCGCAGCACTTGTACCTGTTTGCCACCGGCACTGGGCTGGCGCCGTTCATGAGCATCGTGCGCGACCCGGCCACCTACGAGCGCTTCCAGAAGGTCATTCTGGTGCACGGTGTGCGGCAGGTGGCCGAGCTGGCCTACCGGGACTACCTGACGCGTGAATTGCCTGAGCACGAATTCTTGGGCGAGTTCGTGCGCAACCAGTTGGTTTACTATCCGACCGTGACGCGCGAGCCGTTCGAGCGCCAAGGCCGCATCCCGCAGCTGGTGGAAAGTGGGCAGATGGCGCGCGAGCTGGGCCTGCCGCCGCTCAATCCACAGACCGACCGGGTGATGATTTGCGGCAGCCCCGCCATGCTGCGTGACCTCAAGGCCATGTGCGAGCGGCGCGGCTTTATCGAGGGCAACACCAGCACGCCAGGGCAATTCGTCATCGAGAGAGCATTTGCCGATGCCAATTGACCGCAGGCCTGGCAGTGGACCTGACAGCAAGTCGACCGGTGGCGATCACCGGTTGTGGACGGCGCTGCACCTTTGGCTGCGCCAGCCGCGCCGCGTCGGGGCGTTGGTGGCGCTGTGGTGCGCCGGCCTGCTGGCGTTTGGCCTGTATCTGCAGCACGGGGTGGGCCTGGAGCCGTGCCCGATGTGCATCGTGCAGCGCTACGCACTGCTGCTGACGCTGCTGAGCGCGCTAGCGGCAGCGCTGGCGCGCGGGGCCTGGGCGCGCGCGTTGCTGGCGCTGGGGGCGCTGTGGGCCGCCGCCGGCGCGGCAGTGGCGGCACGCCAGTCCTGGCTGCAGTGGTTTCCACCCGAGATTGCTGCCTGCGGGCGCGACCTATACGGGATGATCGAGAGCTTTCCGCTGCGTCGCGCCATTCCGATGATTTTTCGCGGCACGGGAGACTGTACCGCCATCGACTGGACCTTTGTGGGCCTGACGATTGCGAACTGGTCGTTCGTGCACTTCGGGGCGCTGCTGGTGGTGCTGGCGGCTGCGTGGCGCGCGAGCAGCCGGCCGCGCTGACTGGCCCGGGACAGGCGGCCAACCGGCGGTGCGGGAGTGTGGCGTGAGCGAGGAGCGGGTCGGAGCGGTGGTGGTGGGGGCCGGTGTCATCGGCCTGGCGGTGGCGCGCGCCCTGGCGCAGGCGGGGCACGATACGGTGGTGCTGGAGCAGGCGCGTGCCATTGGCACCGGCGTCAGCAGCCGCAGCAGCGAAGTGATTCACGCCGGTCTGTACGACGCACCGGGCTCGCGCAAAGCGCGCTGCTGGTGCGTGCGTGGCCGCCAATTGCTGTACGACTTTGTGGAGCGCCACGATGTGGCCTATCGGCGCTGTGGCAAACTGGTGGTGGCCTGCACCGCCGACGAGGAGGCGGCACTGCACGCGCTGAGCGAGCGCGCGGCGGCGCACGGCGTGCCCCTGCAGTGGCTGGACGGGCCGCAGGTGCGTGCGCGCGCGCCGGCGCTGCGTGCGTGTGCGGCCCTGTGGTCGCCCGAGACCGGCATCGTCGACAGTCACGGGCTGATGCAGGCGCTGCTGGGGCAGTTGCA
>NZ_DAISZC010000002.1:12361-26217 GCF_036824975.1 Tepidimonas sp.
ACGTGGCACGCGCGGTGCAAGGGCCGCCTGCGTCGCGCTGGCCACGGCCGCGTTTTGCCAAGGGCAGTTACTTCGCACTGGCCGGACGGCCTCCGGTGGACTGTCTGGTCTACCCAGCGCCCCATGATGCCTGGCTGGGGGTGCATCTGACGCTCGATTGGGCGGGGCAGGCACGGTTTGGCCACGATCTGGAGTGGCTGGATACGGACGACCCGGCGGCACTGGACTACACGGTCGACGCGCAGGGCGCTGCGCGGTTCGAGTTGGCGGTGCGCCGCTACTGGCCTGGTTTGCCGGCCGGTGCCCTGCATCTGGCGTACGCGGGTGTGCGTCCCAAAATCCACGGCCCCGGGGAGCCGGCACCGGACTTTTGCTTCGAGGGACCGCACGAGCACGGATTCGCCGGGTTGGTGCATCTGCTCGACTTCGAGTCGCCGGGCCTGACCAGCGCCCTGGCGGTGGCCGAAGCGGTGTGCGACGCACTCGCGCCCTGACGGCTCACGGTCGATCCGGGGGGTGAGGGCGCCGCGTGCACCGCTGCCGCTGGTCCAGCGGCCGGGTTTCTGCAGTATGCTGCGCAGGCGGTGGCCCAGCGCTGCTGCAGCCGTGAACGGATCGGCCCTATCCTGCGCATCAGCCTGCCGATGTTCCCCACGCCGTTTGCCGAATTCGCTACCCTGCTGCTGGTTGCGGCCGCTGTCGGTGCGCTGTTCGTGCGCGCACGCCAGCCGGTGCTGATCGCCTACATCGTGGTCGGCATCGCGTTGGGGCCGGCCGGCCTGGGTTGGGTCAAGGCGCACGATCAGTTGGCGCTGCTGGCGCAGATCGGTGTGACGGTGCTGCTGTTCATCGTCGGCCTCAAGCTCGATCTGAAGCACGTGCGCCACATCGGCCCGGTTGCCCTGGCCACCGGTCTGGGACAGCTGGGGTTTACCATCGCCTTCGGTTTCGTGCTGATCCTGCTGCTCGGCAAGGATCTCCTGACCGCACTGTACGTCGCTGTCGCGCTGACGTTTTCCAGCACCATCATCATCGTCAAACTGCTCACCGACAAGCGCGAGCTCGATGCCCTGCACGGCCGCATCGCGGTGGGGTTTCTGATCGTGCAGGACCTGGCCGTGGTGCTGGCGATGATGGCCATGAGTGCGCTGCGGTCCCCTGCCGGTGGTGCGCAGCCCGCGTGGACAGACGTGGCGCTGTCGCTGACCGGGCGGCTGTTGCTGGCCGTGGCGCTGATCGCAGCGCTGATGCGGTGGGTGCTGCCGCGCCTGGTGGCAGCGATGGCGCGCTCGCAGGAGCTGCTGCTGGTGTTTGCGCTGGCCTGGGGAACGGGGCTGGCGGCGCTGGGCGCATGGGCCGGGTTTTCGATGGAAGCCGGTGCGTTCGTCGCCGGCTTCACGCTGGCGTCCACCCACTACCGCGACGCCATCAACGCCCGCCTGGGGGGCATCCGTGACTTCCTGCTGCTGTTTTTCTTCATCCACCTGGGGGCCGAGCTGGAGCTGGCTGCGCTCGGGCAGGAGCTGGGCAGCGCGCTGCTCCTGTCGGCGTTCGTGCTGGTGGGCAACCCGCTGATCGTCATGGCCATCATGGGCTACATGGGCTACCGCAAACGCACAGGCTTTCTGGCCGGGCTGACGGTGGCACAGATCAGCGAGTTCTCGATCGTCTTCGTGGCCATGGGCATCACGCTGGGCCATGTGGATACGGCGGCGTTGGGCCTGACGACCCTGGTGGGGCTGATCACGATCACCCTGTCGACGTACATGATCCTGTATTCGCAGCCACTGTACGAGTGGCTGGCCCCGTGGCTGGGCGTCTTCGAGCGCCAGCGCCCGTTTCGCGAGCTGGCGGTGGACAGGCACCCGCCACGGCGTGGCGAGGCCGAAGTGCTGATCTTTGGACTGGGGCGGTATGGCAGCCGGTTGCTGCGCGAGCTGCGGGCGGCGGGCATCGCCGCCACCGGCATCGATCACGACCCGGAAGCGGTGCGCGACCTCAAACGCCAACATCTGCCAGTGCACTACGGCGACGCCGAGAACCCCGACTTCGTGGAGGCCCTGCCGCTGGATGGCGTGCGCTGGGTGGTGGTGACACTGCCGCTGGTCGAGTCGACGCGCACGCTGGTGCAGGGGTTGCGGGCGGCCGGCTACAGCGGGCCGATGGCCGTGACGGCGCGGGACGAGGCGTCGCTGCAGGAGCTAGCCCGCCTGCCTGTGCAGCACATCTTTCTGCCATTTCGCGACGCCGCGGTGCATGCCGCCGAGACCCTGGTCGGCCTGCTGGCGGCGTCGACCCCAACCGCTCCTGCCGGAGTGAACGATGACCCTGTTCGATGAGATGGCCGCTCTCGTGACCGACCCGACGCTGGCCGGCGCGATCGTGGTGGCTAGCGATTTTTCGACTGCGGCTGCACGTGCACAGCAGCGCGCCGTGCAGATGGCCCGTGAGTGCCGGGCACCGCTGGTCCTGGTGCATATCCTGCCACAGGACGGATGGAGCGTGCTGCAGAACTGGCTGGGCGCCGGTGTCAGCACTGAGGCAGTGGCGGCCGCAGCGCGCGACAGCCTACAGGCGCAGGCGGCGGCTGCAGGCCAGCGCGGCGACATCGAGGTCCGCGCCGTGCTGCTGGCGGGGCATCCGGTACAGACGCTGGCGACGCTGGCGTCCGCGACGCAGGCGCGCTTGCTCGTCGTCGGCGCGCTGGGGCAGGGCAGCGTCGGCGCGCAGGTGCGGCGGTTGCTGCTCGGCACCACGGCCGAGCGGTTGCTGCGCAAAACCACCCGGCCGATGTTGCTGGTTCGCTGCGATGCGGGCCAGCCGTACCGGCGGGTGCTGGTGCCGGTCGATTTTTCCCCATGGACGGAACCGGCACTGGATTGGGTTGACGCCTTGCTGCCGCACGCGCATGTGCGCCTGCTGCATGCCTACCGTGTGCCGTTCGAGGAAAAATTACGCTTTGCCGGCGTGCCGCAGGAGGTGATCGCGCGCTACCGGGACAAGACGCGCGAGCGGGCTTTTGCCCAGCTGCAGGCACTGGCTCAGGCCCGTGGTTGGACGCCCGCGCGCTACGTGCTGCAGATGCAGGAAGCCGATGCAGCGCCGGCGATCGTCGAGGCCGCCCAATCCCACGATTGCGATCTGGTCGTGATTGGCAAGCACGGCACCAGCGCTGCCGAGGATCTGCTGCTGGGCAGTGTCACCAAGCACGTGGTGGCCGAGGCACCATGCGACGTGCTGATGTCGCCCGCTCATGCCGGGGTGCCCGCCATGGCGGACGGTGGCTGAATGCGACTGGCCGACATGCCGGATCGGGATGGCGGTGGCGCTGGCCCCTTTCCTTTCGTGGCCGTGAACGTGCGCAGGAAGGCTGGGGCTGGCGTTAGGGCGAACTCCCTGCGCGGGCAGCGTTGCGCAGTGCCTGTGCCACTTCCGTCACCAGTGCCGGTCCGTGGTAGATCAGACCGGTGTAGAGCTGCACCGCGTCGGCACCCGCGGCCAGCTTGGCAAGGGCGCTGTCCGCATCAACGATGCCACCGACGCCGATGATCGGAAAGTTCGGCCCCAGGCGCCGGCGCAGCGCCGCGATGACGCGGTTGCTGGCGGCCTGCAGCGGCCGCCCGGACAGGCCGCCGGCCTCGTCGGCGTGCGGCAGGCCCGCCACGGCGTCACGGGCCAGGGTCGTGTTGGTGGCGATGACGCCGTCCATCCCGTGGCGTTGCAGCGCGTCGGCGATGCAGGCGATCTGGTCATCGTCCAGGTCGGGCGCGATCTTGATGAAGATCGGCCGGTACAGCCCGAGCTGCTCGGCCAGGGTTGCGCGGCGTGTGGCCAGCGCCGCCAGCAAAGCGTCTAGCGCGGCGTCGGTTTGCAGCTGGCGCAGGTTTTGGGTATTGGGGCTGGAAATGTTGACCGCAACGTAGTCCGCCAGCGTGTACACACCCTCCAGCGCGGTCAGGTAGTCGTCGGTGGCGCGCTCGATGGGGGTGGTGGCGTTTTTGCCGATGTTCAGGCCCAGCACCAGCGTCGCGGCGTGCGGGTCTTGGCGGATACGGGCGTGGCGCACGTTGTCCACAAACGCGGCCAGCCCGTCGTTGTTGAAGCCAAAGCGGTTGATGAGCGCCTCGGCCGCAGGCAGGCGAAACAGGCGCGGCCGCACATTGCCGGGCTGCGGCCGTGGGGTGACGGTGCCCACTTCGACGAAGCCAAAGCCCAGCGCCGCCCAGGCGTCGATGCAGCGCGCGTTCTTGTCTAATCCGGCAGCCAGCCCTACGCGGTTGGGAAAACGCAGTCCGGCCAGCGTCACCGGGTCGGCGATGCGCGGCTGGCGCAGCACGGTGACCAGCGGTGAGTGTTGCAGCCGCTGCAGGGCGGCCAGCGTCAGATCGTGCGCCTGTTCGGGGTCGAGCCGAAACAGCAGGGCGCGCAGCCAGGGGTAGGGGAACCAAGTCATCGGATAATCGGGTGGCGGAAGGGCCAGCACACTGCGGGCCGGGCGGCGCCGATTGTCGCACTGGGTCGGCGCCGCCTGGCTGCCACTGCTGCGGGGTGATGGCCACGGCGGGGCCAAACGGGTGCGGGTAGAGCCTGTGCCATCGCGCTGGCGCACTGCTGTCCACGGCACTGGGGCGGCGCGGGCGTGGCCGTGTCCGGGCCGACTGTGCGCACGCCGCGCGGGCCTGCCGTTGGTCTGCGGACGCCGCCCGTCGTGCCCGACCGCCTGTTGTTGTTCCTGTTCGTTGTCGTCCCCCTCTGTTGTGATCATCGGAGTCAAGCCATGTCTACCGTCCCCCACCCCTCCGTTTCGACGCAAGATCAACTCAAGGCTTTGGCGGGGCGTGCTGCACTGGACTATGTCGAGCCGGGGCAGGTGATCGGCATCGGCACCGGCTCCACGGTCAACTGCTTTATCGACGCGCTGGCGGCGTCGGGCATGGCGATTGCGGGGGCAGTGTCCAGCTCCGAGGCCACCTCTCAGCGCCTGCGCGCGCACGGCATTGCGGTGTTGGACGCCAACGATGTCGGTGAGCTGTCGGTCTACATCGATGGCGCCGACGAGATCGAGCCGGGTGGCTGCATGATCAAGGGCGGCGGCGCGGCGCTGACGCGCGAGAAGATCGTCGCGGCACAGGCGCGCCGCTTCGTCTGCATTGCCGACGAGTCGAAGTGGGTGGCGCGTCTGGGGCGCTTTCCGCTGCCGGTGGAGGTCATCCCGATGGCCACGCAGCGGCTGATCCGGCAGTTCGCCGCACTGGGCGGGACGGCGCGCGTGCGCCTGCGCGACGGCGCGCCGTTGGTCACCGACAATGGCCAGCACATCCTGGACGTCAGTGGCCTGAGCATCGACGATCCGCTGGCGTTCGAGTCGATGGTCAACAACTGGCCGGGCGTGGTCACCGTGGGGGTGTTTGCGCACCAGCGTGCGCACGTGTGTCTGCTCAGCACCTCACAGGGGGTGCGCACGGTGGTCTTTCAGCCGGGCTGACGCCCAGGCAGCAGTGGCGTGCGCGCATGGGATGTCGGACACACACCTCCTGCAGGCGCGCGCAGCCGGGCGGGGGCGGGTCGTCGGCTATGGTCGGCGGCCCCCCTTAGGCGTCACGCCAGACCGCGGTGGCGCAGTAGTGCGTCGATGCGTGGCTCGCGCCCGCGAAACGCCTGGAACGACTCCAGGGCGGGGCGGCTGCCGCCGACCTCCAGAATCTCGCGCCGGAAGCGCTCGCCCATGGCGCGCTGCAGGGTATCGCCGCCGGGGCCGGCGGCGTCCTCGAATGCGGCGTAGGCGTCGGCGCTGAGCACCTCGGCCCACAGGTAGCTGTAGTAGCCCGCAGCGTAGCCTCCGGCAAAGATGTGACTGAAGGTGTGCGGCATGCGGTGCCAGGCCGGGGGCTGCAGCACGGCCACTTCGTCGCGCACCTGCTGCAGCAGCGCCATCACGTCGCCATCGGGCGCTCCTTCCAGATGTAGCCGCAGGTCAAACAGCGCGTACTCGATCTGGCGCAGCATCTGCAGCCCGCTTTGGAAGTTGCGCGCCTCCACCATTTTGTCGAACAGGGCGCGTGGCAGCGGGGCGCCGGTGTCGGCGTGCGCCGTCATGCGCTGCAGCACGCTCCACGCCCAGCAGAAGTTCTCCATGAACTGGCTGGGCAGCTCCACCGCGTCCCACTCCACGCCGCTGATGCCGGCCACCGCGTGCTCGTCGACCTGCGTCAGCAGGTGGTGTAGGCCGTGGCCAAACTCGTGAAACAGTGTGATGACGTCATCGTGCGTCAGCAGCGCCGGTCGCCCGTTGACGCCGTCGGCGAAGTTGCACACGAGGTGTGCCACGGGCGTCTGCAGGCGGCCATCGTCGGGGCGCCGCCAGCGGCTGCGGGCGTCATCCATCCAGGCCCCGCCCCGCTTGCCCGTGCGCGCGTGAGGGTCCAGATAGAAGTGGCCCAGCAGCTGCGTGCCGCGTTCGATGCGGAAGCGCCGCACCACCGGGTGCCAGGCAGGTGCGCCGTCCTCATGGATGGTGACGTCGAACAGGGTCTGCACGACGTGAAACAGCCCGTCGAGCACGCGCGGCAGGGGGAAGTAGGCTTTGACCTCCTGCTCGCTGTAGGCGTAGCGTTCCTGCCGCAGGCGCTCGGCGATATAGGTCCAGTCCCACGCTTGCGGGTCGTCCAGCCCCAGATGGGTGCGTGCCCAGGCCCGCATCTCGGCCACATCCTGCTCGGCGTAGGGACGCGCGCGCTGCGCCAGGTCGCGCAAAAAGCGCAGCACCTGCTCGGGAGAGGGGGCCATCTTCGAGGCCAGCGACAGGTGGGCGAAGCTGGGGTAGCCTAGCAGGGCCGCCTCTTCGGCACGCAGCGCCACGATTTCGCGCAGGATAGGGCCGTTGTCGAGCTGCGCTGCGTCACCTTCGGCCTGATCGCTGGCACGCGTGCCATAGGCGCGGTACAGGCGCAGGCGCACGCTGCGGTCGTGCGCGAACTGCAGCACCGGCAGGTACAGCGGCAGTTTGAGACTCAGGCGGCAGGCGTCGTCGCGCCCATCGGACTGCGCGGCCGCGCGCATGGCGGCTAGCACGTCGTCGGGCACGCCGGCCAGCGCCTCGGGGGGCACATAGTCACAGAACCCGTCGGTGGCGTCGAGCGCGTTCTCACTGAATTTCTGGGCCAATTCGGCCTGACGTTCCTGAATAGCGGCAAAGCGCGTTTTGGCCGCGCCCTGCAGTTCGGCGCCACCCAGCACGAAGTCGCGCAACGCCAGTTCACGCGCCCGCCGTTGGGCAGGATTGAGCGTGTGCGGGTCGATGGCCTTGACCTTGGCGTACAGCCGCTCGTCGGCGCCCAGCCGTGTCCAGAACTCGGTGACGGCGGGCAGCAAGGCGTTGTAAGCGGCACGCAGCTCGGGCGTGTCCGCCACCGCGTTGAGGTGGCTGACGATGCTCCAGGCACGCCCCAGCCGCTCGGTGGCCACGTCCAGCGTGGCGCCCAGCGCGTGCCAGTCGGGCGGGAAGTCCTCGGCAGTGACGCGCTGCAGCGCTGCTTCGGCCTGCTGCAGCAGCGCCGCGATAGCCGGCTGCACGTGGTGCGGCCGCACGGCGTCGAAGCGTGGTGGATCGTCGTCGCTCAGCAACGGGTTGTCGGTGCCCGGCGCTTGGGCACTGCGGGGTGGGTTTGCTGGGGCAGCGCCGGTGGGCGCATCGATGCCTAGGTCGCGGTCGAGGCCTTCTGCGGTCGTGATGTCGTTCATGGTGGCAAGCATGCCACGAAAGCAGCGCGCAGACACCGCGCTGGGTCACGCCCCTGCCGCGTCTCAGGCTTCAGCTTTGGGCGGCGCCCGCCTTCTTGGCACTCTTCATGCGTCGCTTGGCCTTCTTGACCAGGCCACCGGGGGTGATGCGCTGGTTGCCCAGCACGCGCACGGTTTTGATTTCAGGTCGCTGGCCGGGCTTCTTGCCGTACTTGACCACCTTGTATTCGCGCGGGCCGGGCTTGCGCTCGTCGCTGAGGTTTTTACGCTTGGGCGGCAGCGGGCGCCACAGTACCAGCAGCTTGCCGATGTGCTGCACCGGCGCGGCGCCCAGCGCGTCAGCCAGTTCGTTGAGCCAGGCTTCGCGCTGCGCTCGGTCACCTTCGAGCACCCGCACCTTGATGAGACCGTGGGCGTTGAGCGCGGCATCGATTTCGGCACTAACCGCGTTGGTCAGGCCGTCGCTGCCGATCATTACGACCGGCTCCAGATGGTGCGCCTCGCTGCGGCGCAAGGCGCGCTCGGCGGGAGTGAGTTCAATGCGGGACATGGTCCGCATTATCCGCGCAATGCGCCTGCGCTGTTGCGGCAGGGGCGCGGTGCCCGGGGCAGGGCTGCGTTGCCCGCGCCTGCCGGGACGGCGGCACTGGCGCAGGCGCGATGCCCCGCAGTGCGGCGCGCACGGCTATAGTGGCGCGGATGAAGATCAGGACGCAGAGCAAAAAGGTCAACAAGGCGTGGCTGAGTCAGCATGTCAACGACCCGTGGGTGCGGCTGGCCCAGAAAGAGGGCTACCGCGCGCGCGCCGCTTACAAGCTCAAGGAGCTGGACGAGGTGTTCCATCTGGTGCGGCCGGGTCAGTGCATCGTCGACCTGGGGTGCGCACCGGGGGCCTGGTGCCAGTATCTGCGCCGACGTCTGGGCACCGTCGCTGCGGCAGACGGGTCGGCCCGGCTGCGCGGGGTCATCATCGGCTTGGACGTGCTGCCCATGAAGTCGGTGGATGGCGTGCACTTCATCCAGGGAGACTTTCGTGACGAGGCGACGCTGGAGGCCTTGCGCCAGGCGCTGGCGCAGGCGCTGCCGCAAGGGGTAGCGCGCGGCGTCGATCTGGTCGTCTCCGACATGGCACCCAACCTCAGCGGGGTGGAGGAGGTGGACGCCGCACGCATCGAGCACCTCATCGAGTTGGCGGTGGACTTTGCCGTGCAGCACCTCAAGCCCGAGGGGGCGCTGGTGGCCAAAGTCTTTCATGGACAGGCGTATGACCGCGCGGTGCGGCTCTTCCGAGCCCATTTCAGGACGGTGAAGGTGCACAAGCCCAAGGCGTCGCGCGCGCAGTCGGCCGAAACCTTTCTGGTTGGACGGGGTCTCAAAGGGGCGACAGGGGCTGGCGCGCCGGCACCATAAGCTCCGGCAATCCGCGCCATTGGCAGGGTTGCCGACCCGCGGCAGCAGCACTGCCCTTGACAAGCCCTACAATGGGGCGCATATGGACGTTACGGACGCGTGCCGGTCGGCGCAGCGCACGGTCAGAGTCAGGAGTTTGCGTTGAACAACAACCAGTGGTTTTCCAAAGTGGCGATCTGGATGGTGATCGCCATGGTGCTGTTCACTGTCTTCAAGCAGTTCGATGGCCGTGCGACGTCAGGTGCCGGCTACATGGCGTATTCGGACTTCCTCAACGAGGTCAAGGCGCAGCGCATCAAGAGCGCCACCATCCAGGAAGGGTCCAACGGCACCGAGATCATTGCCGTGACGACCGATGACCGCCGCGTGCGCACCAACGCCACCTACCTCGACCGCGGCCTGGTGGGCGACCTGATCGCCAACGACGTCAAGTTCGACGTGCGTCCGCGCGAGGAGGGCTCGCTGCTGATGACGCTGCTGGTCAGCTGGGGGCCGATGCTGCTGCTGATTGGCGTGTGGATTTATTTCATGCGCCAAATGCAAGGCGGCGGACGCGGCGGCGCGTTCAGCTTCGGCAAGAGCAAGGCGCGCATGCTCGACGAAAACGCCAACACCGTGACCTTTGCTGATGTGGCCGGCTGCGACGAGGCCAAGGAGGAGGTCAAGGAGGTCGTCGACTTTCTGAAGGACCCGCAGAAGTTCCAAAAGTTGGGCGGCCGCATTCCGCGCGGGCTGCTGCTGGTTGGCCCGCCCGGAACCGGCAAGACGCTGCTGGCCAAGGCCATTGCCGGCGAGGCCAAGGTGCCATTCTTCAGCATCTCCGGCTCCGACTTCGTTGAGATGTTCGTCGGCGTCGGCGCAGCGCGCGTGCGCGACATGTTCGAGCAGGCGAAGAAGAACGCACCGTGCATCATCTTCATCGACGAGATCGACGCCGTTGGCCGCCAGCGCGGCGCGGGCCTGGGCGGCGGCAATGACGAGCGCGAGCAGACGCTCAACCAGATGCTGGTCGAGATGGATGGCTTCGAGACCAACCTGGGTGTGATCGTGATCGCGGCCACCAACCGTCCCGACATTCTGGACGCCGCCTTGCTGCGGCCGGGGCGCTTCGACCGGCAGGTGTATGTAACGCTGCCCGACATCCGCGGTCGCGAACAAATCCTGAAGGTGCACATGCGCAAGATTCCGATCGGGCCCGACGTCAGCCCCGAGGTCATTGCGCGTGGCACCCCCGGCATGAGCGGGGCTGACCTGGCCAACCTGTGTAACGAGGCGGCGCTGATGGCGGCGCGCCGCAACGCCCGCGTGGTGGAAATGCAAGACTTCGAGCGCGCCAAGGACAAGATCCTGATGGGCCCCGAGCGCAAGTCGATGGTCATGCCCGAAGAGGAGCGCCGCAACACCGCTTACCACGAGGCGGGCCACGCGCTGATCGGCAAGCTGCTGCCCAAGTGCGACCCGGTGCACAAGGTCACCATCATTCCGCGCGGCCGGGCGCTGGGCGTGACGATGAGTCTGCCCGAGAAAGACCGCTACAGCTACGACAAGGAGTACATGCTCAACCAAATCGCCATGCTGTTCGGGGGGCGCATCGCCGAAGAGGTGTTCATGCACCAGATGACCACTGGCGCCAGCAACGACTTCGAGCGCGCCACCCAGATCGCGCGCGACATGGTGATGCGCTACGGGATGTCGGAAAAGCTTGGTCCGATGGTGTATGCCGAAAACGAAGGCGAAATCTTCCTCGGGCGTTCGGTGACCAAGACCACGCACATCAGCGAAGAGACGATGCGGCAGGTCGATGCCGAGGTGCGGCGCATCATCGACGAGCAGTACGCGCTGGCGCGTCGGCTGATCGAGGAAAACGCCGACAAGATGCACGCCATGGCCAAGGCGCTGTTGGAGTGGGAAACCATCGACAGCGAGCAGATCGACGACATCATGGCGGGCCGCCCGCCGCGGCCGCCGAAGGACATTTCGCCGCGTAGCCCCAATACGGGTGGCGGCGACTCGGGCGGTGTGGCCCAGCCGGTGCAGGGCGCGTCGCCGCAGGCCCCCACGGTAGCATAAGGCCGTGACGGCAGACGCGGAACTGATGGCCGGGGCCGCCGTCACCGGTGTTCCGTCGGGCGCACCGTCAGGCGCGGCCGGCTCAGGCACCTCGGCGCGTGATTGGCACAACGGGATGCGGGCGGGAGTGCCGCCCGCAGGCGACGTCGTCTGGCAGACGACGCGCTTTGCCATCGATCTGAGCCGCCCGCGCGTGATGGGCATCGTCAACGTCACGCCGGATTCGTTTTCCGACGGCGGTTCCTATGCCGATGCCCGCAGCGCCCTGCGCCACGCCGAGGCGCTGCTGGCACAGGGCGCCGACATCCTCGACATCGGTGGGGAATCGACTCGCCCCGGGGCGCCGCCGGTGCCGCTGGACGAGGAACTGCGGCGTGTCTTGCCGGTGGTGCGCGAAGTGGTGCGGCTGGGTGTGCCGGTCAGCATCGACACCTACAAGCCCGAGGTGATGGCGGCTTGTCTCGATCTGGGCGTGGACATCATCAACGACGTGTGGGCGCTGCGTCGGCACGGTGCCGATGGGCGCAGCGCCGAGGCGGTGGTGGCAGAGCACCCCTCCTGTGGGGTGTGCCTGATGCACATGCATCGCCAGCCGCAGGATATGCAGGCGCAACCGATGCAGGGGCCGGCCACCCCTGCGGTGGTGGCATTTCTGGCCGAACGCGCCGCTGCCCTGCACGCACGTGGTGTAGCGCGGCAGCGCATCGTGCTCGACTACGGTATCGGTTTCGGCAAAACCGTCGAGCAGAATCTCGAATTGCTGGTGCACCAAGACGTGTTGCTGTCGTTGGGCTACCCGCTGCTGGCCGGGTGGTCGCGCAAATCGACGCTGGGGCGGCTGACGGGCCAGGACGACGCCGCGCGCCGCACCGGCGCGAGTGTGGCGGCTGCGCTGCTGGCGGTCCAGCGCGGGGCGCACATCGTGCGCGTGCACGACGTCGAGCCCACGGTGCAGGCGTTGCGCGTGTGGGCCGCGGTGCAAGCGGCGCAGCAGCGCGCCAATCGGCCCGACGGCGAGGGCGTGCCCGTACGTAGCCCATAGGTAGATCGTTGCGTTTAGCGCCCTGGCGTGTGGGAAAACTGCGTGCGTCCAGCGCAGGCGCAGCTCTCATGGCGTGCGGCGTCGGCACCACGCTGCTCGCAGGCCGCGGCATGCTGGGCTGTCCCTCTACAATGCGGGCGGGGTGCCCTGGTGGCGGGGCGCTCGTCCGTACTCAGGTGAGGGTCAACGACAGCAATGACGCGTCGATACTTTGGTACCGATGGGATACGCGGCACGGTAGGCCAGCCCCCCATCACAGCGGATTTCGTACTGCGCTTGGGACATGCGGTGGGTCAGGTCTTGCGGCGCGATGGCCATCACGCGCAGCGTCCGCTGGTGCTGATCGGCAAGGACACCCGCATTTCTGGCTACATGCTCGAGTCGGCGCTGGAGGCGGGCTTTAACTCGGCCGGTGTCGATGTGATGTTGCTCGGGCCCGTGCCCACGCCGGCCGTGGCCTACCTGACGCGCGCGCAGCGAGCAAGTCTGGGCGTCGTCATCAGCGCCAGCCATAACCCGTATCCCGACAACGGCATCAAATTTTTTAGCGCACAGGGCACCAAGCTGCCAGACGCATGGGAGCTGGCGGTCGAAGCGGCACTGGACGATGCGCCGCAGTGGGCCGACTCGGCGCACCTGGGTGGGGCGCGGCGTCTGGACGATGCCGCCGGGCGTTACATCGAGTTTTGCAAAAGCACCTTCAGCGCGGAGCTGTCGTTGCGCGGCCTCAAGATCGTCGTCGATGCCGCGCATGGGGCTGCGTATCACATTGCACCCGCCGTGTTTCACGAGCTCGGCGCCGAAGTGGTGGCAGTGGGCTGCAGCCCGAACGGGCGCAACATCAACGACGGCGTCGGCGCTACCCACCCGCAGACCTTGGTGGCGGCGGTGCGCGCGCACCAGGCGGACCTGGGTATTGCGCTGGACGGCGACGCCGATCGGTTGCAAATGGTGGATGCCAGCGGTCGGCTGTTCAATGGCGACGAATTGCTGTATGCGCTGGTCGACGACCGCCTGGGGCGCGACGAGGTGGTGCCCGGCGTGGTGGGCACGCAGATGACCAACATGGCGGTGGAGCAGGCGCTGGCGGCGCGCAGCGTGCGTTTGGTGCGCGCGCGCGTCGGCGATCGGTATGTGCTGGAGGAACTGCATCGCCACCACTGGGCGCTGGGTGGCGAGAGTTCTGGCCACCTTATCATCCTGGACAAGCACACCACGGGCGATGGCATCGTGGCGGCGCTGCAGGTGCTGCAGGCGAGCGTGCGCCAGCAACGCAGCCTGGCCGAATTGCTACAGGGGTTGACGCTCTTTCCACAAGTGCTGCGCAACGTGCGTCTGGCACCCGGTGCCGATTGGCAGCGGAACGCGGCGCTGACACAGGCGGTGCGTGAGGCGCAGGCGGCCCTGGCCGGCGACGGACGCGTGCTCATTCGTGCCAGTGGCACCGAACCGGTGCTGCGGGTGATGGTGGAGGCCCGAGACGGCAAGCTGGCTCAGGCCTGGGCCGATCGGCTGGCGGCGGCCGCCCAGATGTAGTTCGCGTTGCCGAGGCGGTCGTCGGTGTCACCCTGCAACGGTCGGGGGCACACGGCGC
>NZ_DAISZC010000002.1:26317-49492 GCF_036824975.1 Tepidimonas sp.
GCGTTGCCGAGGCGGTCGTCGGTGTCACCCTGCAACGGTCGGGGGCACACGGCGCCACAGCGCCTGTCCGGCCCGCACCCGCGTCCCGGTGTCGATGCCTTCGACCAGCGCGAAGGTGGGTGGCACGAACAGGATCAGGGTCGAGCCGTGCTCAAACCAGCCCAGTTCGGCGCCGCGCGGCAACGCCACGTCGCACGGGATTTCGTTGGGGCCGCGGTAGCGCAGGTGCAGCGTCACGTCCAGTGCGTGCAGGCGGATGCTGGCCACCAGGATTGCCGCCACCGCTACGATCGCCATCGGCGTGCCGTCGGGCAGTTCGGTCAACAGGACGGCGCGCTCGTTGCGGCAGAACAGCCGCTCGATGCGACGCAGGGCGATGGGGTTGACGTTCCAGGTGTCGCCGCTGAAGTAGGTCACGTGGCGTAGACGCACATCGCTGGGCGCGTGGAAGCGGTGGTACATCGCCGAGGTTAGCCGCAGCGTCACGAAGCGCCCGTTGGCGAACCGCGCCGCGGCGGATTCACCCATCAGGTCTTGTAGCCGATAGGGAAAGCCCTTGGCTTGCCAGGCGGTGGTGCCCTGCACTGAACCGTTGGCGCCCACGATGGCGTCGCACGGGCTGCACAGCACGTCCGGGTCGGGGTCGAACGGCCGCGCCCCAGGACGCAGCGCGCGCGTAAACACGTCGCGCAGGCTGCGGTACGGGCCGGGTGCGGCGTCGCTGAGGTCAAGTTCGGTAAACAGCCGCCACAGCGCCACCGACACGCGGGTCAGCCGCGGGCTGTCGATGCGGCTGTACCAACCCATCAGGCGCGTCAACGCGATGCGGGGCACGCGGTTGGTGAGCAGAAAGTTCAAATCTTCCTGCAGCAGCACGCGGTCGCGCCAGCGCCGCCAGCGCGCGCTCATGGTCACAGGGGTGTCAAAGGACATGGCTACAACACTGAATCATTTCAGTGAAAGGCATGTGACATGACACCGTGGTGGGCGTGGGCGGGGGTGGCGGCAGCGGCGGCGGCCACGGCACCGTGGGGGATTCAGCGCGTGATGCTGTCGTTGGCCAAGCACCCGTCGCTGGCGGGGCACCCGCGACTGGCGCGGCGCATCTCGCGCTGGGTGCCCGCGTACTGCTTTGCGCTGGAAGATGCCTGGGGACGTGATGGCGCACCGCCAGCGGTGCAGGCCCAGCGACAGTACGCCTTTGTGAGCCTGGGGCAGCGTTTGCGCGCCGCGGCGCCGCGCACGCTGGCGCTGACCGAGCAGGCGCGCGAGGGGCTGCCCGACTTGCAGCTCACCGGGCGCTACCGCGTGCCCTTTCCCTTTTCGGCGCTGGTGCGCGAGCACCTGCCAGTGGGCGCATTCTGGCAGCGATCGGAGGGCGTGGAGCTGATCGACCTGGACGGCAACCGCTACTACGACCTCACCGGCTCCTACGGGGTCAACCTGTACGGGTTGGACTTTTACAAGACGTGTATGGAGCAGGCCGAACAGATGGGGCGGGCGCTGGGCCCGGTGCTTGGCGGCTACCACCCGTGCGTGGCCGACAACGTCGAGCGGCTGCGCCGGTTGTCGGGCATGGATGCGGTGAGTTTTCACATGTCCGGCACCGAGGCGGTAATGCAGGCGGTGCGCCTGGCGCGTTATCACACCGGGCGGCGCTATGTGGTGCGCTTTGCCGGGGCCTATCACGGCTGGTGGGACGACGTGCAGCCCGGCCCCGGCAATCCCGGCACCCCGCGCGACACGCTCACGCTGGCGGACCTGTCGGAGCGCACGCTGCGCGTGCTGCGGCGGCGGCGTGACATTGCGTGCGTACTGGTCAATCCGTTGCAGGCGCTGCATCCCAACCGGGCCGCCCCGGGCGACTCGACGCTGGTGTTGGCCCGCAGTGGCGAAGGCGTGTCGCGCGCTGCCTATGCCGATTGGCTGCGTCGCTTGCGCGAAGTGTGCAGCGCGGCCGGCATTGCACTCATTTTCGATGAGGTGTTTCTGGGCTTTCGCTTGGCCCCCGGCGGCGCCCAGGCGTACTTTGGCGTGCCGGCAGACTTGGTGTGCTATGGCAAGACGCTGGGGGGTGGCTTGCCGATCGGGGTGGTTTGCGGGCGCGCCCACTGGATGCGCCGCTACCGCGACGATCGACCCGCGGACCTGGTGTTTGCGCGCGGCACCTTCAATGCTCACCCTTATGTGATGGCGGCCATGAATGTCTTTTTGCGGCGCTTGGAAGCCCCCGAGATCGCGGCAGACACCCAAGAAGCCGATGCATACTGGGCGACGTGGCTGCAGCGCTTCAACACGGCCTTGCAGCAGGCCGCCGTGCCGGTGCGCGTACGCGGGCTGTCGTCGGTGTGGACCGTGGATTACCCCCAGGTCGGCCGCTACCACTGGTTGCTGCAGTACTACCTGCGCGAGGCCGGATTGGCACTGAGCTGGGTGGGCACTGGGCGCCTCATCTTCAGTCACAACTACCGCGACGAGGAGATGGCGGCGGTGCTGCAGCGTCTGCTGCAGGCGTGCCGCCGCATGACAGCGGACGGCTGGTGGTGGCGCGATCCGGCTTTGACCGACGACATATGGCGCCAGCGTCTGCGCCGTGCGCTGGCGAAAGAAATGGCACGCGCCTGGTGGCAGCGTGCCGCCGCCTTTTGAATTGAGGTGAAGGGTCTAGCTGCGCGGATGCGCGGGGGCCAGCCGCTGTCCGCGCAGCAGCAACAGCGGCGCGCGCCAGTACAGCCGGATATCGTGCAGCGGGTCGGTCAGGATCTTCGTGACCCAGGCCAGCGCCGGCACCGCGCCCTGGGTGTGCAGCAGCTGGCCCATGCGCAGCAGCACGCCGGCCACACCCAACCACAGCCACAGCCAGCCGACGTTGCGCCACAGACCCCAGGCATCGGTGTGCGGCGTCAGCAACCCAAACGCCTCGGGTTCCCACATCAACCCCAGCGGAATCAGAGCCCAGATTCCCATCAGCACCACCTTGCGGCGCAGGTTGTAGCCTACCTTGACCGCCTCCTTGTATTCGTGGCTGACGCCGTTGACGGTGTCAAAGCCCTTGGGCTCGAAAAAGAAGTGACCCGATTGGCGCGTCACCATCGAGATGCCCCAGGCAATGAGCGCCGCTAGCGGGGGGTCGAACAACAGCACGCCATAGGCAACCAGGAAGCTGATCGCGCTGATCAGATGCAGCGCTTGGTTGACGGTGCTTTGGTGGTAGTAGCGGTGGTCGTCCCAGCGCTGTTCGCGCAGGGTGGCAAGAAACGATGGCATCGCGTATCTCCTATGACAGGGGGCCGATAGTGGCGTGAAGGATGATGTCGGGGTGGTATGAAAAACCCGTGACAGGACCTCTGCGGCGCAGGTGTGCGCGGTGCAGTCGGCAAGACGCCGCTGCTCGGGGTGCTGTCGGCCGCACGAGGTAGCCCAGGCGCTCCACTCATCGGGACACGGTCGGGTGGCGCAGGGTCGTCTGCGCGGAGGTGGGGTGGCGCAGGGTAGGGTCGCGCACCCCATGCGCGGTGCCATGCCGCCGGCACCGCGCTGTCATCAAGCTGTCGCGGCCATTGTCGAAGCTACGGTCTCATGGACACCGACCTGTCGATCGAGAGCTTCGTGCCGCGCCGCGCTGCCTTGCGGGTGACGGTGGTCACGGAAACCTTCCCTCCGGAAGTCAATGGCGTGGCCACGTCGCTGGAGCAGCTGGTGCGGGCGCTGCAAGCGCGTGATCACACGCTGCAGCTGGTGCGGCCGCGCCAGCCCAGCGACGGCTACGACCGCGACGGCGCGCGGCTGGGGCTGGAGCAGGTGCTCACCCGGGGTGTGCCGATACCGCGCTACCCCGCACTGCGCATGGGACTGCCCGCGCGCCGTGCCTTGCAGACTCTGTGGTCGCTGCGTCGCCCCGATCTGGTGCACATTGCCACCGAAGGGCCACTGGGCTGGTCGGCGTTGCGCGTGGCGCGCAAGCTGCGCCTGCCGGTCAGCACCGACTTTCGCACCCAGTTCCACGCCTACAGCCAGCATTACGGCATGGGGTTGCTGGCCAAGCCCATCGCCGCCTACCTGCGGCGTTTTCACAACCAGGCCGACTGCACGATGGTGCCGACGGCCGAACTGCGCCAGTGGCTGCTGAACATGGGGTTTGAACGGGTGCACGTGGTCGGGCGCGGGGTGGACACGGAGCGCTTTTCGCCCCGTCACCGCAGCGAAGCCGTGCGGGCGGCCTGGGGGCTGCAGCCGCACGAGCGTGCACTGCTGTACGTCGGTCGCGTGGCGCCGGAGAAAAACCTGGCGCTGCTGGCGCGTGCGGCCGATGCGATGCGCGCGCGTGACCCACGCTGGCGGCTGGTGGTGGTGGGCGATGGCCCGGCACGCGCCGAGCTGCAGCGCCAGCTGCCGTGGGCGGTGTGTGTGGGCTGGCTACAGGCCCAGGCGCTGGGGCAAGCCTACGCCAGCGCGGATTTGCTGGTGTTCCCGAGCCTGACCGAAACCTTCGGCAACGTGGTGGCCGAAGCGCTGGCCAGCGGCCTGCCGGTGCTGGCGTTCGACTATGCGGCTGCGGCCACGTTGCTGCAGCATGGTCGCGGCGGCTGCCTGGTCCCGTATGGCGACGAAGCGGCCTTCGTGCAGGCGGCATTGGCGCTGGCCGCCGATGCTGATCGGCTGGCGCAGCTGCGCGCCGAGGTGGCGGCGTTGCGCACCGTGCCCACGTGGGCCGACGTGGCCAGCCAAGTCGAGCAGATCTGGGTCGAGTGTCTGGCTGCCCATCGCCGCAGTGGCTGGGCAGCGGCTTGGTCGAGCCCATGGCCGGTGCTGCCACGGGCCGGCGACGGGTCATCGTCGTGACACTGCGCTGCCACGCAGATGTCACACCGGCGCTCCAGAATCGAGTGCAGCGAACAGGAGAACCCGCAATGAAGGAACTGCCCACGCCCACGCTGCCTCTGGTCCCGTTTCAGCGTCCCCCGCTGCGCCCCGGTATGCCCGAGCCGCCGCGCGGCGCCTTATCGCGTGACGGCGGCTTGTGCGTGGTGTGGGCGCGGCACGCCGACGAGGTGCGGGAGGCCCAGCGCTTGCGCTATCAGGTGTTCGTGGAGGAAATGGGAGCGCGCCTGCCGGTCAGCGTGCCTGGGCACGACATCGACCTGTTCGACGACTACTGCGAGCACTTGCTGGTGCGTGACCAGGCCAGCGGGCAGGTGGTGGGCACCTACCGTGTGCTGACGCCGGCGCAGGCGCGCCGCATCGGTTGCTTTTACAGCGACACCGAATTCGATCTGACCCGGCTGCGCCCGCTGCGCGACCAGATGGTCGAGCTGGGACGCAGCTGTGTGCACCCGGCGCACCGGCACGGCGGCGTCATCATGGCCCTGTGGGGGGCACTGGCCGACTTCATGGTGCGCAATCAGCTGCACACCATGATCGGCTGCGCCAGCATCCCGATGGGGGCGCCGGGCAGTCCGTCCGCCGGCCACGCCGCCGCCAGCGTGTGGCGCCAGCTGCGCGAGCGTCACCTGGCCTCGGTCGAATACCACGTGCGTCCGCGCCTGCCGCTGCCGGTGGACGCGCTCGACGACAGCCTGCAGGTCGAGCCGCCGGCACTGGTCAAGGGTTATCTGCGCCTGGGTGCCAAGGTGTTGGGCGCACCGGCCTGGGATCCGGACTTCAACACCGCCGACCTGCCGATGATGATGCGGCTGGGCGACATGCCGCCGCGCTACCGGCGTCATCTGCTGGGGGCGCAATGCTGAAGAGCTGGGCGCCCGCGGCGCAGCGCCAGCTGGTGCGCGACGCTTTGCCACCACTGACAGGCGGCCGCGACGTGCGCCCCGCCACCAACGCGGGTGCCGGGGACGACGACGGGGAGCGCAACCCCCCACTGCTGCGCAGTGTTTTTATCTCGGACATTCATCTGGGCACGCCGGGCTGTCAGGCCAAGGCGTTGCTGGGGTTCCTGAAGGCGCACCCCTGCGAGCGGCTGTATCTGGTGGGTGACATCATCGACGGCTGGCAGCTGCGCCGGCGCTGGTACTGGCCGCAAAGCCACAACGATGTGGTGCAAAAAATTCTGCGTGCCGCGCGCAAAGGCTGCCGGGTGATTTTTGTGCCGGGCAATCACGACGAATTCGCGCGGCACTTCGTGGGTCACCACTTCGGCGGTGTGGAGGTGGTGGAGGAGGCCATCCACGTGACCGCTGACGGACGCCGCCTGTGGGTGACGCATGGCGATCTGTACGACGGCGTGGTGCAGTATGCGCGCTGGCTGGCCTATCTGGGGGATAGCCTGTACGAGCTGGCGTTGCGCCTGAACCGGCATCTCAACTCGTGGCGGGCGATGCTGGGACTGCCGTACTGGTCGCTGTCACAGTATCTCAAGCATCGCGTCAAGTCCGCCGTCTCGTTCATCACGCGCTTTGAGGAGGCGTTGGCGCATGAGGCCCGGCGGCGGGGCATGGATGGCGTCGTCTGCGGCCATATCCACCGGCCACAGATGCGCGACATCGACGGCATTTTGTACTGCAACGACGGCGACTGGGTCGAGAGCCTCAGCGCCTTGGTGGAACATGCCGACGGGCGGCTGGAAATCGTGCACTGGGCGGCGCGCGGCGAAGCTGTGGAGATGCGTGCGGCGGCGTAACCGCGACAAAAGCCTGTCATGTTTCTGTCACAAAGCAGGCGCCGTTTCGCGAAATAATTCCATATCATCGTTCCTCGGCGCTGCACCGGGTCCGGCACCGCGTGCATGATTGCTGCGGGTTTGCTGCTGCTTTTTTACCCGATGCGTTTTCGCTAGCATGACGACCGCTGCTTCTCCCGTCCCTGCAACGCCCCCGGTCTCGGCTGCCGCCGCGGCACCGGTGCGCCACGCTTTCCTGGATCGCGACCAGAGTATTCTGGCGTTCAACGAGCGGGTGCTCGACTGGGCGTGCCGCAAGGACGTGCCACTGCTGGAGCGGCTACGCTTTCTGGCCATCGTCTCGTCCAATCTGGATGAGTTTTTTGAGGTGCGGTTTGCGCCCCACCATGCGGCACGCATGGCCAACGAGCAGCGCGGGGCGGCGACGGTGGAGACCTACCACGCGCTGACCCAGCGGGTGCACGCGCTGGTGCAGCGTCAGTATGCGGTCTACAACGACGAGCTGCTGCCGGCGCTGGAAAAGCGCGGCATCCGCATCGTCACGCACGGCGAGCGCAATCCGCGCCAACGCCGCTGGGTGCGCGAGTACTTCGTTAACGAGGTGCAGCCGCTGTTGCTGCCCATCGGGCTCGACCCTTCACACCCGTTTCCGCAGGTAGCCAACAAGTCGCTCAACTTCATCGTGCGGCTGGGCGGGCGCGACGCCTTTGGCCGGGAAAACGACATCGCTATCGTCAAGGTGCCGCGGGCGCTGAAGCGCTTCGTGGCCATGCCGGCCGCGCAGGGCAGCAAGCAGCTGCACTTCGTCTCGATTTCCAGCATCATCCGCACCCATCTGCCGGATCTGTTTCCGGGCCGCACGGTGCTGGAGTTTTCGCAATTTCGCGTCACCCGCCACTCCGATCTGGCGCTGGACGAGGAGGAGGTGAAAAACCTGCGCACGGCGTTGCGCCTGGGGCTGCAGCAGCGCCACTACGGTCAGGCGCTGCGGCTGGAGGTCTCCGCCGGCTGCTCGGACTATCTGGCCAACTTCCTGCTGGAGCAGTTTGGTTTGCCGCCGGAGAGCCTGTACCGCGTGCCGGGGCCGGTCAATCTGGTGCGGCTCAACCAGCTCATCGACCAGATCGACGCGCCGGCGTTGCGCTTCGAGCGCTTCACGCCCGGCTGGCCAGTGGAGCTGACGCCCGGGCAGTCGTTTTTCGAGCGGCTCAAGCGCGGCGACGTGCTGATCCACCAGCCCTACGAGAGTTTCGACGCCGTGCTGGCGTTTCTGCGCGAGGCGGTCGAAGATCCGGACGTGTTGGCGATCAAGCAGACCATCTACCGCACGGGGCAGCGCAGCCAGATGACCGAGCTGCTGCGCGAGGCGGTGCGGCGCGGCAAGGAAGTGACTGCGGTGGTCGAACTCAAAGCCCGCTTTGACGAGGAAGCCAACATCAACCATGCCGAGCAGCTGGAATCGGTGGGGGCGCAAGTGGTGTACGGCATCGTTGGCCTGAAGACGCACGCCAAGATGCTGCTGGTGACGCGGCGCGAGGACGGCCGCCTGGTGCGCTACGCCCATATTTCGACCGGTAACTACAACCCCGGCACCGCCCGCGCCTATACCGACCTGAGCTACCTGAGCGCCGACGAAGCGCTGACCGCCGATGTGGAAGCCATTTTCGGGCATCTGGCCAGCCAGAACCGGTTGCCGCGCCTGAATAAGGTGCTGATGGCGCCGTTCCTGTTGCAAAAAGGCCTGTTGGAGCGTATTGAGGCGACGGTGGCCGCCTGCAAGGCCGGCCAGCCGGCGCGCATCCTGCTGAAGATGAATGCGCTCACCGATGAGCCGCTGGTGCGCGCGCTGGTGCATGCGTCGCAAGCCGGGGTGCAGATCGACGCCATCGTGCGCGGCGCCTGCATCCTGCCCGCCGGGGTGCCGGGCTACACCGACAACGTGCGCATCCGCTCGGTGATCGGGCGCTTTCTGGAGCACTCGCGTGTGTTTTATTTTCAGTGGGGCGAGCGCGAGGAGCTGTGGCTGTCCAGTGCCGACTGGATGAACCGCAACATGCTGCGTCGGGTCGAGCTGGCTTGGCCGGTGTCCGATCCGCACCTGCGCGCGCGCATCATGGACGAGTGCCTGCACCTGTACCTGAATGACCAACGCGATGCCTGGCTGCTGCAGCCCGATGGTACGTATGTGAAGGCCTCGGTGCTGGCGGGCAAGTCCGCACGGGGCAGTGGCATGCTTTCGGCGCAAGGCACGCTGATGGGGCGCTACGGCACCAAGGGGTGATTCCCTGGGCCCGCGCAAACCAGCATGGTTGGTCAGCGGTGGCTGACCGGCTGCTGGGCGATCTGCGGGCCCGTGGGAATGGAGGGGAGGGCTGGCCATGGGGTACCCACGGCATGTCCAGGCACGCAGGCGGCAGACACTGACGCGATGGAGGAATCTGCGACCATGGACCTGATCTTGTGGCGTCACGCCGAGGCGGAAGACCTGGATGAAACCGACGAGCACGGCGGCGACGATTTGTCGCGGCGCCTGACCGCGCGGGGTGAAAAGCAGGCCGCGCGCATGGCCGCGTGGCTCGACCGCCATCTGCCTGAAGGCACGCGCGTGTGGTGCAGTCCGGCCGTGCGGGCCGAGCAGACCGCGCTGGCGCTGGGGCGCAAGTACCGCGTGCGTGCCGAGCTGGCCCCCGGCGCGCCCGCGCAGGCGGTGCTGGACGTGGTGCAGTGGCCGCATGCGCGCCAGCCCGCACTGGTGGTCGGGCATCAGCCAACACTGGGCCAGGTAGTGGCGCAGTTGCTGGGTCTGGTCAGCGGGCAGTGCTCCATCCGCAAGGGGGCCGTATGGTGGCTGCGGCAGCGCGAGCGTGACGGCGACTGGCAAACCATTTTGCTCAGCGTCCAGACGCCGGATTTGCTGTGACCGACCGGCGGGGCTGGGCAGGGACGGGCAGACTGCGGCAGTCCCCGACCGCTGCGATGCGCTCCGCTTACGCCGCCAGCGCGTGGGTCAGGCGCCAGGTCTACGGCAACGACACCACCAGCCGCCATGCCGTGCGCGCCCAATCTTCGGCTTCTTCGTGCAGCAGCCACGCCGACTGCGGATAGCGCTGTGCCCAGCCGCGCGCTGCGTCGAAGTGAAACTGGCGGCGTCCGTAGGTCAGCCGCACCGCCTCGATATCCGGGTCCTTGCGCGCATGACACAGCAGCACGGCTAGCCGCAGGCACAGCAGCTGCTTGACGAACAGCTCGTCGTCTAGGTGCGGCTCGAGCTTGCGCAGCTTGCCGCGCTGCCCCAGAACCAGCAGACTCATGCGGTGCAGCTCCGGCAGCGAAAAGCCGGGCGCATCCACATGGTCCAGAATGTAGGCACCATGCCGGTGCGCGCCGCTGTGCGAGATGTGAGCGCCGATCTCGTGCAGGCGCGCAGCCCAGGCCAGTTTTTGCGAGTAGCGGCCGTTGTGCGGGTCTGGCACCGCCACCTGCTCGAACAGACGCGTGGCGACACGGCTGACGCGGTCGGCCTGCGCCGCGTCAACGGCAAATTTCTGCGCCAGCCAGCGCACGGTGCGCTCGCGCACATCGGTCTGGTCGGAGGCGCGGTCGATCAGATCATAGAGCGCTCCCTGGCGCAACGCCCCCTGCGCGCGGTGCACCTCGTGCCAGTCGAACAGTTCGAACAGGGCCAGCAGGATGCTAAAGCCGCCGGCCAGCACCGGGCGGCGGTCGTCCTTGAGGCCGTCGAGCCGCAGCTCGTTGATGTGGCCGGCGCGTAGTAGCCGCTGCGCCAACCAGTCCATGCCCTCGCGCGTGATCACGCCCAGCCCGAAGCCAGCGTAGCCGAGCATTTCGGCCAGCGCGCCGGCTGTGCCAGAGGAGGCGTACGCCACGTCCCAGCTGCCCTCGGGGAACACATCCAGTGCCTGATCGAGCACCGCTTTGGCGGCGACCACCGCCGTGCGCAGACCGGCCTCGGTCACCCGTCCGCTCGGAAAGTAGCGCTGTGACCAGGCGACGCTGCCCAGCCCGTACGACTCCATGCGCAGCGGCCGGTAGCCCTGGCCCAAAATCACCTCGGTCGAGCGTCCGCCGATGTCCACCACCAGGCGGCGCTCGTCAGACTGCGGCAGCAGGTGCGACACTCCCTGGTAGATGAGGCGGGCCTCCTCGTGGCCCGCGATGACCTCGATCGGAAAACCCAGCACGGCCTGCGCGCGGGCAAGGAAGACGTCGCGGTTGCGCGCCTCGCGCAGCGTCTGTGTGGCCACGGCGCGCACGTGGCGACGCTCGAAGGTGCGCAGTTTTTCCGCGAAGCGCGCCAGACACGCCCAGCCGCGCTCCATCGCGTCTGCCGACAGGGCCTTGGCCTCGTCGAGGCCGGCGCCCAGTCGCACGGTCTCCTTCAGGTATTCGACACGTTCGATGTGGCCGCCACTGTAGCGGCCGATTTCGAGGCGAAAGCTATTCGAGCCGAGGTCGAGCGCGGCCAGTAGGGTTCCGTCTTGCATGCAAGGGCTTTCGGTTGCGTACCTGAGCATACCAAAGGCAGGCGGGGACCTGCGGGCCCGCAGCCCGCCCGCGCTGAGGACCCATCAGGCCGCGACCGTGGCGTCCGCAGCGGCAGGCCGCTGCGCCGTGCCGTCGGCAGGCAGCCGCGGCAGGAGCTCGTCCGTCGCGGTGCGGAAATAGCGCACCGTCTGTGCCAGCTGGTGTGCCTGAGCGCGCAGGGCGGCAGCCGCCAGGTTGGCATCGAGCACGCGGTCGGCATTGCGCCTGACCGTTTCATCGAGCGTGTGCCAGGCGGAACGAATGCGTTCGACATCGGCAGCCTGTGCCGTGCCGGCCTGCGCCATGGTGTCGATCAGGGCCGTGATGCGGCCGATCTGCTCGACCATCGCCTGCACGCTGTGCCCCGCCTGCTGCACCAGGGCGGCGCCGGCCTCGATGCGGCCCACGCTGTCGGCGATCAGGTCCTTGATCTCACGCGCCGCCGCCGCGCTGCGCTGGGCCAGCGAGCGCACCTCGCTGGCTACGACGGCAAACCCCCGGCCGGCCTCACCCGCCCGTGCGGCCTCCACCGCGGCGTTGAGGGCCAGAATGTTGGTCTGAAAGGCGATGGCATCGATGACGCCGGTGATGTCGGCGATGCGCTGCGAGCTGCCAGAGATCTCGCCCATCGTGCTGACCATGCGCTGCATCAGCTGCCCGCCGTCACCGGCGGCCTGACGCGCGTCGGCCGCCAGCGCCGATGCCTGCCGGGCGGTGGCGCTGTTGTGCGCGACCGCGTCGTGCAGCCGTCCCAAGGCATGGTCGGTGACCAGCAAATCGGCGTGCAGCGCAGCAGCGCGCTGCGACAGCTCCTCGCCCACCGCCGCGATGCCGTCGGCGCCGCCGAGGACGCCTGCGCAGACGTCGCGCACTTCGCCGATCACCCCTGTCAGGCGTGCGCGCATGTCAGACAGTGCGGCCAGGACCTCGGTCATCTCATCGTGCCCGTCCACGGCGGTGCCGCCCGCCAGGTCTCCTTGAGCAATGCGGGCACAACCGGCTACCGCACCGCGCAGCGGCACCGTGATGGAGCGCGTGATGGCCCAAGCGAGCACTGCTCCCAGCAGCACCGCCAGCAGCGTGGCGCCGAGCAGGACCGCGGCGGCCGTGCGGCGCAGTTGCTCCGACTCCTCATACGCCGCATTGGCCTGCACCAGCAGCTCGTCCAGTCGCTGTTGTAATCCTTGCTTCACGTCCGCTTCCAGCGGCTTGACCTTCAACAGATACAGTTCCTGCGCATCGTCATAGCGCCCTTCGGCCATCGCTCGCGCGGCGGTGTTCAGCCCCTCATTGCGGTAGCGGTTCAGCGCCGCTTCCGTGATCGACAGGGCCTCACCTGCACCGCCCTCTCCCGATGGGGCATGCGCCAGCGCCTGCCACAGGATCGATAGCCGCTCGTCGTTGGCCTGGAATTCGGCGCTCTGGCGCTCCACGTTGGCGCGCCCCGGGTCGATCAACATGTCCATCAGCAGCGCCCGGTTGCGCTGCAGCAGCTGGTTGACTTCACCGAGCTGCTGCAGGGGCACGGCGCGCTGCTGATAGACGACCGTCACGTGATCGCTGATGCGATCGGTGACCAGCAGTCCGGTGAGCGCGACCGCCATCAACAGACTGAGCAGCAAACCGAAGGCGAGCGCCAGCCGCGCGCCGATACGAAGCGAACGCAACCTCATAGGTGTGAACGAGTTGTGATGGGGGGCGGATTGTGCGCGGTCAGGATGAAGGGGCTGTGACAGATAGATGGTGCAATGCAGGCGGGATGGGGCAGACCTGCGCGCGTCCTGTCATAAAAGCGTCACAGATGGCGCCTATAGTGCCATCCGTCTCGACCAACCGGACGAAAGGAGTCCCATGAAGCGTCAGTTCCTCAAGACCATCGCGGCCGCAGCCGTGGCCTCCGTGACCCTCGGCTGGAGTGGCGTGGCCAACGCCGCCGACATCACGGGCGCGGGCGCCACGTTTCCGTTCCCCATCTATGCCAAGTGGGCGGAAGAGTACAAAAAGGTCACCGGCGTCGGTCTGAACTACCAGTCGATCGGCTCCTCGGGCGGCATTCGCCAGATCCGCGCCAAGACGGTGGCCTTTGGCGCCACCGACGCCCCGCTGCCGGGTGCCGAACTGGACAAAGACGGCATGGTGCAGTTCCCGGCCATCATCGGTGGCACGGTGCCGATCTTCAACCTGGACGGCTTTGGCAAGGGTGATCTGCGTATCACCGGCCCGGTGCTGGCCGAGATGTTCATGGGCAAGATCACCAAGTGGAACGATCCCAAGATCGCCGCGCTGAACCCGGGCAAGAATCTGCCTGATCTGGCCATCACGGTGGTGCATCGCGCCGACGGCTCGGGCACGACGTTCAACTTCACCGACTACCTGAGCGCGGTGAGCAAGGAGTGGGCCGACACGGTGGGCAAGGGCGCCTCGGTCAAGTGGGGTGCGCCGACCGCCGTCGGCGGCAAGGGCAACGAAGGCGTGGCGGCCAACGTCCAGCGCATCAAGGGCTCGATCGGCTACGTCGAGTATGCCTACGCCAAGAAAAACAACATTCCGGTTATGCAGCTGCAAAATCGCAACGGCAAGTTCGTCATGCCCGATGACACCACATTTGCGGCGGCGGCTGCCGGTGCCGACTGGTTCAGCGTGCCCGGGATGGGCATTTCGCTGGTCAACCAGCCGGGTGACAACGCCTACCCGATCGTGACCGCCTCGTTTATCCTGATGTACAAAGAGCCCACCAACAAGAGCGAAAGTGCCGAAGTGCTCAAGTTCTTCGACTGGGCGTTCAAGAACGGCAAACAGATGGCGATCGACCTCGACTACGTGCCGCTGCCGGACAAGCTGACGGCCGACATTCGCAGCCGCGTCTGGTCGCAGATCAACCTCAAGTGAGGCCAACCTGACGGGCACCCGTCGGCGGCTGGGGTCGCCGGCGGGATTTTTGTTGGGTATCCTCGGAGGGTTGACCGATGCCCGTGGACATCACCATGACAGACCAGCCACAGCGCACCACCGACGACGTCGCACGCGTACAAGCCATCGCCCGCCGCCAGCGCTGGGAAGACGCACTGTTTCACCGGGTCACGCAGGCGTTCTCACTGCTCGTGCTGGCGGCGCTGCTTGGTATTATCGTCTCGCTGCTGGTGACGGCGTGGCCGGCGCTGCGCAAGTTCGGTGTGGCTTTCCTGTGGACGGTGGAGTGGGACATCGTCAACGAGGAGTTTGGCGCGGCGATCGCCATCGTGGGCACGCTCGTCACGTCGGGGATCGCGCTGTTGCTGGCCGTGCCCCTGGCGTTCGGTATCGCCCTGTTTCTGACTGAGACCTGCCCGTTGTGGTTGCGGCGTCCGCTGGGCACGGCGGTCGAGCTGCTGGCTGCGGTGCCATCCATCATCTATGGCATGTTCGGTCTGTTCGTGTTCGCCCCGCTGTTTGCCGACTACGTGCAGGTACCGCTGCAGCAGGTGCTGGGGGGCATGCCGCTGATCGGCTGGCTGTTCGGCGGCGCGCCCACTGGCATCGGCATCCTGACGGCGGGCATCATCCTGGCATTCATGATTCTGCCCTTCATCGCGGCGGTGATGCGCGACGTGTTCGAGATCGTGCCTGGCATCCTGCGTGAGTCGGCGTATGGTCTGGGGTGCACCACATGGGAGGTCGTGCGGCACGTGGTACTGCCCTATACGCAGAAAGGGGTGGTGGGGGGCATCATGCTGGGCCTGGGGCGCGCGCTGGGCGAGACGATGGCAGTGACGTTTGTCATTGGCAACGCCAACCGCATGCCGACGTCGCTGTTTTCGCCGGGGACGTCGATTGCGTCGACGCTGGCCAACGAATTTGCCGAGGCGGCCGACTTCCATCTGGCTACGTTGTTTGCGCTGGGTCTGCTGTTGTTTCTCATCACGTTCGTGGTGCTGGCGCTGGCCAAACTGATGATTTTGCGGGCCGAGAAGGCCAAGGGGCTGTGACCATGGCAAACACGATGGATGTGACGCTGTACCGCAAGCGCCGCCGCGCCAATCGGGTGGGCTTGACCCTGTCGATGATTGCCATGGCGCTGGGCTTGATGGGGCTGCTGTGGATTCTGTACGTGCTGCTGGTCAACGGCTTTGCCGCACTGGACCTAAACTTGTTCACCCAGGACACACCGGCACCGGGTACTGAGGGCGGCGGCCTGCGCAACGCCATCGTCGGCAGCCTGATGATCGTCGGACTGGCACTGTTGGTCTCGACGCCCATCGGCATTCTCGCCGGGGTGTATCTGGCCGAGTATGGGCACACCAGCCGCACGGCATCGTTCACCCGCTTTGTCACCGACATCATGCTGTCGGCCCCCTCGATCGTGCTGGGCTTGTTTGTGTACGCCATTGCGGTGGCCACCGTCGGGCACTTTTCAGGCTACGCGGGCAGCCTGGCGCTGTCGCTGATTGCGATTCCGGTCGTGGTGCGCACCACCGAGAACATGCTGCGCCTGGTGCCGGGCAGCCTGCGCGAGGCCGCTTTTGCACTGGGGGCGCCGCGCTGGAAGGTGGCCACGATGGTGACCCTGCGTGCCGCCAAGAGTGGCGTCATCACCGGCGTGTTGCTGGCGCTGGCACGCATCAGCGGTGAGACGGCGCCGCTGCTGTTCACGGCCCTGAACAATCAGTTTTTCAACACCGACATGGGCAAGCCCATGGCCAACCTACCGGTGGTCATTTTTCAGTTTGCGATGAGCCCTTACGACAACTGGATCCGGCTGGCCTGGGGTGGTGCGCTGCTGATCACACTGGCCGTGTTGGTGCTCAACACCCTGGCTCGCGTGGTGTTCCGAGAGCGTGCCGCGCGGTAAAACTCCAAACCGAACGCATATTCGCAACGATATGAATACGACCATCTCCACCGCTGCGGCGCTCGGTGAAAACCGCGTCAGCGCCGGCGCGCCCGAACGCAACGCCCTTGAGATCCGCAACCTCAATTTCTTCTACGGCGATTTCCAGGGTCTGAAAAACGTCACGCTCAATATCCCCGAGCGGCGTGTGACCGCCTTCATCGGTCCGTCGGGCTGTGGCAAATCGACGCTGCTGCGCACGCTCAACCGCATGTACAGCCTCTACCCGGGGCAGCGCGCCGAAGGGGAGATCCTGTTCGAGGGGCGCAATATCCTCGACCCGAAACAGGACCTGAATCTGCTGCGCGCGCGCATCGGCATGGTGTTTCAAAAGCCCACGCCATTTCCGATGACGATCTATGAAAACATCGCTTTCGGCGTGCGGCTGTATGAGAAGCTGTCCAAGTCGGAGATGGACGATCGCGTCGAGTGGGCGCTGACGAAGGCGGCGCTGTGGAATGAAGTCAAAGACAAGCTGCACCAAAACGGCTTGTCGCTGTCGGGTGGCCAGCAACAGCGTCTGTGTATCGCGCGCAGCGTGGCGGTCAAGCCGTCGGTGGTGCTGCTGGATGAGCCGACCTCCGCGCTCGACCCCATTTCCACTGGCAAGATCGAGGAGCTCATCCACGAGCTCAAGAACGACTACACGATCGCCATCGTGACGCACAACATGCAGCAGGCAGCGCGCTGCAGCGACTACACCGCCTACATGTATTTGGGTGAGCTGATCGAATTTGGCGAGACAGAACAGATCTTCGTCAAGCCCAAGCGCACCGAGACCGAAGACTACATCACCGGGAGGTTCGGCTGATCATGGAAAAGCATCTGTCCAGTCAGTACGACGAGGAGCTCAATCGGATCTCCACCAGCGTGCTCGAAATGGGTGGCGTGGTGGAGTCTCAGCTGCGGCATGCCTCCTATGCCATTTACCAACAGGACCTCAGTGCGGCGCAGCACGTGCTGGAGCTGGAGGAGCGGGTCAACCGGCTGGAGGTCGACATCGACCGCGACATCACATCGGTGATGAGCCGGCGCCAGCCCACCGCGCGCGACCTGCGACTGCTCGTCGGGGTGTCGCGCGTGATCGTCAACCTGGAGCGCTCGGGCGATGAGGCCGCGCGCATTGCCCGCATGATGCGCGACTTTGTCAACGAAGGCTCGCCGCGCACGCTGCCGCTGGACGACTTGGTGCATGGTGCGACGTTGGCTGCGGAATCGATCCGGACCGCCCTGGACGCGTTTGCGCGCCTGGACGTCGATGCGCTGCTCAAAGTCATCGATGCCGACGACCGCATCGATGTTATCTACGAAGGCTTTCTGCGCAAGCTCATCACCTACATGATGGAAGACCCGCGCATGATCACGCCCTGTTTGCACCTGACATTTTTGGCCAAAGCCATCGAGCGCATTGGCGACCATGCGAAAAACATCGCCGAGGCGGGTGTGTACGTGGCGGTCGGCAAGGACATCCGCCATGTATCGCCGCAACAACGCGAGTCGGTGTTGAAATGAGAAAGCTGCCCCGCGTGCTGGTGGTGGAGGATGAGCCGGCCATCGCCGAGCTCATCGCCGTCAACCTGCGGCACAACGGCTTTGCCCCCATCGTGGTGTTCGACGCCGATGCGGCGCGGCGCGAGGTGGAGGCGGTGCTGCCGGACGTTGTCCTGCTGGACTGGATGCTGCCGGGGGGCAGTGGCCTGGCACTGGCCCGTCTGTGGCGCAGTCACGAACGCACCAAGGGTGTGCCGATCATCATGTTGACCGCTCGCTCGGAGGAGTCGGACAAGGTACAGGGGTTGGATGCAGGTGCGGACGACTATGTCACCAAGCCGTTTTCAACCCAGGAGCTGCTGGCGCGCATCCGTGCCGTGCTGCGGCGCCGGGTGCCGGAGGCGGTACCAGACCGGGTGGCCGCTGGTGCCCTGGTGCTCGATGCCGAAGCGCATCGCGTCAGCTTCGAGGGGCGCGAGCTGCGCATGGGACCCACCGAATTTCGGTTGTTGCACTTCTTGATGAAGCACCCGGAACGTGTGCATTCGCGCTCGACCCTGCTCGACCGCGTCTGGGGAGACCACGTTTTTATCGAAGAGCGCACCGTCGACGTCCACATCAAGCGGCTGCGTGAGGCGTTGGGCCCGGCCGGGGTGGCGCTGGAGACGGTGCGCGGCGCCGGTTACCGCTTCACCGCCCGTCCCCTGCAGACGCCCGTCGATACCGCCAGCGCCTAAGCGCGCAGGGCGGGGCGTGGGTATGATCGGCTGCGCATGCCGCGTTCATTCGAACTGACGATCGCCGTCGCGCTGGGGGCCGTCGTCGGGATGACATGGCCGTCCGGAATGGTGGCTACCCTGGTCGGTGCGCTGGTTGGCGCATGGGCCTGGCTGTGGTGGGATGCGCGCCGAGCCGCGCGCCTGCTGTGCTGGCTTGAAGAGCCCAGGGGGGCATCGCCCGCCCGCCTTGGTCCGCTGTGGGAGGAAGTGGCCATGCGCGCGCGGCGCGCGATCAAGGCGGCCAATCGCAAGGCGCGCAAGGCCAGCGCGCGTCTGCAAGCCCTCCTGTCGGCGATCCAGGCGGCACCGAATGGCATCGTGCTGCTTGACAAGCAGGGCTGCATCGAGTGGTGCAACCTGATGGCCGGCGTCCACTTGGGGTTTGATGCCCGGCGCGATATCGGACAACGCATCCGCAACCTGGTGCGGGATCCGGCGTTCATCGCTTATCTCAACCGCGGCGATTACGCACACCCGGTGGAAATCGACGGGCGGGCGGCGCGGCCTGGACATCCGCAGCACATCGCGGTACAGCTCTTTCCTTACAGCAAGGGGCGGCGCCTGATGCTGACGCGCGACGTCACCACGATCGAACTGGCTGAAGCCATGCGGCGCGACTTCGTGGCCAATGTGTCGCACGAGATCCGCAGCCCGCTGACGGTCATCACCGGCTTTATCGAGACGCTGCAGACGCTGGATCTGGCGCCCGAGGAGCGTGCCCACTTCTTGACGCTGATGCAGCAGCAGGCGCAGCGCATGCAGCGCTTGGTAGACGACCTACTGCTGCTGTCACGCCTAGAGGGCAGCCCGCTGCCGGACGATTCGGAGCAGGTGGGGGTGCACGACTGGGTGGCCGAGGCGATGACGCAGGCGCTGGCACTGTCCGACGTCCTGCATGGGGGTACCCAGACGCTGACAGTCGTCGAGGGGCCGCCTGTAGTCGTGGCCGGGTCACGCAGCGAGCTGCTCAGTGCGCTGGGCAACCTGCTGTCGAATGCGGTGCGCTACGGCGGTTCCCAGGGGCACATCGAAACCGGCTGGCGCTTGCGTGCCGACGGCGGGCTGGAGGTGTGGGTGCGGGATGACGGCCCGGGTATCGCGGCGGAGCACCTGCCACGGCTGACCGAGCGCTTCTACCGCGTCGACCGCAGCCGTTCGCGCGACAGCGGCGGCACTGGTCTGGGGCTGGCGATCGTCAAGCACGTCGTGCAACGCCACGGTGGCGAGCTGGGCATCGATAGCACCGTGGGTGTCGGATCGACATTTCGACTCGGGCTGCCTGCGGCGCGGGTGCGCCTGGACGACAGCGTCAGTTCCGCCCGCACGGGGTTGCCGGGGACGGCTCTGGAAACCCCCTAATGGTCTGCGCGGGGGACGTTGCCGCGCTCGAACACCAGCCAGCGTTCGCGGTTTTCACGCAGACGGGGCACTTCGGTGCGCAGGCGCCACGCATGACCGTTTAGCACCGGTGCCAGCTGCGCATAGGCGGCCGGAGCCACCACCAGCACCGGGCAGGGCGGAATGGCCGCCGGGGTGGCGCGCCGCACCGTCAGCCCGCCGTGATGCTGCAAGCCGGCAATACGCGCGGCGTCCAGCCCGGCCACGGCCACACAGGCCCCGGGCGGCACCAGCGCGGCCACGCGCCGCGAGATGGGGGCCTGACCCATGCCATAGTTGAGCAGGGGCAGCCACAGGGTCATCAGCAGCAGCCAGTTCAGGGTCAGACCGGACGCGGACAGCACCAGACCCTTCCACAGCGCAGGGGTGTGACGACTCAGGCGCCAAACGACGATGGCCAGCCATGCCAGGCTGGCCAGCAGCGCAGGGGCAAACAGGCGCAGCTCGAACGTGGGTTCGAAACCGGGCACCAGCCGCGCCACGTTGGCCGCCGGTTTGGCCGGAACGCCCGTGTGCATCGCCACCCAGATCACCCAGATGACGACCGCGGCTCCGGTAAAAAAGACCAGTGCAAACCAGTCCATGGCGGCGGCCATCCCGCGGCGCAGGGTCGGCAGCGCGAACGCTGCCAGTGTGGCCAGCGGCGGCAGCGCCAGCAGCAGGGTACGGTCATCGCCGCCTTCCAGGATGGTGGCTACCAGAATCAGTGCCACGCAGCTCAGGGGCCAGCCGATGTGTGGCGCGCGCCAGCGCGCCCGCCAACGCCACAGCGCCCACAGCGCTAGTGCCGCTGACGGCCACACAAACCACGCCAGCAGCCGCGCCAGACGGTGCCAGGCGTCCACCGTTAGCCATGAGCGGAGCTCGACGTCCCACAGTTGGGGCCAGCGTCCGGCGTGCATCGCCAGCGTCAGCGCCGCACCCAGCGCCGACAGCGTACCCAACCCCGCCCACACACACAGTCGACGCGGTTGTCGGGGCCACCACCACAGCAGCGCGGCCCCGCCCAGCGCCGCGCCCAGCCAGGGGGCGCCCGACAAGGACAGTCCCCAAGCGGCGGTCCACCAGCTCAGCAGCAGCGGGCCGCGCCGGCTAGGCCCCGACAGGCCGCGGGCGACGGTGTGAAACAGCACTGTGGCAAACGCCAGCTGCGCCGTGGCCGCGGTGGCCTCGTGCGAGCGCATCGCCAACCCGAGGGTGGCCACCAGCGCCAGCAGCGCGCCATCGGCCAGCGCGCGCGCGTAGTCGGATGCCGCAACGCGCTCGCCAAACGCCAGATCGACCGGCTGCGCCGCCGGATCCCGCGCCAGCCGGTAGGTGGCATACCAGGTGCCCGCCAGGGCCAGCCCCAGCAGGGCGATGAAAGGCAGGCGCGCCGCCCATTCGGCTGACAGTCCCGGCAGCAGCGCCATGGCACCCGCGCCCAACCAGTAGGGCAGCCATGCCAGCGCTCCGGCAGCTTCCCCCAGCACCTGCGGCGCCAGCAGGGGGCCGCCACTGCGCATGTCCAACATCACCGCGAAAGCCGTCAGGTCGTCCGGCCGCCACGGGTCACGCCCGACGAAGCCGGGCAACACGAACGCCGCCACCAACAGCCAGGGCACCCAGCGCGGCAGGCGTCGCGCGGCGGCGGCGGTGACCAGGGCGGGCGTCGGATGCATCAGGGGCAGACAGTGAAACCGGGCTGGGTCGGCATTATCGGAGCAGGACCCGCTGGGGTTTGAGGGCGCGCTGAGCGGTCGACGCGGGCCGCAGCGCAGCGTCAATGAAAAGAGCAGCTCGAGGCTGCTCTGTTCCGGTCCGGGCCACCCGGTTTACTTGGTGGCTGTGCGCGCGTAGCGGTTGCGGAATTTTTCCACCCGGCCCCCCATCGTGTCCACCGTCTTCTGGGTGCCGGTGTAGAACGGGTGCGATTCGCTGGACGTTTCGAGCTTGAACAGCGGCAGCTCGCGGCCGTCGTCGAGCTTGATGGTTTCTTTGGTGGGTGCGCACGAGCGGATGATGAACTGCGCACCGTTGGACAGGTCGACGAAGCAGACTTCGCGGTAGTTCGGGTGGATGCCTTCTTTCATGGTCGTTTACCTGCTGCAGTAGCCACTGCCGGCCCATCCGGCGCACTTGCTGCAAAGTCTTCCATTATAAGGGTATCAGCCGCCGCGCCGCATCAGCTCGAAGAATTCCTGGTTGTTCTTGGTCTGCTTCATGCTCTTGAGCACCATCTCCATCGCCTCGATCTCGTCCATGTTGTAGAAGAACTGGCGCAGGATGCGAGTCTTCTGCAGGATTTCGGGCGCCAGCAGCAGCTCTTCGCGGCGGGTGCCGCTGCGGCTGAGCTGGATGGAGGGAAAGACGCGTTTTTCGTACAACCGGCGGTCGAGGTGGATTTCGCAATTGCCGGTGCCCTTGAATTCCTCGAAAATCACCTCATCCATGCGGCTGCCAGTATCCACCAGCGCGGTGGCGATGATGGTGAGGCTGCCGCCCTCTTCCACGTTGCGGGCGGCACCGAAGAAGCGCTTGGGCCGCTGCAGGGCGTTGGCGTCCACGCCGCCGGTCAGCACCTTGCCCGATGACGGCAGCACGTTGTTGTAGGCGCGCGCCAGACGGGTGATCGAGTCGAGCAGGATCACGACGTCTTTCTTGAGCTCCACCAGGCGCTTGGCGCGCTCGATCACCATCTCGGCCACGTGCACGTGGCGCGCCGCCGGCTCGTCGAAGGTGGAGGCGATGACTTCGCCGCGCACCGTGCGTTGCATTTCGGTGACTTCTTCAGGGCGCTCGTCCACCAGCAGCACCATCAGGATCACCTCAGGGTAGTTGGTGGTGATGGCGTGCGCGATGTGCTGCATCATCACCGTTTTGCCGCTCTTGGGCGGCGCAACGATGAGCGCGCGCTGCCCCTTGCCGATGGGGGCAATGATGTCGATGATGCGGCCGGTGATGTTTTCCTCGCTCTTGAGCCCCTCGCGCTCGAGCTTCATCTGTTCTTTGGGGAACAGCGGCGTGAGGTTCTCGAACATGATCTTGTGCTTGTTCTGCTCGGGTGGCAGGCCGTTGATCTTGTCGAGCTTGTTCAGCGCAAAGTAGCGCTCCCCGTCCTTGGGGATACGCACGTCGCCCTCGATCATGTCGCCGGTGTGCAGGTTGAAACGGCGAATCTGGCTGGGCGAGATGTAGATGTCGTCGGTGCTGGCGGTGTAGCTGGCACTGGGGTCGCGCAGGAAGCCAAAGCCGTCGGGCAACACTTCCAGCACGCCGTCGGCAAAGACCTGCTCGCCGGCCTTGGCGCGTCGCTTGATGATGGCAAACATCAGCTCCTGCTTGCGCAGGCGGCTGGCGTTTTCGATCTCGAGCTCCTCGGCCATCTTCAGCAGTGCCGAGACGTGCAGGGCCTTCAGTTCGTTGAGGTGCATGTAAGGAAACTCCGACCGGAGAATGGGCAGCGGCGGCGAAGCCGGTGG
>NZ_DAISZC010000002.1:49592-76440 GCF_036824975.1 Tepidimonas sp.
GTTGAGGCGCTGCGAAGACCCGCGCGCGCCCCGTGCCAACGTGGGCGCTATGCTCGCGCCGAGCGCTCAGGCCAGATGGGGTTCGATGAACGCCGTCAGCTGCGCCTTGGACAACGCACCAACCTTGGTGGCGGCGAGTTGCCCACCCTTGAACAGCATCAGGGTCGGGATGCCCCGGATACCGTACTGCGCCGGCACCGAGCGGTTTTCGTCCACGTTGACCTTGGCCACCTGCAGCCGTCCCTGGTAGGCGGTGGCGACTTCGTCCAGGATGGGCGCGATCATGCGGCACGGGCCGCACCACTCGGCCCAGAAGTCCACCAGCACCGGGGTGGCCGACTGGAGCACATCGGCGTCGAAGGTGGCATCGGTCACGTGTTTGATCAGGTCACTCGCCATGGTGCTGGGCCTCGGATCGACTCGGAGTTGGTGGTCCAAAAGTGGGTGACGAGCCTTGACCCCGGCACTGGCTACACGGTTAGGGCTGCTTGGTTCCCCACCTGACCCGGTTAGCCGCTTCCCCATGCGGGAAGGCCCGTCGGGCGCCATTGTATGACAGCGCGCTGACGTACGTCTGCCCCTCGATAGAATGCGACCATGTCCTACGTCGTCCTGGCCCGCAAATACCGTCCCAAGACGTTTGCCGAGATGGTGGGGCAGGAGCACGTGGTGCAGGCGTTGGGCAACGCCCTGCGCACGCGGCGGCTGCATCACGCTTACCTGTTCACGGGTACGCGCGGCGTGGGCAAGACCACCGTTTCGCGCATTCTGGCCAAGTCGCTCAACTGCACGGGGCCGGATGGGCAGGGCGACATCACCGATGCCCCGTGCGGGGTGTGCGATGCCTGCCGCGCCATCGACGCCGGCCGCTTCGTCGACTACACCGAGCTGGACGCGGCGTCGAACCGCGGGGTCGATGAGGTGCAGACCCTGCTGGAGCAGGCGGTCTACAAGCCGGTGCAGGGGCGCTTCAAGGTCTTCATGATCGACGAAGTGCACATGCTCACCAGCACCGCCTTCAACGCCATGTTGAAGACGCTAGAGGAACCACCGGAGTACCTGAAGTTTGTGCTGGCGACCACCGACCCGCAGAAGGTGCCGGTGACGGTGCTCAGCCGCTGCCTGCAGTTCAACCTGCGGCCGATGGCACCCGAGACGGTGGCCGAGCACCTGCAGCGCGTGCTAGCGACCGAGGGGGTGACGGCTGAGGCGGGCGCCGTGCGGTTGCTGGCCCGTGCGGCACGCGGCTCGATGCGCGATGCACTCAGCCTGACGGACCAGGCCATTGCCTTTTGCGGCGGCGCGCTGCAGGAGGCCGGTGTGCGGCAGATGTTGGGAGCGGTGGAGGATGGCTACGTGCTGGCGCTGCTGCAGGCGCTGGCGCGCCGCGATGCGACCGAGGTGGTGCAGACCGTGCAGACCATGCGGCAAAACGGCGTGGCCCCGGACGCGACGCTGGAGGAGCTGGTGCTGCTGCTGCAGCGCGTGGCGGTGCGGCAGTGGACCGGCGCGGCGGCCGACACCGATGATGCCCAGCTGGACACGCTGGCGCAGGCGCTGCCGCCGGACGTGACGCAACTGCTGTATAGCCTGTGCCTGCACGGGCGCGGCGAGCTGGGGCTGGCGCCGGACGAGTATGCCGCGCTGACCATGATTTTGCTGCGAGCGTTGACTTTTCTGGCCTCCGCGCCCGCGGTCGTGCCATCGGCGCCGCTGGACTCGGTGCCACCGGCTGCGCCGACCATGGCGCCAGACCGGTGCGTGCCGACGCCGGTGGCAGTGCCTGCCCCGCCTGTGTCCCCGCCGTCGGCCGTGGTGGACGCGCCTGTCGCGCCACCGGCAGCCTCTGCTTTCGCAGATGTGGTCCGTGTTTCGGCTGATGGGGAGGGGGCGAGCCGTTCGGTGGACGAGGCAGTGCCCGGGGCCGCAAGCGCGACAGTGGGTGCGACGGCGCCGGCCGACGGCCCCCGTGGCGAGCTTCCGTGGCGCGAGGGCGACGGCACGCTGGGCGACTGGTGGGCGCGCGTGGTCGATGAGCTGGAGGCCAGCGGACGCGTGCAGGCGCTGGCGCGCGAGCTGGCGCTGCAGTCGGAGTGCGTGGCGTGCGCGGGCAGCGGTGCGCGGCTGCGGGTGCCGCAGGCCGTGCTAGCGCAGGACACGCCCCGCGAGCGTCTGCGGCGCGCGCTCATCGAGCAGCTCGGGCTGGCTGCCGACTGGCGGCTGGAGGTCGAAGTGGGACCGGCTCCCGATGCGCCGGCCCTGCGCCGTGCAGCGGCCCAGCGGGCGCGACTGCAGGCGGCCGAAGCCACCCTGCGCGCCGATCCCTTCGTGCAGGCGATGATGCGCGATTACGGCGCCATCATCGTCCCTGGTAGCATCGAAGCCGTCGACGGCCCCGCGCCGTCACCCTGATCGTTGGTAAGGACCCACACCCATGTTCAACAAAGGGCAACTGGCTGGCCTGATGAAACAGGCCCAGGCCATGCAGGAGAATCTGCGTCGTGCACAGGAAGAGCTGGCTACGCTGGAAGTCACGGGCGAGTCCGGTGCCGGACTCGTCAAGGTGGTCATGACCGGCAAGCACGACGTCAAACGCGTCACCATCGACCCCAGCCTGCTGGCCGATGACAAAGATATGCTGGAGGATTTGGTGGCGGCGGCCTTCAACGCTGCGGTGCGGCGGGTGGAAGAGGCGACGCAGGAGCGCATGGCCAAGATCACCGCCGGCATGCCGGGCCTGCCCGGCGGGATGAAGTTCCCGTTCTGAGCGCGGCGCGCGCGTGCCCCCGATGAGCGAAGCCTCGCCTGGACGACTGCGGGCGCTGATGCAGGCCCTGCAGCGCTTGCCCGGTGTGGGGCAGCGCTCGGCGGCGCGCATGGCCTACCACCTGCTGCAGCACGACCGCGACGGGGCGTTGCAGCTGGCGCAGGCGCTGCAAGCGGCAGTGCAAGGGGTGCGCCATTGCGCGTTGTGCCACACGCTGGCCGAGGACGAGCTCTGCCCCACTTGTGCCGACCCGACACGCGACGCGACGCAACTGTGCGTCGTCGAAACACCGGCGGATCAGGCGGCCATCGAGCGCACCGGCGTGTACCGCGGACGTTATTTCGTCCTGATGGGGCACCTGAGTCCGCTCGACGGCATCGGCCCGGACGACATTGGCCTGCGCCCGCTGCTGCAGCGCCTGCAAACCGCGCCGGCAGTGCAGGAAGTGATTGTCGCCACCAATTTCACCGCCGAAGGAGAGGCGACGGCGCATGTGGTTAGCCAGCTGGCGCGGGCGCTGGGGCTGCGCGTGACCCGGCTGGCGCGCGGTGTGCCGGTGGGCAGCGAACTCGAGTACGTCGATCTGGGCACGATTGCCCACGCCCTGGCCGACCGGCACTAAGCGGCCATGCCGTCGGCTGCGGCACCCTGCTGGTCGTTCCCGATGCCGTGCCGCAGGTGCGGGCTGCGGGTCAACCCGGATGGGGCAGATCCCGATGGTGCGTCAGGGTAGCGCGCCATATGCTGAATGCCAGCGGCTGACCAGGCCGCAAGGGGGTATTCGGCCATGGAACGGCGCCAGCTCATCACAATGGCGGTGGTGCTCGTTGGCGGGCTGGGGGTGGTGCGCCCGGCGGCGGCCTCGGTTCGCCTCAGCGTCGCCGGTGTCGCCGCTGCGCCGCTGGCGTGCGTGCCACTGTGGCTGGCGCAGCGGCTGGGGTTCTTCGAGGCCGAGGGGGTAGAGGTCAGCCTCGGCGCCGGGCCGGCCGCCGATGCGCTGGCAGCGCAGGCCGCACCCGCCGTGCCAGTATACGCCACACCGTTCGATGCAGTGGTGCAGGCGCATGTGGCCGCACGCCCTCTGCAGGTGTTTGCCGCGCTGACGCGAACCCCCCAACTGGGCCTGGGCTGGCATGTGGACGGGCCGTCGCCGGCGGCCCGGCAGCGCTGGCGCGGGGCGGTGGTGGGTGTGTTGGAACACGATCGCACGGCCCGGCTGGCACTGGCGCATCTGTGGCGCCCGTTGGGTGGGGCACAGCGCGCGGGCGCTATCCTGGCCCCACATGCCACGCCTGAGGGGTTGGCGCGTGATTTTCTGGCTCGGCGCATAGACGCCGTCTGTGTCGCAGACCCGTGGCTGACCCGCCTGCAGCGCACCGGCGTGCTGCAGCTGGAGCTCGATACCCGTAATCCCGAGCACAGTCAGCGCTTGTTCGGCGGGCCGGTGTTGGGGGCCTGTCTGAGCGCGGCGCCGGCCGTGCTGGCCAGCCATGCTGCTGAGCTGCGCGCGCTGGCGCGCGCCGTACAGCGCAGCCTGCGCTGGCTGCAGACCGCCAGCCCGCTCGATCTGGCAGGGCACGCCGATGTGCTGGACCTCGGTGAGGATCGGGCGCTGTTTCTGGCCGTTCTGATGCATGCACGCGCCTCGTTCGTCAGCGACGTCACGCCCGATCCGGTGGCCGTGCACAACACGCTGCGTTGGCTGCTGCCGCACGTCGCGGGGACAGCCGCAGACAGGGCGGACGCGGCGCGCTGGTTCACCACCCGCCTGGCGCCGACTGACTGATGGCGTGACCGCGATGCCGTGGCGGCCTGGCGGCCCGATAATGACGGCGTGAGCACCGATGTTCCGCACCGCAATCCGCCCGGGGACGCCTCCGCGAACCGGCCTGCGCCGCCTGCCGCCGCGCAGGATGACCTATTCGCGGGGGGGCGTGACCCGTCAGCGGCGGCGAAGGGCGCCCCGCAGGGGCACACGTCCGATTGGCGCACCGGAGTGGCGACTGGCGACGGTGCAGGCACGTCGCTGGCCGCCGATCCGGAATACGCGCGCCTGCAAACCCTGCGCACCCTACTGCATCACCACGCGTGGCGCTACTACGTCCTGGACGACCCGGAGATTCCGGATGCGGAGTACGACCGGCTGTTTGCCGAGCTGCAGGCGCTAGAGGCGCGGCATCCGCAGTGGGTCACGCCCGACTCGCCCACCCAACGCGTTGGGGGCCGACCACTGGAGGGGTTCGCTACGGTGCGGCACACGGTGCCGATGTTGAGCATCCGCACCGAAACCGACACCGATGCGGCGGCGGCGCTGGTGTTCGACGCCCGTATCCGCCGGGAGCTGGGGCTGGGGCCTCAGGATCCGCCGGTGGAGTACGTGGCCGAGCCCAAGTTCGACGGGCTGGCGATCAGCCTGCGCTACGAGCACGGCGTGCTGCTGTGCGCCGCCACCCGCGGCGACGGCGAAACCGGCGAAGACGTGACGCAGAATATCCGCACCATCGGGCAGATCCCGCTGCGCCTGCGCGGCGATGGGGTGGCGGTGCCGCGGCTGGAGGTGCGCGGTGAGGTCTACATGCGGCGCGATGCGTTTGAGGCGCTCAATGCGCGGCAGCGCGCAGCGGGCGAAAAAACCTTCGTCAATCCCCGCAATGCAGCAGCCGGCGCGGTGCGCCAGCTCGACCCGGTGGTGGCGGCCGCGCGGCCGCTGAGCTTCTTTGCCTACGGGGTGGGGGAGGTGAGTGCGCCCGAGGCGGGTGGGCCGCACTGGAACACCCACTGGGACGTGTTGCAGTCGTTGCGCGCGTGGGGCTTTCCGGTGTCCGAACTGGCGTGGCGCTGTGCGGGCGGCGAGGCGCTGGCCGCCTACCACCGCGACATCGGCGCGCGGCGCGACCAGCTGCCCTACGACATCGACGGCGTCGTGTACAAGGTGGACCGGCTGGACTGGCAGCAGCGCCTGGGCTTCGTCACGCGCGAGCCGCGCTGGGCCATCGCGCACAAATACCCGGCGCAGGAGCAGCTCACCCGCGTGCTGGCCATCGACGTGCAGGTGGGGCGCACCGGCAAGCTCACGCCGGTGGCCAAGCTCGAGCCGGTGTTCGTCGGTGGTGTTACCGTCACCAACGCCACGCTGCACAACGCCGACGAGGTGGCGCGCAAGGACGTGCGCGTGGGCGACACGGTGATCGTGCGGCGGGCTGGCGACGTGATTCCGGAAGTGGTGGCGGTGGCGCCGCCGCTGCCCGAGCCGCGCGGCGAGCCGTTTCGCATGCCCGCGCAGTGCCCGGCCTGCGGGTCGGCGGTGGTGCGCGAGGAGGGCGAAGTCGAACACCGCTGCACCGGCGGCCTGTATTGCCCGGCGCAGCGCAAGCAGGCCATCCTGCACTTTGCCCAGCGGCGCGCGATGGATATCGAGGGGCTGGGGGACAAACTCGTCGAGCAACTGGTGGACGCGGGACTGGTGCGCACCGTAGCCGATCTGTATCGGCTGGGGCTGACGGCGCTGGTGGGACTGGAGCGCATGGCAGAGAAGTCGGCCTCCAATGTGCTGGCCGCCATCGAAGCGTCGAAGACCACCACGCTGGCGCGCTTTCTGTTTGCGCTGGGCATTCGGCATGTGGGCGAGCGCACCGCGCGCGACCTGGCGCGCCATTGGGGCACGCTGCAGGCCATCATGGACGCCAGCATCGACGAGCTGCAGCAGGCGCCGGATGTCGGCCCGGTGGTGGCGCGCAGCGTGGCCACCTTTTTTGCGCAGCCGCACAACCGGGAGGTGATCGAGCAGCTGCGCGCCTGTGGGGTGCACTGGCCGGAGCCCGACCCGGAGCACGCACCCGATGCGCCGCGGCCGCTGGCGGGCCAGACGTTCGTGCTCACTGGCACGCTGCCTACGCTGACGCGCGAGCAGGCGCAGGCGCTCATCGAGGCCGCGGGAGGCAAGGTCAGCGGCTCGGTCAGCCGCAAAACGCACTATGTCGTTGCGGGGGAGGCCGCAGGCAGCAAGCTCGACAAAGCGCGCGCGCTGGGGGTGCCGGTGATTGACGAGGCCGGACTGCGCGTGCTGCTGGGCGGTGCGGCCTGACGCGGTCGTCCGCGCCGGGGGTTGCCGGGCGTTGGGGTCAATCCTTCGCGACGCCCGGGCCGTGGCGGACGCGAGTGCGCCCGGCTGCCACGGGCGTGGGCGTCAATCCCGGAAGCGGTAGTGGTCGCGGTTGAGGACGGCGGCCACCGCTGTCACCTCCTCCGGCCACATCTGCAGGTTCAGCGCGCTGTTGCACTGCTCCACCATACCGCGCAGCAGGCCGGCGGTATTGATGCGCCCCAGGGGCCGATAAATGGCGCTGCCGTCCCCACCCACCTTTTCGGCGTGGCACTGGCTGCAGCGGTGCTGGCGGATGAGCTGCTCACCCAGTGCCAGGTCGGCATCGCGGAAGATGGCGGGCACGTCGGCGCTGGCTACCGAGGCCACGAGCAGGCTGGCGACGGAGACACAGCGGCTGAGCATCGGCATGGCAACACTCCCCTGACAGTCACGCGGACCCCGCGTCCGCATTGCGCGCCCACTATAGCGGCAAGCTCAGGCCTCGTCGAGTACGTTCAGCAAATCCTGGGTCAATGCGGCCTGCTCGCGTGCCACGTGCAGGGTGGGGCCGGTGATGACGAAGGTGTCTTCGACGCGCTCGCCCAGCGTCGTGACCTTGGCCAGCTGCAGCTGGATGCGGTGGCGGGCAAAGACCTCGGCGATACGCACCAGCAGGCCCTTGCGGTCGCTGGCCGAGACACTGAGCAGCCAGCGCTGCGCGCGCTCGTCGGGCTGCAGCTGCACGCGTGGCACCATCGGAAAGCTGCGCACGCGCCGTGACACGCGCCCTTTGCCGGCGCGCGGCAGCGGGCTACCCGGCAGCAGCGCCTGTGGCAGGCCGCTTTCCACCAGCGACACCAGCTCGCGGTAGTGGTCGGCCAGGGTGTCGGCGGCGACCTGGAAGGTGTCGAGTGCGTGGCCGTCGGCCGTGGTGTGGATCTTGGCGTCCAGAATCGAGAAGCCGGCCTGGTCGAAGTAGCCGCAGATGCGCGCGAACAGGTCAGGTTGATCGGGGCAGAACACCAGCACCTGCAGGCCTTCGCCGGCGGGTGACTGGCGCGCACGCACCACAGGGACGGCGCCGTTGGCCCCCCCATGGGCCAGCGCACGCGTGATGTGGCGCGTGTGCCAGGCGATCTCGTCGGCGCTGTGGCGCATGAAGTAACCGACGTCTAGCCGCGCCCACAGCGCCTGGTGGGCCTGGTGTGGCAGCGCGTGCAGGGCCAGCAGCGCCAGCGCCTCGCGCTTGCGTGCTTCGACCTCGGCGTGCGGGTCGGGTGCGCCGCCGCCGAGCACGCGCAGCGTAAGCCGATACAGGTCTTCCAGCAGCTTGGCCTTCCAGCCGTTCCAGACCTTGGGGCTGGTGCCGCGGATGTCGGCCACCGTCAGCAGGTACAGACCGGTCAGGCGCCGCTCGTCGCCGACGCGGCGCGCAAAGGCGCGGATCACCTCGGGGTCGCTAATGTCCTCGCGTTGCGCGACGTGGCTCATGGTCAGGTGTTCGGCCACCAGAAACTGCACCAGCTCGGTGTCCTCGGGTGTCATGCCGTGCTGGCGCGCGAAGGTGCGCACGTCGCGCGCCCCCAGCACCGAGTGGTCGCCACCACGGCCTTTGCCGATGTCGTGAAATAGCGCCGCCAGATACAGCAGCCACGGCTTATCCCAGCCGGCGGCCAGCTGCGAGCAAAACGGGTATTCGTGCGCGTGCTCGGGCATAAAAAAGCGCCGCACGTTGCGCACCACCATCAGGATGTGCTGGTCGACGGTGTAGACGTGGAACAGGTCGTGCTGCATTTGGCCGACCGTATTGCGGAACGGCCACAGGTAGCGGCCCAGCACCGAGGTCTGGTTCATCAGCCGCAGCGCATGCGTAATGCCCTGCGGTTGCTGCAGGATCTGCAGGAAGGTGCGCCGGTTGACCGGATCGCGCCGGAACGCCGCGTTCATCACCGGCCGGGCGTTGTACAGCGCGCGCAGCGTGCGGGCCGACAGGCCCTTGATGCCCGGCGTCTGTTCGTAGAGCAAAAAGGTTTCCAGAATGGCGTGCGGCTCGCGCCAATACAGGTCGTCGGAAGCCACCTCCAGCATGCCGCTGCGGTCGAGAAAACGGGCGTTGAGCGCGCGCAGCGGCTGCACGCCCAGCTCATCCCGCGCCAGCCGTTCCTGGATGTTGAGCAGCAAAATCTGGTTGAGCTGGGTGACGGCCTTGGCCGCCCAGTAGTAACGGCGCATCAAGCGCTCGCTGGCGCGGCGCGCGCGCCGCGCGGTCTGCTCGCGCGCGCTGCCGCTGACGCCACCGGGCTCGATGCCGAACGCGTCGGCCAGCGCGGTCTGCAGATCGAAGATCAGGCGATCTTCGCGCCGGCGCGCCAGCACGTGCAGCCGCGCGCGGATCAAGCTCAAAAACGCCTCGTTGGCCTTGAGTTGGCGGGACTCGCGCGCCGTGGCTAGGCCCCGGCGTGCCAGTTCATCCCAGCTGTGCCCCAGGCCAGCCGCCTTGGCCACCCACAGAATCACCTGCAGGTCACGCAGGCCGCCGGGCGATTCCTTGCAGTTGGGCTCCAGCGCGTAGGGGGTATTTTCATACCGCAGGTGGCGCTGCTGCATCTCGAACAGCTTGGCGCGGCAAAAGGTCAGCGGCTCGATTTGTCCGGCCAGTGCCCGCCCCAGCGCGACGAAGCAGCGCCGGTCGCCCGCCAGCCAGCGGCTCTCCAGCAGCGCGGTCTGCACCGAGATGTCGGCCGCGGCCTCTTGCAGGCACTCGGCCACAGTGCGCACGCTGGAGCCGATCTCCAACCCCGCGTCCCAGCAACTGCCGATGAAGCGCTCTAGCGCCTGCTGCAGCGCCGGGTCGCTCTGCGGCTGCGTGCCGTCCGGCAGCAGCAGCAGCACGTCCACGTCAGAGTAGGGAAACAGTTCGCCGCGGCCGTATCCGCCCACCGCCACCAGGGCCGCGTCGGACGGCAGCCCCGCGTGTGACCACAGCTCGCGCAGCACCCCGTCGGTCAGCCGCGCCAGCCGGCGCAGCAGCGGGCGCACCCCACGCGAGCGCGCGTGCAGCGCCTCGATCGCGCGCAGCAGTGCCTGCTTGCCGTCGCGGTAGCGCTGGCGCAGCGCGGTCACATCGGTGTCGGTCGTGTCCGCGCCAGCTGGGCTGGGGGGTGGGTTGCAGCGCATGGTGCGGCCGTGGAAGCAAACGGCAGGCCAGGGGCATGGCGGTGAGCGTGGCGGCGCCGCTACACCGTGGCTGCGGTCGGGACGAATGGGGGCGGCGCCGGCATGCCGGAGGAGATCGTCAGCACCTCGAAGCCGGTTTCGGTGCACAGCACGGTGTGCTCCCACTGGGCGGATAGCGAGCGGTCCTTGGTGACGATGGTCCAGCCGTCGCCCAGCTCGCGGATGTCGCGTCGGCCCTGGTTGATCATCGGCTCGATGGTGAAGGTCATGCCCGGGCGCAGCTCCATCCCCGTGCCGGGGCGGCCGTAGTGCAGCACCTGCGGATCTTCGTGAAAGCGCTGGCCGATACCGTGGCCACAGAATTCGCGCACCACGCTGTAGCCGGCGGCCTCGGCGTAGGTCTGGATGGCATGGCCGATGTCGCCCAGCCGCACCCCGGGGCGCACCATCATGATGCCCTTCCACATCGCCTCGTACGTCACCTGGCACAGCCGGCGCGCGTGCGGTGCCACCTCACCGACCAGAAACATGCGGCTGGTGTCGCCGTGCCAGCCGTCTTTGATGACGGTGATGTCGATGTTGACGATATCGCCCTTTTTCAGCGGCTTGTCGTTCGGGATGCCGTGACAGACGACGTGGTTGACCGAGGTGCAGATGCTCCTGGGGTAGGGCTGGTAGCCGTGGGGCGCGTAGTTCAGCGGCGCGGGGACGGCCTGCTGCACGTTGACGATGTAGTCGTGCGCCAGACGGTCGAGCTCGTTGGTGGTAATGCCGGGGCGCACGAAAGGTGCGAGATAGTCGAGCACTTCCGCGGCCAGACGGCCAGCGCGCCGCATGCCTTCGATGCCGGCGGAATCCTTGATGGTGACGGTCATGGTGCGCGGTGGACGCGAATCGGTGTCAAAGCGGGGACGCGACGCTCGTGGTCCGGCGGGGACGCGCGTACGCGCCGGTCGGCACACGCGGTGGCAGCCACCGCGCAGGGGACGCCGATGTTAGCAGGGACACCATTGCCGCGCTGCTTGTCGGGACAGCGCGGGCGGGATCGGCCGGGTGCGCCGGCGGTGCCCGGGCGTGCTGCCCAATCGCGTCGAGCCTGCGCGGCGGTGTCCGTTGCCACGCCGGCAGCGCGTCTTCGTCGCTGCGCTACCATTGAGGCAGCGGCAGCGAGACGCACGACGAGCGGGTTGGCAAGGTCGCACGCCAACTGCCCATCCGATCGCCCACAGGCGGCTCGCGTGGCGCTGTGCACCCCCCACACACACTGTTGCTGCGGGCATGTATCTGCGTGTTTTCGAGATCTCCGAGGTCGCTGCGCTGGCCGACGCGGCCGCCGCCGTGCAGGGCGCCAGCGGCGTGCGCAGCCTGATCGTGTTACTGGCCGAAGGGCAGGGGTGGTCGGCGTCCGCCCTCGATGCCTGGGCGCGGCGGCAAACGCTGCCGCTGTTGGGGGGCGTGTTCCCGCGCGTGCTCGCGCAGCGGCGGCTGCTGGCGCACGGTGGTGTGGTGGTGGGTTTGCCGTGGGCGGCACCGGTGCACCGCATCGCGCTGGCGGCACAACCGCAGATTCCGGCTGCACTGGCGCAGGCGGCATCGCTGCTGGTATTGACCGACGGCCTGGGCGCCCACATCCAGCCGCTGATCGATGCCCTGTACAACGAGGTGGGCGTTGGTGTGCGGACCGTCGGTGGTGGTTGCGGCTCGCTGTCGTTGCGGCAACAGCCCTGCGTGCTGACGGCGCAGGGTTTCGAAGCCGATGTGGCGGCAGTGGCGGCGTTGCCCGTTCCCCTGACGCTGGGCGTGCGCCACGGCTGGCAGCCGCTCGACGCTGGTCTGGTGCTCGAGGCGACGGAGGCGCAGGGCAACGTGGTCCACACGCTGAACTGGGAGCCGGCGCTGACGGTGTACCGTCGCCTGGTCGAGCCGGTGGCGGGGGTCGCGATCGACGCCGACAATTTTTTCGAGGTGGCCAAGGCGTTCCCGCTGGGGCTGCTGCGGGCCGATGGCGAATTCATCGTGCGCGATCCCATTCGGGTCGAGGGCGAAGCCCTGGTGTGCGTGGGGGCGGTGCGGCCGCACACGACGCTGACGCTGCTGACCGGCAGCCCACAGACGCTGCTGCAGGCGGCCGGCGACCTTGGCCGACTCAGCGCGCCCACGGTCTCTGGACGCCTGGTCTTCGACTGCATCTCGCGTGTGCTGTTTCTGGGCGAAGACAGCGGCTTTTCCGCCGAGCTGCAGCGGCTGGTGCCCGATGAAGTGCCGACCGCCGGCGCGCTGACGCTGGGCGAAGTGGCGGGGGGCATACCCACTCAGCGGCTGGCGTTCTGCAACAAGACCGCTACCCTGGCGCTGTTGCCTTAGGGTCTGCCCAGGAACGCCAAGGATGGATACCTTCATCAGCCGGTTGCGCCTGGTGCTGTTCGAAGTGGCGCTGGGTATCGGGACTACGCTGGACGAGCAGCGCGAGGAGGACAACCTGCTGGGCGTGATCGCCGACCGGCTGATGCCGCTGGCGTGTGTGCTGGCACGCCGCGAGGGCGACGGCGCGTGGCGCTTCAACGGTCGCCCACGGCGGCACGACTGGAGCGCGTCTTGGTCTGGCTGGTTGGCCGGCAGTCCGCTCGATGCGGGGCAGGGTGGGGGGAGCGACCTGCCGCCCGGACCCTCGGCGCACTGGTCACGCGCGCTGGACGGGGAGGGCAGCCCGGAAGACACCGGCCCCTCGGTGCATCTGTGGCCACTGCGCGAATTCGGCGTGCTGGGCATCCAGGTGCCGCACCCCTATCCCCCGGCGGCGCTGGCCGAGATCGCGCGGGTGCTGGATCGCTTCGTGGTGGCGCTGGCGGCCTGTCGCGAGCATCGCCGCGTCAGCGAGCTGCTGCTGGCGCAGCGCCTGAGCGCGCGCGTTTTCGACCTGTCGCCCCAGGCGATGCTGGTGTGTGATGCGGCGCAGCGCATCGTGGACGCCAATCCGGCCTTCTCGCGCATCACCGGCTACCGGCGCGACGAGGTGCTGGGGCACACGCCGCGCGTGCTGTCCTCGGGCACGCACGACGCGGCCTTTTTCGACGCCATGTGGGCGACGATCCGCACCGACGGGCATTGGCAGGGCGAAATCTGGAACCGGCGCAAGGACGGATCCCTGTATCCGGAATTGCTCACCATCATCGCGGTGCCCGACCAGGCCGGTGTGGTGCGCAGCTACGTGGGCATGTTTCAGGACATCAGCGAGCAGAAGGAGCGCCAGGCGGAGCTGGAGCGGCTGCGCGACCGGCTGCAGCGCAGCAACGAGTACCTGCAATCCGTCATCGACCACCTGGGGGCGGGGGTCTACACCCTCGACGGCGAAGGACGATGCACGTTTTTCAACGCCACCGCCGAGCGGCTGCTGGGTTGGCGCGCGGCCGAGGTCATCGGCCACAACCTGCACGCGCTGATCCATCACCACCGGGGCGACGGCACCCCCTTGCCCGAGTCGGCCTGCCCGATCCGGCAGGCCTTCACCGATCGTGCCATCTACCGCTCCGACGACGAGGTGTTCTGGCACCGCGACGGGCGGCCCGTGCCGGTGCGGGTGGTAGCCGCGCCGCTGTATCGCGGTGAGACCCTGATCGCCTCGGTGGCGGTGTTCGACGACGTGTCGGCGCAGAAAGAACTGGAGCGGCACCTGCGCCAGGCCAAGGAGGACGCCGAAGCGGCGGCGCGGCTGAAGGCAGAGTTTCTGGCCGTGGTGAGCCACGAAATCCGCACCCCGCTCAACGGCGTCATCGGCATGGCCGACCTGCTGGCGGACACGCCGCTCAGCGGCGAGCAACGCGAGTATGTGCACACCATCAAGCACTCGGCGGATCACCTGCTGGCGCTCATCAACGACATTCTCGACTACTCCAAGCTGGAGGCCAACGCCGTCGAGCTCGAATGGCGCTGCGTGGATGTGGGTGCGCTGCTCGACGATTGTCTGGACGTGGTCGGCCCGCGGCTGGAGCAGCGCCCAGTGGTGCTGGCCAGCCGCGTCGATCCAGGGCTGCCGCGCGTCCTGCGGCTGGACCCGACCCGGGTCCGCCAGATTCTGCTCAATCTGCTGAGCAATGCGGTTAAGTTTACCGAACAGGGCAGCATCGAACTGGTGGCCGAGGCAGCCGATGGGCGGCTGCGCTTGACGGTGCGCGACAGCGGACCGGGCATCGAGCCGCAGCAGCTGCCGCGGCTGTTCAAGCCGTTCAGCCAGGCCGAAGTGGCCACTACCCGTAAATACGGTGGCACTGGCTTGGGACTGGCGATCTGCAAGCGGCTGGCCGAGGCCATGGGGGGATCGATCCGGGTGGAGAGCGAGCCCGGGCGCGGCAGTGCGTTCATCGTCGAACTGCCCCTGCAGCCCGTAGAGACGCTGCCCGCGCGCGAAACCCTGGCGGGGCTGCGCCTGGCCGTTGCCGGTGCCGACGGGCCTTTGCTGGCGGTGTGGCGGCGGCTGCTGCACGCCTGGCAAATCGAGTTGCAGCCCTGTGACGTCGAGGCGTGGCAACAGGCGCTGCAGGCACCGGTGGAAGGCGTGCTGCTCGTCGATCCCCAACCCGCGCACGAGACGCTGGCCCAGCAGGTGAGCGCACACGGGCGCGTGCCGTTGCTGGTGGCGCTGCCGGCGGGGGCCGAGCGCGCGGCACGCGCGCACTGGCAACGCCGTGGAGCCGCCGCGGTGTTTGCGCCACCGCTGGCACAGTCGCGCATTCACGACCGCTTGGCCGAGCTGTTCGTGGGCGGGCCAACCTCATTGCCGGCTGCCGACGAGTCAGCGCCCCAGCAGGCCGGTGAGCTGACCGTGCTGCTGGCCGAGGACAACCCCGTCAACCAGCGCGTGGCGATGGCCATGCTGGGCAAGCTGGGGCACCGGGTGCTGGTGGCCGGCAGTGGGCGCGAGGCGGTGCAGCGTTGGCGCGACCAGGTGGTGGACGTCGTGCTGATGGACTGCCAAATGCCCGAGATGGACGGCTTTGCCGCCACGGCCGAAATTCGCCGCCTGGAGGCTGAGCTGGGACGCGATCGGGTGCCCATCATCGCGATGACGGCCAACGCACTGGAGGGCGACCGCCAGACGTGTCTGGCGGCCGGTATGGATGACTACCTGTCCAAGCCGGTGACACGCGAGCGCCTGGAGGCCGTGTTGCGACGCATTGGGGCGGCACCGGCCAGCGGTGTGGGAGAATGAACCATGGACGATGCCATCGATGTCGCGGCTCTGGCGGCAGCCACCGGTGATGACCTGCAACTGGCGTATGAGATCCTGCTGCTGTTCGACGGCGGCCTCGACGACTTGGTGGCGCGCCTGCACACCGCCGCGCGACACGCCCACGCGCCCACCCTATACGCGGCGGCGCACGAGCTCAAGGGCGCAGCCGGCAGCGTTGGCGCGCGCGCGCTCGCCAGCCTGAGCGAGGCGATTGAAGCCGCGGCGCGCCATGGGCGGGTGGAGGCTGGCGCCGTGGCGGCACTGGACGCTGCGGTAGCGGCGTTTCGCATCCGTCTGGCCGAAATGACGCCCCGATGAAACCGGAGGATGCGCGCCATGGCGCTGGTGCTTGCCGTCGATGACAATGCCACCAACCTGACGCTGATCGAGCGCCTGCTGCAGCGCGTGCCGCAGGCCGAAAGCGTCGCGCTGGATGACCCCCTGCTGGCCCTGCAGTGGTGCGAAGAGCATTGCCCGGATCTGATCCTGCTGGACTACATGATGCCGGCGATGGACGGCCTGACCTTCATGCAGCGTCTGGCGGCGCTGCCCGGACGGGCTCAGGTGCCGGTGATCATGATCACCGCCGATCTGGAGCGCGAGGTGCGCTACCGCGCGCTCGATCTGGGCGCGCGTGACTTCCTCAACAAGCCGCTGGACAGCGTGGAGTTCATCGCCCGTGTGCGCAACCAGCTGGCGCTGATCGACGCCGAGCGCAAGCTCAAGGATCGCGCGGCGTGGCTGGCCGACGAGGTGGCCAAGGCCACCGCCGACATCCGCCGGCGCGAACAAGAGACGGTGCTGCGGCTGTCACGTGCCGCCGAGTACCGCGATCCCGAGACCGGTAGCCACCTGCTGCGCATGTCACACTATGCGCAGCTGATTGCGCGCGTCATTGGGCTGCCGGCTGCCGAGCAGGATCTGCTGCTGGAGGCCAGCCCGATGCACGATGTGGGCAAGGTCGGCATTCCCGACGCCATCCTGCTCAAGCCGGGACGGCTGGACGAGGCCGAGTTCACGATCATGAAGCGGCATCCGCAGATCGGCTACGAGATCCTGGCCGGATCGCAGGCGCCGCTGCTGCAGGCGGCAGCCACCATCGCACTGGCCCACCACGAAAAGTTCGATGGCAGCGGCTACCCGAACGGGCTGGCCGGTGACGCCATTCCGCTGTATGGCCGCATCGTTGCGGTGGCGGACGTGTTCGACGCCCTGACGTCGGAGCGACCCTATAAAAAGGCGTGGCCGATGGAGCGGGCGCGCGCCTTCTTGCAGGAGCAGGCGGGGCGGCATTTCGATCCCCGGCTGGTCGATGCCTTTCTGTCGGCATGGGACGAAGTGCGGGCGATCCATGCCCGCTATCAAGACGAGGCTGGCGACTGACGTGGGTGCCCGTACCCGACGCTGACAGCGCCGTGACCGGCGGCGCCTTGCCGGCCTGACGTGCTGGCCCGTCCGGAGGGGCTCGAACCCCCGACCCACGGCTTAGAAGGCCGTTGCTCTATCCCGCTGAGCTACGGACGGCAGGGGGTAGGCGGGATGGTCGGAGCGAAAGGATTCGAACCTTCGACCCTCTGCTCCCAAAGCAGATGCGCTACCAGACTGCGCTACGCTCCGACATCGAGCCCCCATTGTAGCGGCTCGGGCTGCCATGGGGGGCGTGCACGGCGTAGCGCGTGCCGGTACGCCCCGCCGGTGCGGCGGTCAGCGGCTGGGCGCCGCGCCCTGGCCGAACAGGGTCTGGCGTGCCCGATTGTCCAGCGGCTTGCGCGCGTCGGCCAGCACCTGCAAACCGCGCTGCACCGCCGCTCGGGCCTCAATGCGTTGCAGCCATGCACGCACCGCCGGAAAGTCGTCGATGTCGATACCTTGGTTGCGCCACACCCGCACCCAGGGAAAGGTGGCCACGTCGGCCACGCTGTAGCTGCGTCCGCCCAGCCAGGGGCTGGTCTGCAGGCGGCGCTCCATCACGCCGTACAGGCGCCGGGCTTCGTTGGTGTAGCGCTCGATGGCGTAGTCGATTTTCTGCGGGGCGTAAAGCCGGAAGTGATGTGCCTGACCGAGCATCGGCCCGACGCCCCCCATTTGGAACATCAGCCACTGCAGCACTTCCCAGCGCTGCCGGTCGGTCTTGGGCAGCAGCTTGCCGGTTTTGCTGGCCAGGTACAGCAGAATCGCGCCCGATTCGAACAGCGCGATCGGGCGCCCATCCGGCCCCTGGGGGTCGACGATGGCGGGGATCTTGTTGTTGGGGCTGATACGCAGGAAGTCGGGCGCGAACTGCTCGCCCTGGCCGATATCGATGGGGTGCACGCGCCAGTCGCGCCCCAGGCGCAGGCCGCACTCTTCCAGCGCAATGTGAACCTTGTGTCCGTTCGGGGTGGGCCAGGAGTAGACGTCGATCACGGCAGGGCTCCAAGGGCGCAGGGGATGGAGACAGGCAGCCCCTGTAGGGGCTGCATTTTTCGTTCAATCTGCTAGAATAGCAGCCTCACGACCACATGGGCGGGTGTTCACCGGCCCATTTTTTTTGGTCGATCGCGCCGGGCAGCGGCGCCAGGTTTTCTGAATCGGTGCAGGACAGGCGGCAGGCATGGGTTGGCAGCAGGTGGTGGAGCAGACGGTCACGGGTCTGGGCTACGAGCTGGTGGAGCTGGAGCGCTCCGCCGGTGGGCTGCTGCGCGTGACCATCGACTGGCCCTGGACGCCCGGCGCCTCTGGGCAGCGCTTCATCACCGTGGATGACTGCGAGCGCGTGACGCGCCAGCTGCAGTACGTGCTGGAAGTCGAGGGCGTGGACTACCGGCGGCTGGAAGTCGGTTCACCGGGCATCGACCGGCCGCTGCGTCACGAACGCGATTACCAGCGCTTCGTGGGCGAGGTGGTGGAGGTGACGCTGCGCCAGCCCATCGGGACGGCGGCGGGCGGCGGCGTGGCGCCGGCGCGCAAGCACTTCCGCGGCGTCCTCAAGGCCGGCACCGTCCCTGGGCAGTGGGCGCTGGAGTTATTGCCCGAGCCGGCGCAACATGGGCAGGGAGCGCGTCGCCGCCCTGGTCGCGACGCGGTGTCTGCGTCAGACCCCGAGGCGGTGACCGTGCTGGGCTTCGCCCTCGACGAGGTGCGTGAGGCGCGTCTGGCGCCGGTCGTGGATTTCAAGGGGCGCCGCCCGCGCGGCGGCGCCCCGCAGGATTGACCCATCCCTCACAGGCAGTGTGAAAGGCAGGCCAGAAGAATGAATCGCGAAATGTTGATGTTGATCGATGCCATCTCGCGCGAAAAGAATGTGGAGCCGCGCGTCGTGCTGGCGGCCGTGGAAGCGGCGCTGGCGTCGGCCACGCGCAAGTTGCTCGGAGGGGATGTGGACGTGCGCGTCGCTATCGACCCCGACACCGGCACCTACGAGACGTTCCGGCGCTGGAAGGTGGTGCCCGACGAGGCCGGCCTGCAGAATCCCGACGCCGAGGAGCTGTACTCCGACGCCGTCGAGGATCACCCGGGTATCCAGGTCGGCGATGTCATCGAAAAGCGCATCGAGAGCGTGCCCATCGGCCGCATCGGCGCCATGGCTGCCAAACAGGTCATCCTGCAGAAAATCCGCGATGCCGAGCGCGAGATGCTGCTCAACGACTTTCTGTCGCGCGGTGACCGGATTTTCGTCGGTACCGTCAAGCGATTGGACAAGGGTGACGTGATCGTGGAAAGCGGCCGCGTGGAGGGGCGGCTCAAGCGCAGCGAGATGATCCCGAAGGAGAACTTCCGCTCGGGCGACCGGGTGCGCGCGCTCATCGTCGAGGTCGATCCGACGCTGCGCGGCGCGCCGATCCTGCTGTCGCGGGCCGCGCCCGAGTTCATGATCGAGCTCTTCCGCCAGGAAGTGCCAGAGATCGAGCAGGGGTTGCTCGAGATCAAGGCCTGCGCGCGCGACCCGGGCAGCCGCGCCAAGATCGCCGTGCTGTCGCACGATCGGCGCATCGACCCGATCGGTACCTGCGTGGGGGTGCGCGGCTCGCGCGTCAATGCGGTGACCAATGAACTGGCCGGTGAGCGCGTCGACATCGTGCTGTGGAGCGACGACCCGGCGCAGTTCGTGATTGGCGCGCTGGCACCGGCCAACGTGCAGTCGATTGTGGTCGATGAAGACCGCCATGCGATGGACGTGGTGGTGGATGAGGAAAACCTGCCGATTGCCATCGGCCGCGGCGGCCAGAACGTGCGCCTGGCCTCGGAGCTGACCGGCTGGAAGATCAACATCATGACGGCCGAAGAGTCGGCGCAGAAGCAGGCGCAGGAGCGGCAAGCACTGCGCGAGCTGTTCATGCACAAGCTCGATGTTGACGAGGAAATCGCCGACATCCTGATCGAGGAGGGCTTCACCAGCCTGGAGGAGGTGGCCTACGTGCCGCTGGCCGAGATGCTGGAGATCGAGGCCTTCGACGAGGACACCGTCAACGAGCTGCGTGCGCGCGCCAAGGATGCGCTGCTGACGATGGAAATCGCCAAGGAGGAGCGGCTGGAGGAGGTGTCGCAGGATCTGCGCAACCTCCAGGGGTTGAATGCGGACCGCATTGCCCAGCTGGCCGCCGCTGGCGTGCACACGCTCGATGACCTGGCCGACTTGTCGGTCGACGAGCTGACAGAGATCACGGGACAGAGCCGGGAGGAAGCGACGGCCCTGATCATGAAAGCGCGTGAGCGCTGGTTTACCGACGGCGCCTCGTCGTCCGCCCAGTCGTGATGCGCTCCGCCGAGTATGAGGACCAAGGCCTATGTCGAGTAACACCGTCGCCGAATTCGCTGCCGAACTGAATAAACCCGTCTCGCTGCTGCTGGAGCAGTTTGCCGCCGCCGGCGTGGACAAGCGTGCCGGTAGCGACCCGGTCACCGAGGCCGACAAGCAGCGCCTGCTGGCGCACCTGAAGGCGGCGCATGGCACGGCCGCACAAGAACGGCGCAAAATCACGCTGACCAAGCGCTCCACCACCGAGATCAAGCAGGCGGACGCAACCGGGCGTGCCCGCACCATCCAGGTGGAAGTGCGCAAGAAGCGCACGTTCGTCAAGCGCGAGGACGAAGTACCGCCAGCGTCGACCGACACGGCCGCCTCGGTGGCGGACGAGGAAGCGCTGCAGGCTGCGCAGGCAGCCGAGCTGGCACGCCGTGAAGAGGAAGCGCGCGCGCAGGCCGAGCGGCTGCGTGCCGAGGAAGAGGCGCTGGCGCGCCAGCGGCGCGAGCGCGAGGAGGCCGAAGCCCGCGCCGCCGAAGAGGCGCGGCTGGCGCGCGAGGCGGCCGAAGCGCGTGCCCGGGCTGAGCGCGAGGCCGCGCGGCAGCGCGCCGAAGCGGTGGCCGGGGTGGCGGACGCCGCCACGGGCGGCGACGCCGGCCCGTCGGATGCGGAGCGGGCCGCGCGCGAAGAGGCCGAGCAGCAGCGGCAGGCCGCCGAGGCCGCTGCCCGGGCGGCAGCCGAGAAGGCGGCCGAGGAGGCCCGCGCGCGCGAACTCGAGGAGCGCCGCCGCAAGGCGTTGGCCGAGGCGGAGGCCATTCGCGCCATGATGGCGCAGCCGCGCAAAGTGCTGGTGGCCAAGAAGCCGGAAGAGCCCAAGCCGGCGGAAGCGCCCAAGCCCGCCCTCAAGGGCACGCTGCACAAGCCGGCCAATACCCCGGCGCGCGCACCGGCCGCCCCCGCGCCGGCCCCCGCGAAAAAGGAAATCAAATCCGAGGCGCTGTCGTCGTCGTGGAAGGATGAGGCGGGCAAGAAAAAGGAACTGAAGACCCGTGGCGACGCGGCCGGGCCGCGTGGCGCCAGCGCCTGGCGCGCCGGCCCGAAGGGCAAGCCCGTGCGCGGCGGGCGCGACGAGCGGGGCGGCGGTGCACCGGCGGCCGCGGAGCAGCGCGTGCTCGAAGTGCACGTGCCCGAGACGATCACCGTGGCCGAGCTGGCGCACAAGATGGCGCTGAAGGCGTCTGAAGTCATCAAGGTGCTGATGAAGCTGGGCCAGATGGTGACTATCAACCAGTCGCTGGACCAGGACACGGCCATGATCGTGGTCGAGGAACTGGGTCACAAGGCGGTGGCCGCGGCGTTGGACGATCCCGAGGCGTTCTCGGAAGAGGAGGCGGTGCTGTACCAGGGCGAGCCCAAGCCGCGCCCGCCGGTGGTCACCGTCATGGGCCACGTGGACCACGGCAAGACCTCGCTGCTGGACTACATCCGCCGCTCCAAGGTGGCAGCGGGTGAAGCTGGCGGCATCACCCAGCACATTGGTGCATATCACGTCGAGACGCCGCGTGGTGTGGTCACCTTTTTGGACACCCCGGGTCACGAGGCGTTTACCGCCATGCGTGCGCGCGGGGCGCAGGCCACCGACATCGTCATCCTGGTGGTGGCGGCCGACGACGGCGTCATGCCGCAGACGCGCGAAGCCATCAAGCACGCCAAGGCGGCGGGGGTGCCGATTGTGGTGGCGCTGACCAAGGCCGACAAGCCCGAAGCCAACATCGAGAAGGTCAAGGCTGAGCTGGTCGCCGAAGAGGTGGTGCCCGAAGAATTCGGTGGCGACTCGCCGTTCGTGGCCGTGTCGTCCAAGACCGGCATGGGGATCGACGACCTGCTGGAGAACGTGCTGCTGCAGGCCGAGGTGCTGGAGCTCAAAGCGCCGGTGGACGCCAAGGCCAAGGGCCTCGTGATCGAGGCGCGGCTGGACAAGGGGCGCGGCCCGGTGGCCACGGCGCTGGTACAGTCGGGCACGCTGCGCGTGGGCGACGTGGTGCTGGCCGGCCAAACGTATGGCCGTGTGCGCGCCATGCTCGACGAGAACGGCCGGCAGGTCAAGGAAGCCGGTCCTTCGATTCCGGTGGAGATTCTGGGCTTGGCCGAGGTGCCGATGGCGGGCGACGACTTCATGGTGATGGCCGACGAGCGCCGTGCGCGCGAGATCGCCACCTACCGCGCCGGCAAGTACCGCAGCACCAAGCTAGCCAAGCAGCAGGCAGCCAAGCTGGAGAACATGTTCGCCGAGATGACCGCCGGCGAGGTCAAGACCCTGCCGATCATTCTCAAGGCCGACGTGCAGGGTTCGCAAGAAGCGCTCACCGCAGCGCTGCAAAAGCTCTCCACCGACGAGGTGCGGGTGCACATCGTCTACGCGGGTGTCGGCGGCATCAGCGAGTCCGACATCAACCTGGCGATCGCGTCGCGGGCAGTGGTCATCGGCTTCAATACCCGGGCAGACGCCAATGCGCGCAAGCTGGCCGAGTCCTCTGGGGTGGATATCCGCTACTACGACATCATCTACGATGTGGTGGACGATCTGAAGGCGGCGATGGCCGGCCTGCTGGCGCCCGAAAAGCGCGAGGAAGTCATTGGCATGGCCGAAATCCGCAACGTGTTCGTGGCGTCGAAGATCGGCACCGTGGCGGGCTGTATGGTCACCCAAGGCTACGTCACGCGCAGCGCGCACTTTCGCCTACTGCGCGACAACGTCGTCATCTACACCGGCGAGCTCGAGTCGCTCAAGCGCTTCAAGGACGACGTGCGCGAGGTCAAAGAGGGCTTCGAATGCGGCATCAAGCTCAAGAACTACAACGACATCCAGGTCGGTGATCAGCTGGAGTTCTTCGAGATTAAGGAAGTGGCGCGTACGCTGTAAGGAGCGGTGATGGCCGTCAGACGCAAGGGCCCCGGGCGCAGCCTGAAAGTGGCCGACCAAATCCAGCGCGACCTCAGCGAGCTCATTGCCCGCGAGCTCAAGGACCCGCGGCTGGGGATGGTGACCATTCAGGCGGTGGAGGTGACACCCGACTATGCGCACGCGAAGGTGTACTTCAGCGTCCTGGTGGGCGACCCGCACGCCAGTGAGGAGGCGCTGAACCAGAGCGCTGGCTTTCTGCGCAACGTCTTGTTCAAGCGTCTGCACATCCATACGGTGCCCACGCTGCACTTCATCTACGACCACTCCATCGAGCGTGCCGCCGATTTGAATGCACTGATTGCCAAGGCGGTGGCGTCGCGCGGCAAGGACGAGGACCCCTCATGAGCGCCGAGCCCCGTGCACGGGTGCCGCGGCGCCCCGTGCATGGGGTGCTGCTGTTGGACAAGCCGGTGGGTATGTCCGCGCAGGCGGCGGTGTCCAAAGTCAAAGGGCTGCTGGGTGCCGAGAAGGCCGGACACACCGGCACGCTCGATCCGCTGGCCAGCGGCTTGCTGCCGGTGTGTTTGGGGGCGGCCACCAAATTTGCTCAGCTGCAGCTCGACGCCGACAAGGCGTACGAGGCCACGTTGCGGCTGGGTGTGCGCACCTCCACCGGAGACGCCGAGGGCGAAATCATCGCCCAAGCGCCGGTGGACACCGCGGTGCTGACCCCTGTGCGACTGCAAGCGCTGGCGCAACGCTTCATCGGCCCGATGCAACAGATACCGCCGATGTACAGTGCGCTCAAAAAAGACGGCAAGGCGCTGTACGAATATGCGCGTGCTGGATTCGAGGTAGAACGCGCGCCACGCACCATCACCATCCACGCGTTGACGCTGGCTTTGGTGTCGGGCGACCCCACTGCCTTGCGGATGCAGGTGCGCTGCAGCAAGGGCACCTACGTGCGCACATTGGCCGAAGATATCGGCACGGCGCTGGGCTGTGGGGCGCATCTGACCGCGCTGCGCCGCACCGGCACTGGGGGGTTGACGCTGCAGCATGCCGTCACCCTCGACGCGTTGCAGGCGCTGCTGCCGCAGCAGCGCCTGCAGGCGGTGCTGCCCATAGAGACCTTGCTGACCGATGTGCCCCAAGTGATGTTGGAGGCGGCCGATGCGGCGCGCTTCCTCAGTGGCCTGCGCCGCCGCGGGCCGTGGCCGGCGGCGGCGTGCGTGGCCGTGTTCGGCCGCCAGCCGCGTGCGCTGCTGGGCGTGGCCCGCTGCGCCGGCGGCGAGCTCATTCCGCTGCGGCTGCTCGCCCCCACCGAAATTGCCCAGACCCTGCAACAAAACCCGTCATGACCCATCGTCCCCCCATTCGCAATATTGCCATCATCGCTCACGTGGACCACGGCAAGACCACGCTCGTCGACCAGCTGCTGCGCCAAAGCGGCACGTTCCGCGACAACCAGGCCGTGGGCGAGCGTGTCATGGACAGCAACGATCTGGAGCGCGAGCGCGGCATCACCATCCTGGCCAAAAACTGTGCCGTGCGCTGGGGCAACACCCACATCAACATCGTCGACACCCCCGGCCACGCCGACTTCGGCGGCGAGGTGGAGCGCGCGCTGTCGATGGTGGATGGGGTGCTGTTGCTGATCGATGCCCAGGAGGGGCCGATGCCGCAGACGCGCTTCGTCACCAAGAAGGCGCTGGCGCTGGGGCTCAAGCCCATCGTGGTGGTGAACAAGGTAGACAAGCCGGGGGCACGGCCCGACTACGTCATCAACGCCGCGTTCGACCTGTTCGACAAGCTTGGCGCCACCGAAGAGCAGCTCGATTTTCCGGTTGTCTATGCTTCGGGACTGAACGGATGGGCGGCGCTGACCGAAGGCGAGCCGGGCCAGCCCTGGGGCAGCGACATGACGCCGCTGTTTGAGACGATCCTGAAGTATGTGCCGGTGCACGAGGGCGACCCGGATGCACCGCTGCAATTGCAAATTTCGTCGCTGGACTACTCCAGCTACGTGGGGCGTATCGGGGTTGGACGCATCAACGCCGGCACGCTGCGGCCCGGCACCGAGGTGCTGGTGTGCGAGGGGCCGGATGGCGCGCGCCGCAAAGGGCGCATCAACCAAGTGCTCACTTTCCAAGGGCTGGAGCGCGTACCAGTGGACAGCGCAGGGCCGGGGGACATCGTGCTGATCAACGGCATCGAGGATATCGGCATCGGCGTGACGGTGTGCGACCCGCTCGATCCACGGCCGCTGCCGATGCTCAAGATCGACGAGCCGACGCTGACGATGAACTTCTGCGTCAACACCTCGCCCCTGGCCGGGCGCGAGGGCAGGTTCGTCACCAGCCGCCAGATCTGGGACCGGCTGCAGCGTGAGCTGCAGAGCAATGTGGCGCTGCGCGTGCGCGAGACGGCCGAAGACGGCGTGTTCGAGGTCAGCGGCCGCGGTGAGCTGCACCTGACCATCCTGCTGGAGAACATGCGCCGCGAAGGCTACGAGCTGGCGGTGTCCAAGCCGCGCGTGGTGTTTCAGGACATCGACGGGGTGCGGCACGAGCCGATCGAGCTGCTCACCGTCGACATCGAGGAGACGCATCAGGGGCCGGTGATGCAGGCGCTGGGCGAGCGCCGCGGCGAGCTCATCAACATGGAGCCTGACGGGCGCGGGCGCGTGCGCCTGGAGTACCGCATTCCGGCCCGGGGGCTGATCGGGTTTCAGACCGAATTCCTGAACCTGACGCGCGGCACTGGCCTGATGTCGAATATCTTCGATGGCTACGAGCCCTACCGCGGCGAGATCGCCAGACGCAAGAATGGCGTTCTGGTCAGCCAGGATGACGGCGAAATCGTGGCCTACGCGCTGGGCAAGCTCGACGACCGCGGCCGCATGTTTGTGCGCCCGGGTGACCCGGTGTACGAAGGCATGATCATCGGCATTCACAGCCGCGACAACGACCTGGTGGTCAACCCGGTACGCACCAAGCAGCTCACCAATTTCCGCGCCGCCGGCAAGGACGATGCGATCAAGCTCACCCCACCGATCGAGCTGACGCTGGAGTACGCGGTCGAGTTCATCGAGGACGATGAGCTGGTCGAGATCACGCCCAAGAGCATTCGCCTGCGCAAGCGCTACCTGAAGGAGCACGAACGCAAGCGCGCCAGTCGGCAAAGCGCATGATGCTGCGTCACGGCCAGGCTATCGCCCTGATGGTGGTGGTCACCTTCCTGTGGGGCACGGCAGGGGTGGTATGGCCGTTGCGGGCCAGCGGCCACGACGTCGCCTGGCTGGCGGGCCTGGGGGTGTGGCAACTGGCGGTGCCGTGCGTGTTGGCCGTGGTCTGCGCGCGCGTGCTCAAGCCGATCGAGGTGTCGCTGCTGGCCCTGCTGGAGGTGCTGTTCGGTATCGCACTGGCCTGGCTGGGCGCGGGCGAGGTGCCGTCGCCTCACGTCTGGCAGGGCGGCGCGCTCGTGCTCGGTGCCCTGCTGGCCAATCTGTGGCTGACCCATCGAAAGGAGACTTCCCCATGATGACTGCTGCCTGCAGCGATGTCGTCCAGATCGAGCGCACGCCCAACGGGGTCGGGCGCATAACCCTGAATCGGCCCCAGGCCCTCAACGCGCTCGACCTGGGCATGATTCGCGCCCTGACCGCAGCGCTGCTGGTCTGGCGCGACGACCCGGCGGTGGTGGCGGTGGCCATCCGCGGCACGGGCCGGGACGGCCCGTTTGGGACCTTCTGCGCCGGTGGCGACATCCGCTTTTTTCACCAGGCGGCGTTGGCCGGGGACCCACGACTTGAGGATTTCTTCACCGAGGAGTACGCGCTCAACCACCTCATCTTCACCTACCCCAAGCCCTACATCGCTTTCATGGACGGCGTCGTGATGGGCGGCGGTATGGGCATCAGCCAGGGCGGGCGCTGCCGCGTCTGCGCTGCCGCAGCGCGGCGT
>NZ_DAISZC010000068.1:0-11706 GCF_036824975.1 Tepidimonas sp.
ATTTAGGCAAGCGGCAAGCGCAGCACGAAACAGGCGCCGCCGCCGGGGTGTTCGGTGCAGCGCACCGTGCCGCCGTGCACGGTGGCGATCTGCCGCACCAGTGCCAATCCCAAGCCCACGCCACCGGCATGCTCGGCGTGCCCGGGCAGTCGGCTAAACGGCTCGAAGATGCGCTCGCGCCAGTCGGCAGGCACGCCCGGACCGCGATCGCAGATCCACACTTCGACAGCGTCGGCATCGGCCCGGATGGATACCTGTGGCGAGGTGTCGGGGGCGTACCGGCGCGCGTTGTCCAGCAGATTGCGCACGGCGCGCCGCAGCAGCCGCTCGTCGCCCGACACCGTCAGTGTCTCCCCGCTAACCATGGCGCCAACCGCCTGCGCTTCGGCGGCCACCAGCGCCAGCAGGTCCACCTGCGTGCGCGCCACGGCCGGTGCTGCGTCCAGCCGCGCCGACAGCAGCACCTCCTCCACCAGCGCATCCAATTCGGCCAGATTGCGCTGCGCTTCGGCCAGGTGGCGCGGGCGCGCCGGGTCGTCCTTGTTGGCCTCGATCAGATCCAACGCCAGGCGCAGGCGCGCCAGCGGGGAGCGCAGCTCGTGCGACGCATTGGCCAACAGGCGCTGCTGCGCACGCACCAGCGCTTCGATGCGCTCGGCCGTGGCGTTGAAGCTGGAGGCCAGCGCCGCCACCTCATCCGTTCCCTGCACCGGTACGCGCCGTCCCAGGTCCCCGTCGCCAAAGGCTTGCACCCCAGCGCGCAGTGCTTCCAGTCGCGCGGTCAGCGAACGGGCCACCGGGTAGGCGGCCAGCCCGACGAGGATCAGCAGCCCCAGCAACGACAGCGCCACCCAGGCCATCCGCTGCTCGGGCGGTGCGTCGGCCTGCAACAGCGGTTCCAGCACCGGGTCGGCCCACCCTCCGGCCCAGTCGACCCACGCCGCCTGTTCTTCGGCGCGCTGCCACTCGGCGTGCCAGTGAAACGCCAGCAGCGCCAGCGCCGCAAACACCGCCAGCGCCGCCAGCAGTGCCAGATAGATGCGCAGGTACAACCGCGTCATCGCATCCTCAGGCCGGTTCACCGTCGCTGCCGCGCGCCAGCATGTAGCCTGTACCGCGCACAGTCAGGATACGGCGTGGCTGCCGCGGGTCGTCCTCGATCGCGGCGCGGATGCGCGAAATATGCACGTCGATCGAGCGGTCGAACGCGTCCTGGGGATGTCCCTTGAGCGCATCCATAATCTGGTCGCGCGTCAGCACCCGTCCGGCGTGGCGGGCCAGCACCGCCAGCAGCTGGAACTGGTACGGGGTGATGTCACACGCGCGCCCATGCACGCGCGCCTGCAGCGCCCCCAGATCGAGCTCCAGGTCACCTACCCGTAGCACTTCGGGTGCTGTGGCCCCGTGGGCGCGCCGCAGCAGCGCGCGCAGCCGCGCCAGCAGCTCGCGCGCCTCGAAGGGCTTGGCCAGATAGTCGTCTGCCCCCAGCTCCAACCCCACCACGCGGTCCGCCGGCTCGCCACGGGCCGTCAACATCAAAATGGGCAGACTGCGTGTGCGCGGCTGCGCGCGCAGGGTACGGCACAGATCCAGCCCGTCGCCGTCGGGCAGCATCAGATCCAGCACCAGGGCATGCGGCAGAACACCGGTACGCAAGGCCAGTTCACCCTGGCGCAGCGTAGGGGCGTGCTTCACCTGCCAACCCGCCTGGCCGCTCAGGTATTCCGCCAGCATCGCCACCAGGCGACTGTCGTCGTCAACGATCAGGATGGTAGCGGTGGCGTTCATGGGGAGGCATACCGTGGCGGTGAGCACCGTCGGCGCGGCGCTGCATGCGTTCGGCCCAGCGCTGGCGCTGCTCGGGTGTCAGCACCCGGGCGCTGTCGATCATGAAGCGGTTCATACGCGCCGTCAACGCGTCGTGCCAGGCGAGTTCGCGCTGGCGCAGCGCCTCCAGTGCGGCCTCATCCAGCGTCGCCGCGCCCAGCAGCTGGTGACGTTCCTGGCGCAGCGTGCGTCCCTGCTCGCGCAGCGCCTGCAGGTCGGTGCGCGCGGCTTGCGCCAGCGCCCGCAGCTGCTCGCGCTGTGCTGGCTGCAGATCCAACCCGCGCGCCAGGTGCTCGACCATGCGGTCGGCCGAAGCGTCGCCGGCCACGGGATGGGCCGCGTGGGCGCCCAGGCCACCGACAAACGGTCTGGGCAGGTCTGCTGGGCCCGCAGCCCAGGCGGCGATGCAAACACACGACAGCGCGGCCGCCGCCACGGTGCGGCGCCAGCCCCTGCAGCAGTCAAACGATGGATTCATGATGGGTCTCCTTGACAACAGTGCGACACAGGCAGCCGTTTACGGCGGCGTGGCCGCCGACACCATCGGCGGCCCTCACCGGCATGGGGCCCGGGGGCTTGCCACGCGCGGCAACCCTATCCCGAAGCACGGCCAACCAGCACAGGATGCGCGCCGCATGTCAAGGAGCTATGCGTGCTGCGTAAAGAAGTGTCAAGCGCAATCAATACTGCCGCGCCGGCAGCGTCACGGTCAGCCCGTCGAGCGCCGGGGTCAGCGCAATCTGGCAGCTCAGCCGACTGTTGGGCCGCCGCTCGTCGGCGGTGTAGTCAAGCATCGTGTCCTCGTCCGCCGACGGTGGTGGCAGCTGCGCGCACCAGGGCTCGTCCACATAGACGTGGCAGGTCGCGCAGGTCAGCACCCCGCCACAGTCGGCGGCGATGCCGTCCACCCCCGCGTCCAGCGCCGCCTTCATCAGGCTGCGGCCGTCGGCGGGTACCTCGACTTCCCGGTCCTGCAGCGGGCCGTTCGGGCCTGGGGTGATGAAGCGCACCGTGATCACGGGCCCACCCGCTCAGTTCAGCGCCATGCTGAGCTTGCGCCGGTAGCGCGACACCAGCTCGGCCTGCGGATCTTGCGCCGCCGCGCTGTGACCGGCTACCTCGATGCCGCTGGCGCTCTTGCCCGGGGTACTGTTTTCCTGCGGTGGCGGCGTCAACAGCTCCAGCAGCGCCACCATCGTCTTGCGCGGGGCCTCGTCGGCCCACTTTTTGTCGCGCATGATGATCTCGAGCAGCTCATCCATCGCTGCCGTCCATTCGCCCTGGGCAATCAGCACGCGCGCTTTGGCGAAGCGGGTTTCGAAATCGCGCCGGTTGGCAGCAATGAGCTCGTCAAAGCGCGCCAGCGCCCACTGGCCGCGCGGGTCGTTGCGCACGAACTCCAGCGCATCGAGCCACTGCTGCAGCGCCTGAAAGCGCAGCGGCACCGGAATTTTGGCCAGCGCCGGGGCCAGCGCGGCTGCCGCCTCCTCCAGCCGGCCCAATTCGATCAACAGCCGCACCAGGTCGTAGCGCACATCGTCGTTGTCTGGCGCTTGCGCCAGGGCGTCGCGCAGGTGCGCCAGGGCGGCGTCATGGTTTCCGGTGGCCGCAGCCTGCAGCGCCTCGACCCGTTCGGCCTGCGCCTGCAAAGCGGTTTCGCTGGGCACATGCCGGTCCAGAAAGGCCTTGATCTGACCCTCTGGCAACGCGCCCATGAACCCGTCCACGGGCTGCCCGCCGACGAACAGAATGCAGGTGGGGATGCTGCGAATCTGGAAGTAGGCGGCCAGCTGTTGCTCGTCCTCGGTGTTGACCTTGACCAGTTTGAAGCGGCCGCCGTAGGCCTGCTCGACTCTTTCCAGGACCGGTCCGAGCACCTTGCAGGGGCCGCACCACGGTGCCCAAAAGTCCACCAACACCGGTGTCTGCAGGCTGGCCTGCAGCACTTCCGCTTCGAAATTGGCCAAGGTTACGTCGATCATGGTCGGCAGTGTCCGTTTCTCTAGAATGTCGGGATCGTTCCCCCGGGGTCGCCATGTCCAACAGCAACGTCCAGGTCGGTGTCGTCATGGGGTCCAGCAGCGACTGGGACACCATGCGGCATGCGGTTGCCATTTTCCAACAGTTCGGCATCGCGCACGAGGCGCGCGTGGTCTCGGCGCACCGCATGCCGGATGATATGTTCGCTTACGCCGAAGCGGCCGAGGCGCGCGGTCTGCGCGCCATCGTCGCGGGGGCAGGGGGCGCCGCCCACCTGCCGGGCATGCTGGCCGCCAAGACGACGGTGCCAGTGCTGGGTGTGCCGGTGCCCAGCCGCCATTTGCAGGGGGTCGATTCGCTGCATTCGATCGTGCAGATGCCCAAGGGGGTGCCGGTGGCCACGTTTGCCATCGGCGCGGCGGGCGCGGCCAATGCAGCGTTGTTCGTGGTAGCCATGCTGGCGACGCATGATCCGGACCTGCGCGCCAAGCTGCAGACGTTTCGCGCTGAGCAAACGGCGGCGGCGCGCGCCATGACCCTACCGGCGGAGACCAGCCCGTGAGCGGCGCACCCCTGCTGCCCGGGCCCGTGCCCTTTGCCAGCCGAGCCGCCACGCTGGGCGTGATGGGGGGTGGGCAGCTCGGACGCATGTTCGTACACGCCGCGCAGGCCATGGGTTACGCGGTGGCGGTGCTGGATCCCGACCCTGCCAGCCCCGCCGGCCGGGTGGCGGATTACCACATCACCACCGCCTACGATGACGAGGCGGGGCTGGCGCAGCTGATGCAGCGCTGCGAAGCCATCACCACCGAATTCGAAAACGTGCCAGCCGCGGCGCTGACCACGCTAGCCGCGCAGCGCCGCGTCGCCCCTGGGGCACAGGCGGTGGCTGTCGCACAGGACCGCATCGCCGAAAAAACCCACTTCGAGCGCTGCGCGGTACAAACCGGCGTCGGGCCGGCACCGTGGCAGGCCATTCGCAGCGCCGACGACCTGGCCCGGGTGCCCGATACCCTGCTGCCCGGGCTGCTCAAAACCGCCCGCCTGGGCTATGACGGCAAGGGACAGGTCGCGGTCGACGACCGCACTCAGTTGGCTGCGGCGTGGGCGCAGCTGGGGCAGATGCCGTGCGTGCTGGAAAAACGCCTGCCGCTGCGTGCCGAGTGGTCGGTGATTCTGGCGCGCGGGGCGGACGGCCAGACCGTGCATTTCCCGCTGCAGTGCAACCGGCACCGGCAGGGTATCCTGGCCGTGACCGAGACTTGTCCCGAACCGTCAGGCAGCACGCGTGCGCTGGTCGAACAGGCCATCGCGGCCACGCGTGCCGTTGCCGCCGACCTGCAGTATGTGGGCGTGCTGTGTGTGGAGTTTTTCGTCGTCGATGACGGGTCGGCGCACGGGCAGCTGGTGGTCAACGAAATGGCGCCGCGCCCACACAACAGCGGGCACTACACCATCGACGCCTGTGACGTGTCGCAGTTCGAGCTGCAGGTGCGCACACTGGCCGGTCTGCCCCTGGTGTCGCCGCGCCTACACAGCGCCGCCGTGATGCTGAACCTGCTGGGCGATTGCTGGTGGCGCAACGGCCGCCCTCATACCCCCGACTGGCCCCGCGTGCTGGCCCTGCCCGGCGTACATCTGCACCTGTACGGCAAGCTGCAAGCGCGTCCTGGACGCAAGATGGGCCACCTGACGGTGACCGCGGCCGACCTACCGCAAGCCCGCGCTGTGGCCCTGCAAGCCGCGGCGTTGTTGGGTATCGAACCATGGCCCGGCTCGTGAGCACACAAGGAGATGCCTTGCCTGCCGCGTTGGCGCAGGCGGTGCAGCGGCTGCGCGCCGGCACGCTGGTGGGCTTGCCCACCGAGACCGTCTATGGGCTGGCCGCGGACGCTGACCGGGCCGATGCAGTGGCACGCATCTATGGCGCCAAAGGAAGACCGTCTGACCATCCGTTGATCGTCCACGTCGTCGCCGAGCCAGCGGCTGCGCGGGCCGCAGCGCTGGCGCATTACGCGCAGGATGTACCGGCATTTGCACAGCGGCTGATGGACGCCTTCTGGCCCGGGCCGCTGACGCTGATCCTGCCGCGCCGCCCGGGCGTAGCCGAGCGGGCCGCAGCAGGGCAGGACAGCATCGGGCTGCGCTGTCCGGCTCACCCGGTGGCACAGGCGCTGCTGCGCGCCTGTGCCAACGCCGGCATCCTTGGGCTGGCCGCACCGAGCGCCAACCGCTTCGGCCGCGTCAGCCCAACGCGGGCCGAACACGTGCTCGACGAGCTGGAAGCGGTGCTGGATGACGAGCAGCTGCTGGTGCTGGACGCCGGCGCGTGTCCGGTCGGCATCGAATCCACCATCGTCGACGCCACACGCAAGCAGCCGGTGCTGCTGCGTCCAGGCATGATCACGCGCGCCCAGCTGGAAGCGGCGGCCGGCCTGCCGGTGGCCGACCGCGATGCGCAGGCACCGCGCGCCTCGGGAATGCTGGCGTCGCACTATGCACCACGCGCGCGGGTGCGCTTGATGGCCGCCGACGAACTGCAGACCGCGCTCGATCTGCTGGGCGCCCAAGCCCCCCGCCTGGCGGTCTATCACCGCAGTCCGTTGCGTTGCGCCAGCGCGCGGGTGCGGCTGCAGCGCATGCCCGACGATGCCCAGGCCTGTGCTCACGAGCTGTTTGCCGTGCTGCGTGCGCTCGATGACGGCGAGACGACCCTGATTTGGGTCGAGCGACCGCCTGCCGACGCGGCCTGGGATGGGGTGCGCGACCGCCTACAGCGCGCGGCAGCGTGAGCCGTAGCGCAGCCGCATCACCAAAATGGCGCCGGCCAGCACCAGCGTCACCGCATTGGCCGCGACAATGGGCCAAGCGCGCAGCAGCCATCCATACACCAGCCACAGCGCCACGCCGATGGTAAAAATCACGTACATGCCTAGCGAGATCGCGGCCACATCCTTGGTGCGCCAAGTACGCCAGGCTTGGGGCACGAAACTGACCGTCGTCAGGATGGCAGCCAGCGAGCCAATGGCGTCGATCCACATGGGTGTCGTCAGCGATAGGGCGCAAGCCCGCTACGGTGGCCGTCAGCGCGCATCCGGCAGCTCGATCTTGACTTCGAGCACCTCGAGGTTGTCGTGGCGCTCCAGATGGACCTTGATATCGTCCGGATGGATCGACACGTACTTGCCGATCACCGCCACCAGCTCGCGCTGCAGCGCTGGCAGATAGTCTGGCTCACTGGCGTTGCGGCCAGCCCGCTCGTGGGCCAAGATGATCTGTAGCCGCTCCTTGGCCACCGCAGCGGTTTTTTTCTTCTCGCCCAACAACAAGGACAGCAGGGACACGGCGCTCACCTCGCAAACAGGCGCTTCAGGAGGCTGGGCTTTTGCGCTTCGATGAAGCGCAGCGGCCGGTCCTGGCCCAAAAAGCGGTCGACTACGTCCTTGTAGGCCTCCGAGACGTCAGTGCCCTGCAGGTGGATTGCGGGCACCCCTTGGTTGGAAGCCTGCAGCACCGCCTCGCTCTCGGGAATGACACCGATCAGGGGAATGCGTAGGATGTCCTGGATATCCTGCAGCGACAGCATCTGACCGTCTTGCACACGGTTGGGGTTGTAGCGTGTGATCAGCAAATGCTCCTTGACCGGCTCGCGTCCCTCGATGGCACGCCGGGTGCGCGAGCTGAGCAGGCCCAAAATGCGGTCCGAGTCGCGCACGGAAGACACCTCGGGGTTGGTCACCACCAACGCCTCGTCAGCGTAGTGCATGGCCATCAACGCCCCGGTCTCGATACCTGCCGGCGAGTCGCAAACAATGTACTCAAACCCCATGCCCGCCAGCTCATTGAGTACACGTTCCACGCCCTCCTGCTTCAAGGCCTCCTTGTCGCGTGTCTGGCTGGCTGCCAGGATATAGAGTGCATCGACCTGTTTGTCGCGGATCAGCGCCTGATTCAGATTGGCTTCACCCTGAATGACGTTGACGAAGTCGTACACCACACGCCGCTCGCAGCCCATGATCAGGTCGAGATTGCGCAGTCCGACGTCAAAGTCGATGACCACCGTCTTGTGCCCCTTGAGAGCCAACCCGGTGGCGAACGAGGCGCTGGTCGTGGTCTTGCCCACGCCGCCTTTGCCGGAGGTGACGACGACGATTTTGGTCATGGAACGTTCCGTATGCAGTAGTCGGTAAACGATAGCGGGTCAGACGAGAGGTTCGAACAGCAGGCGCTCGCCGTCGCCTTCGCGCTGCAGACGCACCTGCGCCGGGCGACCACGCACCTCGTCTGGCCAGGGCGTCTCGGCAGTGCGGTACAGACCGGCAATGGCCACCAGCTCGGCTTCCAGCGCCAGCGCGAAGATGCGCGCATCGGCCTGTCCCCGCGCTCCGGCAATGGCTCGTCCGCGCAGCGGGGCGTAGACGTGCACGTGGCCATCGGCAATCACCTCCGCGCCCGGATTGACCATGGCCAACACCACCAGATCGCGTCCCCGTGCATACACCTGCTGGCCTGAGCGCAACGGCCGATCCACCACCAGCGCCGAAGCCGATGCCTGCGGCATGGCTGGTGCTGGCGGCGGTGGCGGCGACTCGGTGCGCTCGGCTGGGAGCCGCATGCCGTGCGCGCCATGGCTCTCGGTGGCCAGCAGACCAGCGGCGTCAAGAACCGGCTGCCACGTCACAGGAGCCGCCTGGTAGGCCAGCGGCCGCAGGCCCGCACGGCGCAGGGCTTGCAACAACGCCTGCTGCTGCAGCGCCGTGGAGGCAGGTTCGCTCTCCGCCCAGTCGCTAAAGTCCAGCAACAAAGGCTCGTTTTCGAAAAAGCCGCTCGCATCCCCGTAACGATGGTCCAAATCGCGCAGGAGCGCATCGATATCGCTGCCACGCAGCCGCGCCACGACCAGGGGCAACTGGCCGTGGCGAATGTCGATACGGGTGATGGAAGCAGCCGACGTGCGCATGGTCGATGGGTGCGCATCTTAGCAGTGTGCGGGCAGCGGGATAGCGAAGCTGCGCGGGGCGGGCGAGCATACGATATCCCCAACAGTTCAATGATAGGTATCAGCGGTAGTGATTACGGATAGAAGTGCGGGTCCGGTTGGGGATAACCCAAACCTGTTCTTTGATGTCAATGGGTTACGCGGTGTAGGAGGGTGTGCGGTCACGGCGACCAACGTGCGAGCTTGCGCTGCACAACTGGGATGGTCTGGCCCACCGTTGTGGACAACGGGCTGCTTGTTCGGCATCGATCCACACCCTTGTCCAGGTAAAAAAAAGCGCCACAGGGGCACGTGAGTGCACGGTCTGTGTGCTGAGACGGCACTCCGAGTGCGGTGGCGGCTAGCGCAGAGGCGCGGGATGGTGCGTCAATCGGCCACGGTGTAGCCCTCGTCGCGGATTAGCGCCGCTAGGTCGGCGCGTGGCAAGGTCGAGGTCACCACGACGCGGCGCGCGTCGAGGTCCACGGCTACCTGCGCTTGCGCGTCGCGCGCGCGAATGGCGCGCGTGATGGCGTGGATACAGTGTTGGCATGACATGCCGTTGACGGTGAAGGTTTCGGTGTGCATGGTTAAGGGTCCAGCGATGAAGGTATGGAACTCATGATACGGCGCTGCAAGCCGCTTCGCCAGTCGTCCTATGGCCTGGCGCGGCATACTCGCGACATGACGCAAACACCAACCGCAGCGCCGGGGGCGATGCAGTGCGACCTGGGCATTGACGGCATGACGTGCGCCTCGTGTGTGGCGCGTGTGGAGCGCGCGCTGCAGCGGGTTCCGGGAGTGCAGCAGGCCAGCGTCAATCTGGCCACTGGGCAGGCACGAGTCATTGGGCAGCCAGGTGAGGAGGGCGGGCAGGCCTGGCAGGCGCGGCTGGCGCGGGCGGTGCGCGATGCGGGCTATACGCCACGCGCCGCCGACGCCGATGGGTGGCAGGAGGAGCAGCGCCAGCGCGCGCAGCTGCGGCGAGAGGGCCTGTGGGTGGCGGCGGGGCTGTTGCTGGCCGCTCCCTTGGTGTGGCCGATGGTGGCGCTGGCGTGGGGGCAGCACGTGATGCTGCCAGCGCTGTGGCAGTTTCTGTTGGCCACGCCGGTGCAGTTTGGGCTGGGCGCGCGTTTCTATCGCAGCGCTTGGCAGGCGCTGCGCCATGGCAGCGGCAACATGGAGCTGCTGGTGGCCATGGGCACCAGCGCCGCATGGGGCATGAGCGTGTGGCTGTGGTGGCGCGCTGCGCCGGGCGAGCTGCCGCACCTGGCGTTCGAGGCGTCGGCGGTGGTGATTGCGCTGGTGCGGCTGGGTAAATGGCTGGAGTTGCGCGCGCGCCAGCGCACCAGCGCGGCGATCCGGGCGCTGCAGGCGCTGCGGCCCGATACCGCACATCTGCTGCCCGATGGCGTGCGGCGGACCGAAGTGCAGGACATTCCGATCACCGAACTGTTGCCCGGGGATCGGGTGTTGGTGCGCAGTGGCGAGCGCATTCCTGCCGACGGTGTCATCGAGAGCGGCCGCACGCAGGTGGACGAATCGATGCTGACCGGCGAGCCGTTGCCGGTATCTAAACGCGAGGGCGACGCCGTCACCGGCGGCAGCCTCAACGGCGACGGGGCAATCGAAGTGCGCGTCACGGCGGCCGCGGCACAGTCGCTGCTGCAACGCATCATCGCCCTGGTGCAGGATGCGCAGGCCGCCAAGCCCCCGGTGCAGCGCCTGGTCGACCGCGTGGCGGCGGTGTTCGTGCCGCTGGTGCTGGCGGTGGCAGTGGCGACCGCCCTAGGGTGGTGGTGGACAGGTGCCGACATAGAAGGCGCGGTGCTGCATGCGGTGGCGGTGCTGGTGATGGCTTGCCCCTGTGCGCTGGGGCTGGCGACACCCACGGCGATCATGGCCGGAACCGGGGCGGCGGCGCGACATGGCATCCTGGTGCGCGATCCGCAGGCGCTGGAGGCCGCGCAGCGCGTGCGCGTGGTGGCGTTTGACAAAACCGGGACGCTCACCCGCGGCCAGCCGCGCCTGCTGGGGGCGGCGGTGGCACCTGGCGTGGATGCCGAAGCGGCGCTGCGCACTGCGGTGGCTCTGCAGCAGGGTAGCAATCACCCGCTGGCGCAGGCCATGCGATCGGCGTTGGGTGCGGCAACGCTGCCGGATGCAGAGGCGGTGCAGACGGTGCCCGGTTGTGGCGTCATCGGTCGGATCGGTGGGGTCGAACTGGCGCTGGGCAGTTCCGATTGGATGACCGAGCTGCAGGCGAGATGGCCCTCCCAGCCGATGGAGCCGGTGGGGCCCAGCGCCGCATCGGAGGCTGCAGGCGGTGCGGACGGGGAGGGCGACGCAGCGACGACGCGCGCCGTGTTGGCTAGCCGCCATGCCGAGGCGTGGCAGGTGCTAGCCCTGTGGCACTTTGGCGACGAATCCAAGCCCACCGCAGCAGCGGCCATCGCGCAGTTACGCGCCCAGGGCTTGCGGGTGGTGATGATTTCCGGGGACCGGCGTGCAGCGGCCGAGGCCATGGCGCGCCGCATCGGCCTGCGGCCCGAGGCTGGTGAGGTGCACGCGCCGGTGCGACCCGATGAGAAGGCGGCCGCGGTGCGCGCGTTGCGCGCCAGCGGCCCGGTGGCGATGGTTGGTGATGGGATCAATGACGCGCCCGCGCTGGCCGAAGCCGACGTCGGGGTGGCGATGGGCAACGGCACCGACGTGGCGATGCAAACGGCCGGCATCACGCTGCTGCGGGGCGATCCGCTGCTGGTGCCGGCCGCGCTCGACATCGCGCGCCGCACGGTGCGCAAAATCCGACAAAACCTGTTCTGGGCATTCGCCTACAACGTGGCGGGCATCCCGCTGGCGGCGCTGGGCGTGCTCGATCCGGTCTGGGCTGGGGCGGCGATGGCGGCCAGTTCGGTCAG
>NZ_DAISZC010000069.1:0-11564 GCF_036824975.1 Tepidimonas sp.
CCTAAATCTTTACCCCAGCAGGCGCTGCAGCGCCTCGCGGTACTTGGCGGCCGTCTGCGCAATCACCTCTGGCGGCAGGGGCGGCGCGGGCGGTGTCTTGTTCCACGGGCGGCCGTCGATGCGCACCTGCTCCAGCCAGTCGCGCAGATACTGCTTGTCGAAGCTGGGCGGTTGGCTGCCCTCAGCGTACGATTCGGCCGGCCAGTAGCGCGAGGAGTCGGGTGTTAGCACCTCATCCATCAGCGTCAGCGTTCCGTCGGCATCCAGCCCGAACTCGAACTTGGTGTCAGCAATCAGGATGCCCCGGCTGGCGGCATAGTCGCTGGCCGTCTGATACAGCCGCAGCGAAATGTCGCGGATGCGCTCAGCCAGCCCGCCGCCGATGCGCCGGGCCATCTCGTCGAAGGTGATGTTTTCGTCGTGCTCGCCCACCGCGGCCTTGGCCGCTGGGGTGAAGATGGGCGCGGGCAGTTTCGAGGCGTTGCGCAGGCCCGGCGGCAGCGGCACCCCGCACACCGCCTGCGACTGCTGGTACTCCATCCAGCCGCTGCCGGCCAGGTAGCCGCGCACCACCGCTTCCACCGGGATGGGTTGCAGCCGCTTGACCAGCATCGATCGCCCGCGTATCTGCTCGCGCTCCTCGGGGGCCACCACGCTTTCCGGGTCCTCGCCGGTCAGGTGGATAGGGCACAGGTTGGCACCCTTGGGGCCCAGTTTGTCGAACCAAAACAGGCTCAGCGTGGTCAGCAGCTCGCCCTTGCCCGGGATGGGCTCGCCCATGATGACGTCGAACGCGCTGATGCGGTCGGTGGCCACCATCAGAATACGGTCGTCGCCGACGGCGTAGTTGTCGCGCACCTTGCCGCGCGCCAGTAGCGGTAGCGAGGTGAGGTGAGAGGTGTGCAAAGCAGTGGTCATACACTCGGCCCCGGAGGCTGGCGCGCGTGCGCCCGGGCGGCATTATCGCCGCAGCGCGCAGCGCGCCGCCGTGCCCTACCCGGTGCCCGGGGCTGCCCCGTCACCGTCCTTTCCCCCATCGCACGGATCTGCACCCCATGACCCGCATCTTGATTTTGTCTGTCGGCGGCACCATCGGCATGGTGGCCTCTGCCCGTGGCTATGTGCCCGCCCCGGGTTTGGGTGAGCGGCTGCGGCACGCGCTGCGGGGTGCGGGTGCAGCGGCCGATGCCCTGCCAGCGTTTGATGTGCTGGAGCAGCCGCCCATCGACAGCGCCGATCTGCGCCCGACTCATTGGCGCGCGTGGGCGCAGGCGCTGCAGGCAGCCTGGGATGACTACGACGGCTTCGTGCTGCTGCATGGCACCGACACCATGGCCTGGAGCGCCGCGGCGTTGGCCTTCATGCTGCGCGGGCAGGACAAGCCGGTGATCTTGACCGGGGCCCAGGTACCGCTGGGTGTGGCGCGCAGCGACGCGCTGGCTAATGTGTGTGCGGCGCTGACCCTGGCGGCGTGTGCGGACGTGCGCGAGGTGGCGGTGTGCTTCGGCCGCCATCTGTGGCGCGGCTGCCGGGTACGTAAAGTGTCGGCGCAGCGCTTCGACGCCTTCGCGGCCCCGAATGACGAGCCGCTGGCCGAGCTCGGCATCGCGGTGGCGCTGCACCGGCAGCGCCTGTGGCGCTGGTCCCACGGCCGTCGGTTTGCCGCACCCCCATTCGATGACAGGGCCGTGGCAGCGCTGGCGCTGCACCCGGGACTGGGGGCGGTGGCGGTGCGCGCCCTCACCGCCGATGCGCGGGTGCGCGCGCTGCTGTTGCACAGCTACGGCGCGGGCAACGTGCCCGCCCAGGACCGCGCTTTTCTGGATGCGCTGGCCGACGCCTCGGCGCGGGGGGTGGTAGTGGCCAACGTCACCCAGTGCTGGCACGGGGCGGTCGATCCCGGTGCCTATGCCACCGGCTCGGTGCTGGCCGACGCCGGGGTGGTGCCGCTGGCCGATATGACGCCCGAGGCCGCGTGGGCCAAACTGCACGTGTTGCTGGCCGGCGGGGCCGACGCGGCCACGGTGCGCGCAGAACTCGGGCGCAACTGGTGCGGAGAGCTCGGCCCGCAATACCAGCCGTGATGCGCTGCGCGCCGCTTCCTCGGCGTCGGTGGGTCGCGCTAAGCGGTCGAGCGCACGACCCCGTGGGCCGCCGACATGATGACCAGAGCCTACTCCTGGTGGTTGACAATGAAGGTTGCGATGCCATGGCCGTTCTCGACGGCATGGTCGAGCAGTTTGCGCATGGATAGAAGCGCCATGGAAGTCTGCCGCAGACGGCACTCATTGTACGGAGCGGACCACCGTCCGGCGTGGCGGCTGGACCGGGCAGGCGCCGCCGCGGCGGATGCGGCCGCCGATGGCGGTCAGGGAGTCAGCACCTGACGTACCGCATGTTCCCACTGCGCCAGCCGCGCCTGCGCTTCCGGTGGCGACAGCGTGGGGTAGAAGGTGCGTTCGGCCCGCCAGCGCGCGCACACATCGTCTACTCCGCGGAACACCCCGGCCTGCAGGCCGGCCAGATAGGCGGCACCGAGCGCGGTGGTTTCGGTGACGGCAGGGCGCACCACCGGGATGCCCAGCAGGTCGGCCTGGATTTGCATCAGCAGGTCGTTGACGCTGGCACCGCCATCCACGCGCAGCTCGGTCAGCGGCCCGCCGCCGTGCGCCTGCACATCGCGCTGCATGGCCTGCAGCAGCACCGCGCTCTGGAAGGCGATGCTCTCCAGCGCAGCGCGCGCAATGTGCGCCACGGTGGTGCCGCGTGTCAGGCCAACGATGGCGCCGCGCGCCTGCGGCGCCCAGTATGGAGCCCCCAAGCCAGTGAAAGCCGGCACGAAGATGACGCCACCGGCGTCGGGGACGCTGGCCGCCAGCGGCTGCACCTCGGCGCTGGTGCCGATGACGCGCAAGCCGTCGCGCAGCCACTGCACGACGGCCCCGCCCACGAAAACGCTGCCCTCCAGCGCATACTGGGGGCGGGCAGCCTCGGTTTGGGCAGCGGCGGTGCTGAGCAGGCCGTTGCTGCTGGACAGTGGGGTGTTGCCGGTGTGCAGCAGCAAAAAGCAGCCCGTGCCGTAGGTATTCTTGGCCAGCCCCGGCGCCAAGCAGGCCTGGCCAAACAGCGCGCTTTGCTGGTCGCCCGCCACGCCACCGATCGGTACCTCGGCACCCAGCAGTTCAGCGCGGCAGAGACCGAAATCAGCGCACGAGGGCCGCACCGCCGGCAGCAGCGCGGCAGGGATCTCGAAAGCGCTCAGCAGCGCCTCGTCCCAACAGTGGCGCCGGATGTCGAATAGCAGGGTGCGCGAGGCGTTGCTGACGTCGGTGGCGTGGACCGCCCCCCCGGTGAGCTGCCACAGCAGCCAGCTGTCCACGGTGCCGAAGGCCAGCTCGCCACGGACGGCACGTGCGCGCGCCTGCGGCACGTGCGTCAATATCCAGTGCAGCTTGGATGCCGAGAAATACGGGTCGATGCGCAGCCCGGTGCGCTCGTGGACCAGCGGCTCCAGACCCTGCGCGCGCCAGCGGGCACACTGGGGCTCGGTGCGGCGGTCCTGCCAGACGATGGCTGGGCACAGCGGCGCGCCGCTGCGGCGATCCCACACGAGGGTGGTCTCGCGCTGGTTGGTGATGCCGATGGCCGCCAGATCGTGCGCGCGCAAACCGGCCTGGGCCAGGGCGGCGCGCGCGGTGTCGAGCTGTGTCTGCCAGATCTCGAGGGGATCTTGTTCGACCCAACCCGGCTGCGGATAGTGCGCCCGCAGCTCGCGCTGGGCCAGCGCCAGCAGGCGACCGTCGTCGTCGAATACCAGGCTGCGCGAGCTGGATGTGCCCTGATCGAGCGCAAGCAGATAACGGCCCATGTCGTCGTCTCCGAAAGCGTCGTCGCTTGGGCGACAGCACTGAGGTGGGTGCGTACGTCCACCGTCGGCACGCGCCGGCCCCGGTGTTGGCCGCCCCGCCGTGGCCACCGCCCCCCAAAGAAAAGGCCGCCGGCCTTGGCCGGCGGCAAACCCGGCGAACCGCGGTGCAGGGCCACGGTTCGCCGCAACCGGTGGCGGTCGACTCAAGCGCGCTTGAGGTTCGGGAAGCGCACGTGTTCGACCAGCTCCTGGATCTCGCGCTTCGGCGCCGGCGTCAGCAGACTGACGATGATGATCACCGCAAAGCCCAGCGGCACACCGAAGATGCCCGCCGAAATCGGCTGGATACCCCACCACATGTTGTCCGCCACCGGGCTGGTGACGCCAAAGACACTGCGCAGCCAGGGCTGCGTGGTGGCCATGTAGTAGAACGTGATGCCAAAGCCCGCGATCATTCCCAGAATCGCCCCCCACTTGGTGGCCCGCTTCCAGAAAATGCCCAGCGTCAGCGCCGGGAAGAAGCCCGCCGCCGCCAGCGAGAACGCCGCGGAGACCAGGAACAAGATGTCGGCCGGCTTCTGCGATGCAACATAGGCGGCCATCAGCGCCACGATCAGCAGCAAGATCTTCGACAGCATCACCCGGCGCGAGGTCGGGGCATTCGGGTCGATCATCTTGTAGTACAGGTCGTGCGACAGCGCGTTGGCGATGGTCAGCAGCAGCCCGTCGGCGGTGGACAGCGCCGCCGCCAGACCGCCGGCGGCCACCATGCCCGAGATCACGTAAGGCAGCCCGGCGATCTCGGGCGTGGCCAGCACGATGATGTCACCGCCGATGCGCATCTCGCCCAGCTGGAAGATGCCGTCGCCGTTGACGTCGCTGACCGACAGCAGCGCCGCATCGACCTTGCTCCAGTTGGCGATCCAGTCGGGTAGTTTGTCGAAGGGGGTACCCACCAGGACATTGAATACCTCGTACTTGACCAGCACCGCCAGCGCTGGCGCCGTGAAGTACAGCAGGAAGATAAAGAACAACGACCACGTGACGGATTCGCGCGCTTCTTTGACTGACGGCGTGGTGTAGTAACGCATCAGGATGTGCGGCAGCGCCGCGGTGCCCAGCATCAGACAGAACACCAGCGCCAGGAAGTTGCGCCGCGACTCATTGAAGGTCTTTTGCGCCTTCTCATCGCCGTTAGGGTCTCCTGCGAACTGCTGCGCGTGGCGCGGCATGCCGGCCAGCGGCTTGGCGCGAGCTTCTGCCGCCGCTTTGGCCTTGGTCCAGGCGTCCTTGGCCGCTGCCTCGTCTTTGGGCAGGCTGTCGAGTGCCTTTTGGGCGGCGGCGATCTGGTCGGCCGGCGCGTTGGCGGCGCGCAGCTCCTCCAGTTTTTTCTGAGCGGCGGCGCGATCCGCGGCCAGCGCGGCCGGCACGTCCTTGAGTTTTTCACCCAGCTCCTCGGCCCGCTTCTTGAAGATCTCGATCACCTCCTTTTCCTTCGCGTCGTTGATCAGACGCTGCTCGGCTTCGGTGACTTTCTGCAATTGCTGGCCGTAAATGAGCTGCGGCACGGGGAAGCCGGTTTGTTTGACCGACAGCCACACCACCGGGATCAAGTAGGCGATGATGAGAATGATGTATTGCGCCACCTGCGTCCAGGTCACCGCGCGCATGCCGCCCAGGAACGAGCACACCAAAATGCCGCCCAGCCCCAGGAAGATGCCAATCTCGAACGCCACGCCGGTCAACCGCGTGGTGATCAGGCCCACCCCGTAGATCTGGGCCACCACGTAGACGAACGACACGAAGATGGCGATCAGGATGCCGATCAGCCGCGCCGTGTTGCCGTCGTAGCGCGCGCCCAGGAAATCGGGGATGGTGAACTGGCCGAACTTGCGCAGGTACGGCGCCAGGAACAGCGCCACCAGGCAGTAGCCGCCGGTCCAGCCCATGATGAAGGCCAGCCCGCTGTAGCCGGTCAGGTACAGCGTGCCGGCCATGCCAATGAAGCTGGCCGCCGACATCCAGTCGGCACCGGTGGCCATGCCGTTGTAGATGGCCGGCACGCGCCGACCCGCGACATAGTACTCGGCCGCATCGTTGGTGCGGCTCATGATGCCGATGCCGGCATACAGCAGCACAGTGGCTAACAAGAAGATGTAGCCGACCCACTGCTTGGGCAACCCGATCTGCTCGAGAATGGCCAGCGCCACCACAAAGATCAGAAAGCCTCCCGTGTACCAACCGTACACCTTGTTGAGCTGTTTCTTGAAGGCGGCGTTACTGCCGGCGGAAAACACCCCGCCGGCCGGTTCAGGCGTCAGTCCAGCCATGATCACTCCTCCTCAGCGACGCCGAATTCACGGTCGAGCCGGTTCATGTAACGCGCATAAAAGCCGATGATGGCCACATAAACCACCAGCGCGCCCTGCGCACCGACCCAGAAGCTAAACGGCCAGCCGAAAAAGTTGAAGTTGAGATCGCGGGCAAAAAACCCGACCACAAAGGTAACGAAGAACCAAATCACCAACAAAATGCCGGTGATACGTAGGTTCTTTTGCCAGTAGCGCTGGTGCGCTTCGGACAGTTGCATTGCTTGTCTCCTCATTGCCATTGAGGGGCAGGCAACCCGCCCCCACCGTTTTCGGCGGTTTGTGTGCCGCCGCCCCTTGCAACCCGCAGCGCTTAGGCTGTCTGCGCCGCGCGCAACCCCGTCTCGCGTTCCAGCTGGGCCGCGACACGCGGTTCGAAGCCCTGGAGGTGGCGAATGATGCGCACCGCCTCCTCGGCTTCCGCCCGGTCGGCATGAATCCGGGCCATCTGGTACCAGGCATACGGACTCATGGGTTGCAATTCGGTGTTGCGGCGCAGCGCGGCCAGGGCCTCATCCAGTCGGCCCAAGCGCATCAGCACCAGGCCCAGCCCGTACCAGGCGCGGTCTAACCGCTCGTCCAGTGTCAGCGCCTGCCGGAAGCTCGCCTCGGCGGCGTCGAGCTCACCCAGCCGTTCCTGCAGAAATCCCTGGTTGAACCAATGGGCGGCGCCGTCGGGCGCCACCTGCACCAGGCGGGCCAGCACCGCCAGCGCCTCGCGCGGTCGTTGCAGTTCGGCCAGCAAATGCGCCTCATAGGCCAGCAGCTGTGCGTCGTTGGGGTGCTGGCGCAGTGCGGCTTGCACCACGGCGAGTGCCCGATCCTCGCGCCGCCACCAGATGAACCAGCGTGCCCGCCACAGAGCCCAACCCACCGCAGTGGTCGTTGTCATCGGCAGCCCTCCATCCCGATGGCCACGCAGTGTTCGATCTTGGCCAGCGTCACGGCCAGATACAGCACGGCCATGACACAAAACGCCACCACCGGCAGCAGCCGCGGCGCCAACTGGCGGGGAGCGATCCAGCGCGCCGCCCCAACCCAGGGTCGGTTGAGCACCTGAAACAACTGGTAAAACAGATTGCCTTCGCGGCGCCGACCGGCGATGATATACAGGGCCCCCTGTCCCAGTAGGGCCAGCAGACCGATGTACAACACCAGTTGTGCTGCGTTGAGCCACAACAGCATGGCGAGAAGCAGACGAATGACCGTGGTGCACGATGGTCGCGCGTTAACCCTTACCAGATCCTTACAAACCCCGCCAACCTAGGGAAAGTCCTAAGCCATGGCCAAGCCCTTGGTGCCGCAACCCCTCGTCAACCCAGTGTCTGGCGGCCGTGCGTCTTCGGATGGGTCGGCGCTCGGCACGCCCCATCTCGATTGGCGCTTAGGCGATCTCCCACGGCGCAACCCGGTGGTGTTGCCCGCCGACGCACCGTTGCGCGATGCATTGCAGACCATGAGCGCGCGTCGCGTCGGCTCGGTGCTGTTGCTCGACGCGCGGGGAGGGCTGGCCGGCATTCTGACCCGCGGCGACGTGCTGGAGCGCATCGTGTTACCTGGGGTGGGGCTGCAGGAGCCCAGCGCGCGTGTGATGAGCCAGCCGGTGCATACCTTGTGCGCCGATGACACGCTGCACGATGCCGTGCTGCTGATGGCACGCGAGCGCATTCGCCACGTGCCGGTGCTGGACGGACAGGGTCAGCTGATCAACATTGTCTCCGAGCGCGACTTGTTTGCCCTGCAGCGTCATACTCTGCAGCACGTCGGTCACGCCATCGACCGTGCGGCGACGCTGGCCGAGTTTGAGCAGGCGGCTGCAGCCATCCGTGACTATGCGCGGCACCTGCAGCGCCAAGGGGTGCGCGCGCGCGTGCTCACCGGACTGATCGCCTCGCTCAACGATCGCCTGACACAGCGCCTGGTGGCGTGGCAGCTACAGGCGCATGCGCTGTCAGCCGAAGCCATGTGCTGGGTGGCGCTGGGGTCGGAAGGACGCGGCGAGCAAACGCTGGCCACCGACCAGGACAACGCGCTGATTTTTGCCGTCGAGTCGGGCCAGTCGGTAGAGGCGCAGCGTGCGCGCTGGTTGGCATTCGGTCGCGCTGTCAACGAGGCGCTGGATGCCTGCGGCTATCCGCTGTGCAAAGGGGGCATCATGGCCGGCCAGCCAGAGTGTTGCTTGACGCTGGATGAATGGCGCGCCCGCTTTGCCGCCTGGATCGAGGGCGGCACGCCGCGTCAGTTGCTACAGGCGGCGGTGTTTTTCGATTTGCGGGCGATCGCCGGCCGCGCCGACTGGGTGCAGACGCTGCGCGCCGAGGTGTTGCAGCGCGTGCGGCGCACGCCGCGCTTTCTGCGGCTGATGGCGCAGGCCCACTTGGAGCACCCGGTGCCGCTGCTGTGGCATGGCGGTATCCGTACCCGCCGCGAGGGGCCACACCGCTGGTTCGACCTGAAGCTGCACGGCACCGGCCTGATCGTCGAGGCCGCCCGCATTCTGGCGTTGGCCCACGGAGTGGCCGCCACCGAAACGCGCCAGCGCCTGCTGCAAGGGGGCGCGGTGGCCGGCGCCCCCGAAGCCGAAGTACAGGACTGGGTGGCGGCGTTCGACCATTTGCAGGCCCTGCGGCTGGCGCACCAAGTCGACCCGAAGGAGGACACCGCACCCAACCGCATCGACGTCGCGACACTGGATGCGGTGGCGGCACAAAGCCTGAAAGCGGCCTTGCATGCCGTGCGCACCCTGCAGCAGCGGCTGGCGCTGGATTACTTGCGCTGACGCGAACCGGACGCAGCGCTGCCTCAGGCTACTTGACCGACCTTGAGCATATTGGTGCCGCCGGGCGTGCCCATCGGCTCGCCCGCGGTGATGACGTAGCGGTCGCCCGGTTGCAACCGACCGCGTGCCCGCAGCTGCTGTTCGGCCTGCACCAGCGCAGTGTCGCGGTCGGCGCTGCCGCCGCTGATGCGCAGTGCGTGCACATTGCGGTACAGCGCCAAGCGGCGCGCGGTGCTGACGCGCGGCGTGATGGCGAAGATGGGGATGTCCACCGTGTGCCGACTCATCCACAGCGGCGTCGAGCCCGATTCGGTCAACGCGATGATGGCGCGCGCCTGCAGGTGAGACGCGATGAACAGCGCCCCCAGGGCGATCGACTGGTCGATGCGCTCGAAGCGCTTGCCGATGAAGTCGTGGTCCAGCGCGTCGTGGTAGGCCTGTTCCGCGGCCAGGCAGATGCGCGCCATCTCGCGCACCGTCTGCAGCGGATACTTGCCGGCGGCGGTTTCGGCGCTGAGCATCACCGCGTCGGTGCCGTCGAGCACGGCGTTGGCCACGTCGCTGACTTCGGCGCGCGTGGGCACTGGCGCGTGGATCATGCTCTCCATCATCTGCGTGGCGGTGATGACCAATCGGTCGTGCGCGCGCGCCAGCGCAATCATGCGCTTTTGCAGCGCGGGCACCGCGGCGTTGCCCACCTCCACCGCCAGGTCGCCGCGCGCCACCATGATGCCGTCGCTGGCCAGCAAAATCGCCTCCAGTTCGGGAATCGCTTCGGCGCGCTCGATCTTGGCAATCAGACCCGGGCGGTGGCCGTCGGCCGCGGCTTCCTCGCACAGCCGCCGTGCCAGCCGCATGTCGTCGGCGTTTTTCGGGAAGCTCACCGCCACGTAGTCGGCGTGCAGCGCCATGGCGGTGGCGATGTCGGCCATGTCCTTGGGCGTCAGCGCCGGTGCCGTCAGGCCACCGCCGCGCTTGTTGATGCCCTTGTGGTTGGACAGCTCACCGCCGGTGAGCACGCGCGTGTGCACCGCCGCGCCCTCTACACGGACCACCTCCAGCTCGATGAGGCCATCATTGAGCAGCAACACGTCGCCGGGCACCACGTCGCGCGGCAGCTCCTTGTAGTCCAGCCCCACGGCGTGTTCATCACCCGGCTCGGTGCGTGCCGCATCCAGCACGAACGCCGCGCCCTCGCTCAGCATCACCCTACCATGGGCAAAGCGCCCGACCCGGATTTTGGGTCCCTGCAGGTCGGCCATGATGGCCACCTCACGGCCGTGGCGCTGCGCGGCGGCGCGCACCCGCTCGGCACGCTGGCGGTGGTCGTCGGCGCTGCCGTGCGAGAAGTTCAGCCGCACGACATCGACGCCAGCGGCAATCATCGCGTCGATCACCTCCGGCGCGTCGGACGCCGGGCCCAGGGTGGCGACGATTTTGGTGGCACGCAGTGACATGGACACTCCCGTCATCGAGCCGTGCATGCGCCCAACGCCGACGGCGCCGGTACACAACCACAGCGTGCGCTATCGTACGCCACCGGGTTGACCTTTCGATGACTGTGCCCGCACGCGCAAGGCCCGCAACGATGACGAAATCCGAACGAAACCATCGAACTGCGCAACCGTTGCGCGGCATCCATGTTGTCAGCCTGGCGCTGAATCTGCCCGGCCCCGCCGCGCTGCAGAGGCTGCGCGCGCTGGGGGCGCGCTGTACCAAGGTCGAGCCGCCGACCGGCGACCCGATGCGCGGCTACTGTGCTGTCGCCTACATCCAGATGCACCGTGGTGTGCGCACCGTCACGCTGGATCTGAAGACCGCAGCGGGCCAGCGCCGTCTGCAGCGGTTGCTGGCTGGCGCCGACGTGCTACTGACGTCGTTTCGGCCGTCGGCCCTGGCCAAGCTGGGGCTGGATGCGGCCAGCCTGCAGGCACGCTGGCCGCGGCTGTCGCTGGTGCGCATCGTCGGCGCCGTCGACGCACGCGCCGAGGAAGCCGGACACGACTTGACGTACCAGGCCGAAGCCGGGTTGCTGGACGGGCTGGCCCTGCCGTCCAGCCTGCTGGCCGACATGGGGGGAGCGTTGCTGGCCACTGAGGCGGTGCTGGTTGCTCTGCGCCAACGCGATGCCACGGGCCACGGCGTCGTGCGCGACGTGGCGCTGGCCGAGGCCGCTGCCTGGCTGGCGCTGCCCCGCTGCTGGGGGCTGACCGCACCCGGCGCCCTGTTGGGCGGCGCGCACGCCGGCTATCGCGTCTATGCCTGCGCCGACGGGCGCGTGGCGGTGGCGGCACTGGAGCCCCACTTCGCGCGCCGCGTGGGCGAGGTGACGGGTCTGGGGCCCCTGACACCCGACGACTGCCTGCAGCCCGCCACGGCCCAGGCGCTGGCGGCATGGTTTAGCATCCGCTCGCGTGCCGAGCTCGACTCCCTGGCGCGGGCCCACGACCTGCCATGGGTGACGTTGGCCTAGGCCACAGCGTTTAGCCCCGCGCCCGCCGCTGCAGCACCTCCACCGCCGGCAGCGTCTTGCCCTCCAGCATCTCCA
>NZ_DAISZC010000070.1:0-11071 GCF_036824975.1 Tepidimonas sp.
GTCACCGTCATGATGCTCGAGAGTGTAGCCGGGCGTCGGCCGTCCCGCGCCGCATCGGGCGGCGCCACCCGCGCTTCGGCTGCCGCCGCGGTGATGGCTGCCGCTCGCGCCCGCCCACGTCCCACGCATCCCGCATCGTGTCCGCGCACGCTGCGACCGCGCGCGGGGTGGGCCCGTCCTGGGACCGCCGCCCCACTATTCGGGAAAACGCCAAGTTGAGGCCACGTTGCGCTTGCGCTACCCTGTTCTTGATTTTTGTCAAACCACCCTGCTCGCCAAGGAGGGCATCCGATGGCTACGCTGCATCCGCCGGCCTCGCCCGAACCGCCAGACGCCTCTGCTGTCGAGTCGGGCGCAGCGGCCCGCCACGAATCGGTGTTTGACCTGGCGCTGACCGAGCTGCGGCCGTCCGACCCCCTGCGCTGGCTGGCGCTGGGCTGGCGCGACTTCCGTGCCTGCTCGCGCCTTGGGCTGTTCTACGGCGCCTGCTTCGCACTGATGGGGCAGGCCCTGTGGCAGACCTTTCAGCACGCACCGGCGTATGTGCTGGCGCTCAGCGCTGGTTTTCTGCTGATGGGGCCGTTTTTGGCCCTGGGACTGTACGACGCCAGCCGCGCATTGGAAGAAGGTCGTCGTCCCTCGTTACGCGCGTCGCTGTGGGCGTGGCGCCCGACACTGTCCACCATGGCCATCTTCGCCGGCGTGCTCCTCATTCTGGAGATGCTGTGGGGCCGGGCCTCGCTGGTGGTGTTCGCGGTGACGATGGACACTATGCCCAGCACCGAAAACATGCTCGCGGCGCTGCTGAGCCTGGACAACCTGGAGTTTTTGATCACTTATGTCGCAGTGGGCGCCATTTTTGCCGGGCTGATCTTTGTCAGCAGTGTGATCTCCATCCCGATGATTCTGGACCGCCAGACCGACGCGGTCTCTGCCGCACTGACCAGCTTTCGGGCCTGCCTGCAAAACCCTGGGGTGATGTTGCTGTGGGGCGCGCTGATCACCGTGCTGTGCCTGCTGGCCATGCTGCCCGCCTTCCTGGGTCTGCTGGTGGTGGGGCCGGTGCTGGGCCACGCCACCTGGCATGCTTATCGGCACATCGTGCCGGCACCCCGGCGGCCCGACGTCACGCGTTGACGTCCACCACCAGCCGTCCGCGCACGCGCCCGGCCAGCACCTCGTTGGCCGCCGCAATCGCCTCGGCCAACCCAATGGTACGGGTCATGCGGTGCAGCAGCGTGCGGTCCAGTTCGGCTGCCAGACGCTGCCAGGCTTCGCGGCGGCGCGCCATCGGCGCCATGACACTGTCGATACCGTAGAGCGTGACGCCGCGCAGAATAAACGGCGCCACCGTGGCCGGAAAATCCATGCCCTGCGCCAGCCCGCAGGCGGCTACCGCGCCCCCGTAGCGCGTGCTGGCACACGCGTTGGCCAGTGTGTGGCTGCCCACGGCGTCCACCACGCCCATCCAGCGTTCCTTCTGCAACGGCTTGCCCGGGGCGGCCAGCGTCGCGCGGTCGATCACTTCGGCCGCGCCCAGCGCGTGCAGGTAGTCCGCCTCGTGCGGGCGGCCTGTGGAGGCCACCACGCGGTGCCCCGCACGCGCCAGCAGCGCCACTGCAATGCTGCCCACGCCGCCCGCCGCCCCCGTCACCAGCACATCGCCGCTGCCCGGCGCTAAGCCCTGCGCGGCCCAGTGCGCCTGCAGCGCCATCACGCACAGCATGGCGGTGTAGCCCGCGGTGCCGATGGCCATCGCTTGCGCCGCGGTCAACCCCGCCGGCAGCGGCAGCAGCCAGTCCGCTTTCAAGCAAGCTCGCTGCGCCAGCCCACCCCAATGCACTTCACCCACGCCCCAGCCGTTGAGCAGCACCGCGTCCCCAGGCCGAAAGCGCGGGTCGTCGCTGGCCTCCACCGTGCCGGCCAGATCGATGCCCGGCACCATGGGAAATTGCCGCACCACCGGCGTGCGGCCGGTGATGGCCAATGCATCCTTATAGTTCAATGTCGAGTGCGACACGCGCACCGTCACCTCGCCCGCAGGCAGGCGTTCATCAGGCAGTTCCGTCAGCGTGCAACCATAGCCGGCATCGGTCTTGTCGATCAGCAGGGCACGAAACATGTTTTCGGTCTCCTTCCGCATGGGCGCTGGGGTTCACAACACAGGCCTTTGCCCGTCGGCCCGCTGCTTGGGCTGGCGCGGCTGCTGGCAGCGATGGCGCGATGCGGTCTGCGAACTTTCCTGCCGCCGACCCCACGCCAACGGGCGCATTCTGGCACGTCAAGCGGCTGCAGCCGCGGTACGTTCGGCCTCCTGCAGCAGCCGCCACATCACCTTGCCGCTGCCGCTCTTGGGCAGGGCATCGACGAACTGCACGATGCGCGGTGCCTTGTAAGCCGCCATGTGCTCGCGGCACCACGCGATGAGGTCGGCCTCGCTGACCGTGCCGCGCGCCTGCTGGCGCAGCACGACGACCGCCTTCACCGTCTCGCCACGGCAAGCATCGGGCACGCCGATCACGCACACCTCGGCAATGGCGTGGTGCCGGTACATCAGCGCCTCCACCTCTGCCGGCCAGACCTTGAGACCATTGGCAGTGATCATTCGCTTGAGGCGGTCGGTAATCGCTCGTCCCGCTTCCCGATATCCTCTTGTGGACACGACCGCAGCACAGCGACTAATATAAGACCATGCGCCGTGTTTTGCTCTGGATCTTGCTGGCCCTGTTGCCGTGGCGACTGTGGGCAGTCGGCGCTATGACCCCGTGGCCCTGCCACGGCCCAGATATGGCAGAGGCGGTGTCCATCTCTAGCACCAGTGCTCGGCCACGAGGGGCGCACCCAGCTGCCCCGGCGGCGCCTGTTCATGTGGCGTTGCACGGCACAACCTTCGCAGAGCACCATCCTCATGCCGCGGCGCACGCGGGCAGCGCAGCCCGTGACTGGCACGCAACCGCTGTGCTCGCATCCGGTACCGCACCACGGGGCGAATTGGCACACCCCAGTGCTACCGATCACGGCGGCCCTGGGCTCCGCCTGTCCGCAGTCGCCCCCAGCGGCGGCTCGCATGACACCACCGCATGGAGCGCGAGCACCTGCGCGCTGTGTGCCCTGTGCCACAACCCGCCGCTGGTGACACTTTCGTCCATCATGGTCCCGCCCCCACTCAGTCACCGGTGGCGGGTGCCGCTGCGCGAGCCCGTGGCCAGTGCGCCGCTCCGCCCGGATTTGCGTCCTCCCATCGCCTGAAGACACCCCTGCGCGTTGGCGCTGATCCGCGCTACCCAGCGCGAAGGGGGCGCTGCGCATTTCGCCGACGCGCCGACCGTGACCCCGCCGCGCGTGGGACTGGTTCGGCATGCGGTGCACTCGTTCAGTTTTTCAGGAAATGGGACCGACATGAATCGCTGGATTGCCTCTTGGCGGGCAGGGTTGGCGTTGGCGTGCTTACACGCCCTGCCCGCGTTAGCCCAAAGCCCACACACACACCTCTGCCGCGGCCACCGATGTGGCTCCCGCATCGGTGACCTCGTCACCCGAGCCCGCCACCCCAACGCCGCCCGCTTCGATGGCCGAAGCGCTGCAGCGCTGGCGCGCCGCTAACGACCGCGTCAGCGCCATGCCACGCGGCCACGCCGACTGGCTGCAGTGGGAGCGCGCGCACGGGCTCGATCGGCCTGCGCCGCGCCCCGATGACGCGCCAGCGGGTGAGCCCTTGTCACTGACGGCGGTGGACGCGCTGGCGCTGGCGCAACAGCCGGCGCTGCGTGTGCTGCCCGGCCTCAACGCCACCGAACAATTGGCACGCGACCGTCGTGCGGCGGCGCTGCGGGCACAGGCGCGCGCCGCCTGGGTCGAGGCAGTGACAGCCCGCGCCCAGCGACGCCTGACCGAAAACATGCTGGAGGCGGCCGAATTGGGGGCCGAACTGGCGCGCCGGCAGCAGGCCGTGGGACACTTCAGCGCCGAGCAACGGCTGCGCCACGAACAGACGGCGTGGCAAGCACGGCAAGCGCTGGTTGCTGCCCGGGCCAGCGAATGGCAGGCGCTGGCGCGGCTGTGGCAGCACGTGGGGGGTACTGAAGATCCTGCCGCATTGGGACGGCGCCTGCCCGGGACGTTACCGCCGCCGCCCGCGCTGCCCGACGATGCGGAACTGGCGGCGCGCCAACACGCCCATCACCCGCAGTGGGTGAGCTTGCGCGCCCAGTGGGAACAGACCCGCGCCGCACTCACCGATGACGCCTGGCAGGCACTAGAGCGCGCATGGCAGCACGACGTCGATGGGGCGACGCGCCAAACGGCGCCCATGGCCCCTCGTGCCGAGTGGCGCAAGCCCGCCTGGCCGCACGCCTGGGAGGCCGCGCTGCACGCCCATGCGCAGTGGCGCAGCCTGCAGCGCCAGCTCGACGCCGACCGTTGGCAGGGACTGCAGACCGCGCACGCCTTGCACCAGCACGCCCAGGTGCTGCGCGAACAGTGGTTGCCGCAGGTGCAGCAACTGGAGGAAGAAGCGCTGCTGCGCTACAACGGCATGCTCCTGAGCCCCTGGGATTTGCTGGAGGCGGTGCGTCAGCGGCTGGCGGCGCAACACACGGTGCTGGCAGCCGAGCGCGACGCGTGGCTGGCAGTGCTGGCCTTGGACGCCGTGGCCTGGGGCCTGCCATGGAACGGACCCCGCCCTGAAGTTGCCGCCACCGACACCCCCACTGCAGCGAAAGGACATTGATCATGGAACGCCGACATTTCTTGACGCAGACCTTGGTCGGGGGCGCCGCAGCGCTGGCAGGCGTGCGTGTGACCTCCCCCGCTTTAGCCGCGTTGCCCGATCCGGTCAGCCGCACCGACGCCAGCACCGCCGCTGCCTGGACGCCACCTGGCGTCACGGGCGCTGGCCGGCCATACCGACCGGTCGTCACCCTCAACGGCTGGACGCTGCCCTTTCGCATGAAAGACGGCGTCAAAGAATTCCATCTGGTGGCCGAGCCGGTGGTGCGCGAATTCGCGCCCGGTTTCTCGGTCAACCTGTGGGGCTACAACGGCAGCAGCCCCGGCCCCACCATCGAGGTGGTCGAAGGCGACCGGGTGCGCCTGTACGTCACCAATCGATTGCCCGAGCACACCACCGTCCATTGGCACGGACAGCGTCTGCCCAACGGTATGGACGGGGTGGGCGGCCTCAACCAGCCGCAAATCCCTCCAGGCCAGACCTACGTATACGAATTCGTTGCGCGGCGCCCCGGCACCTTCATGTACCACCCACACGCCGACGAAATGGTGCAGATGGCCATGGGCATGATGGGCTTTTGGGTCACCCATCCCAAAGAGCGACACCCATGGATCGCCGACGTCGCTCGCGATTACTGCTTCTTACTGAACGCCTTCGACGTCACCCCCGGCGCCCGCACGCCCAACGTCAATACCATGCTCGACTTCAATATCTGGGCGTGGAACAGCCGCGTCTTCCCGGGCATCGACCCGCTAGTGGCGCGGCTGGGCGAGCGGGTGCGGGTGCGCATCGGCAACCTGACGATGACCAACCACCCCATCCACATCCACGGCATCGAGTTCGAAGTCACCGGCACCGACGGCGGCCCCGTGCGACCCGAAGCGCGCTGGCCCGAAGTCACCGTGGACATCGCGGTGGGCCAAATGCGGCAAATCGAGTTCATCGCCGACGAAGAAGGCGACTGGGCGATGCACTGCCACAAAAGCCACCACACCATGGGACCAATGGGGCATGGCATACCCAACCTAATTGGCTTGGACCACCGCGGTCTGGTGCACCGCCTACAGCGCTTGGTACCCGACTACATGGTGATGGGCGAGCGCGGCATGGCCGATATGGGCGTGATGGAAATGCCGCTGCCCGACAACACCCTGCCGATGATGACCGGCAGCGGCCCCTACGGCCCCATCGAGATGGGCGGCATGTTCACCACGCTGAAGGTGCGACGCGATCTGGCGCCGGGTGACTACCGTGACCCTGGCTGGTACCGTCAGCCGCCTGGCACCCAGGCCCGGCCGCTGTCCGTGGGCCAAGCCCCAGCCGCTGCGGACGAAACCATGCCACCCGCGCGCCCCGGGGCCTCACCCTCGGGCAGCGCACCGTCGGCGCCGCACAGCCAACCCGTGCCGGCTCCATTCGACGCCCGCAAACCCCACGGAGGACACCATGGTCACTCGCATTGACGCCCTGCGCCGCGCGCTGCTCGTCAGCGCCACGGCTTGGCCACTGATGGCCGCTGGCCACGGCCCGCACGGCCACGACACACCCCGCCGCGCCGCGCTGCCCCCCGAACAAAAACCGTGGGGCATTGCCGGCGACCCGGCGCGCATCAGCCGCACCATCGACATCCGCATGGGTGACGACATGCGCTTTCGACCGGACCGCATCACCGTGCGCCAGGGCGAGACGGTGCGCCTGCGCGCCATCAACCGCGGCCGGGTGATGCACGAGCTGGTCATCGGCACCCCCGAGGAACTGGCCGCCCACGCCGAACTCATGAAAAAACACCCTGGCATGGAGCACGACGAGCCCTACATGGCCCACGTGGCGCCGGGGCAGCGCGGCGACATCGTCTGGCACTTCAACCGGCCAGGGAATTTCCAGTTCGCCTGTCTGATCCCCGGCCACTTCGACGCGGGCATGGTCGGCCACATCCGGGTCGAGCCCACCTCACAGGAGACGACACGATGAAGCGACGCGACACGCTACGTTGGGGCGCGGCGGCTGTGCTTGCCGCGAGCGCAGGGTTGGGTTGGGCGCAGCTCTCCGCCCCGCGGATTGAAGTGTGGAAAGACCCTAAATGCGGCTGCTGCAACGACTGGATCCGGCACTTGCAAGCACACGGCTTTCTCGTGCAGGCCGTCGACAGCGGCAACGCCGCCGTGCGCCAGCGGCTCGGCGTGCCACAGGCGCTGGGCTCGTGCCACACGGCCCGCGTCGACGGTTACGTGATCGAGGGACATGTACCCGCCACCGACATCCTGCGCCTGCTGCGCGAGCGCCCGCAAGCACTGGGCTTGGCGGTGCCGCGTATGCCCATCGGTAGCCCGGGCATGGACGGTCCCGAATACGGCGGCCGACGCGACCCCTACGACGTCCTGCTGGTGCAGCGCGACGGCACCACACGCGTCTATACCCGCTACCCCGGCGCGGCGGTACACCCCGTCAGCACGAACGCCACCGCGGATCACGGCCCGCAAGGTACCGCAGCGGTGCCCGGCCCCACCGCGGGCGACGATTGGACCGACGGCGAGATACGCCGCATCGACGTCACTGCCAACAAGATCACCTTGCGCCACGGGCCGATTGTCAGCCTGGACATGCCCCCGATGACCATGGTGTTCCAGGTGCGTGACGCGACCTTGCTGCGGGGCCTACAGCCGGGCATGGCGGTGCGCTTTCGCGCCCAAAAAGTCGGCAGCGCGTACATCGTGACCGACATCAAGGCGGGGCCATGAGCGCTGCGCTAGCATGCATATCATGAGCACAGTTGTGGATGCCACCCTGATTGCGGTCGACAACGCGCTGCGGACCCTGTTCGCCCCGCACCGCGCGGCTCGCCCGACACCCGCCGTGTCGACCGAGCGCGCTGCCGATGCCGCCCAGATGACGCCCGAGCAGCGCCGGCTCTCGGGCGCGTTGATGCGCGTCAACCACGTCGGTGAAATCTGTGCCCAGGCGCTGTACACCGGACAGGCGTTTGCGGCGCGTGTGGGTCGCGAACAGCCCGCCGAGCGCGAACGCATCGCACGTCATCTGGAGGCTGCTGCGCAAGATGAGACGGACCACCTGGCCTGGTGCCAGCAGCGGCTGGACGAGTTGGGCGACCGCCGCTCGCTGCTGTGCCCACTGTGGTACGCCGGTGCGTTTGCCATCGGTGTGGCCGCCGGCTTGGCCGGACGGGGCGTCAGCCTGGGCTTTGTGGTCGAGACCGAACGCCAGGTCGAAGCGCACCTGGACGGCCATCTCGACCGCCTGCCGCCGCCAGATCACCCCTCGCGCGCCATCGTGGCGCAAATGAAGGACGATGAGGTGCGTCACGCCCGCGAAGCCAAAGCCGCCGGCGGTGTGGAACTACCCACACCGGTGAAGTGGGCCATGCGCGCCGCCGCCAAGGTGATGACGACCGTGGCGCACCGCATCTGAACCGGCACGGGGGGCGACCCTCTCGTTCAGGGTCCACCGCCGACCTGTGCCCCGCTTGGGCAGGGCGCGCCTGCAGCCGCAAGACTCGCAGCGGCCACAGCAGGGACGGCGTCTCGGACGCCCGGTGTTTGGGCGGCGCCACACACCGTGGCTGAGGCACTATCCGCCACCCGGGACGGGTGCCGCTGCGCTCACGCCACGTCCACCAACTCGTAGCTGGTGGTGATTTCGGCCGTCTTGGCCAGCATGATGCTGGCCGAGCAGTACTTCTCGTGACTGAGCTGGATGGCACGCTCCACCGCGGCTGCCGGTATCCCCTTGCCCTGCACGATGAAGTGCATGTGGATGCGGGTAAACACCTTGGGCTCGGTGTCGGCTCGCTGGGCTGTCAGCTTGACCTGGCAGCCGCGCACGTCGTGCCGCCCGCGCTTGAGGATCATCACGATGTCGAACGACGTGCACCCCCCCGTGCCCGCCAGCACCAACTCCATGGGGCGCGGTGCCAAATTGGCGCCACTGACCTCGGGCTTGGCGGGGTCCACGGCGCCATCCATGGCCACGAGGTGACCGCTGCCGGTGGCAGCGATGAAACCCATATTCGAGCCGGCCCCGCTGGGACCAGTCCAGGTGACGGCGCATTCCATGGCAGTGATGTCTCCATGACGACAGTCGGCACACGGCGCCGACCAGTGGTGATGTTGCAGCGCAATATCAGTAAGCTATAATACTCGCATTGTAGGCGCCAAACCGCTGTCGTCAGCCTGGCAAGCGCCTTTTGGTTTTCCGGTTGTCTCCTCTGCCCTGAATGGGTGGTTCTGGCCCAAGCCGCACGGCTTGGGCCATTTTTTTGGCCGTCGGCCCCGCCACACCCCCCGGCGCAAAACAGACGCCCACCCGCGCCGCTGTAGTTTGACTGCCCCCCCGACCACGGTACGGCACCCGGACGGCACCCATCCGCGCACGGCTATGATTGTGCGGTTGCACGATTCGCGCCGCCTATGCCCCGCCGCTCATCCTCCCCGTCCGCCTCAGCACTAACCCCGGCCGACTACCTGAAAAAAATCCTCACCGCGCGCGTGTACGACGTGGCGCGTGAAACGGCGCTGGAGCCGGCGCGCAACCTCAGCCGACGACTGCACAACAAGGTACTGCTCAAGCGCGAAGACCAACAACCGGTGTTCAGCTTCAAGCTGCGTGGTGCCTACAACAAGCTCGCGCACCTCAGCCCCGAGCAGCTGCGGCGCGGGGTCATCTGCGCCTCGGCCGGCAATCATGCACAAGGCGTGGCGCTGGGTGCTCACAAGCTGGGGGCGCGAGCGGTCATCGTCATGCCCACCACCACCCCGCAGGTCAAGGTCGACGCCGTGCGCGCGCTCGGCGGCGACGTGGTGCTGCACGGCGACAGCTACTCCGACGCCGCTCAATACGCCAGCCAGCTTGCCCAGGCCGAAGGGCTGACCTTCGTGCACCCCTTCGACGACCCAGACGTCATCGCCGGCCAGGGCACCATCGCCATGGAGATGCTGCGCCAGCTGCAGGGGCTGGGCTCCAACCGGCTCGATGCGGTGTTCGTGGCCATCGGTGGCGGTGGGCTGATCGCGGGCGTGGGGGCGTACATTAAGGCGGTGCGGCCCGACATCCGCGTCATTGGCGTGCAAATGCGTGACTCCGACGCCATGCTGCGCTCGGTGCAGGCTGGCGAGCGCGTGCAGCTCAGCGACGTTGGGCTGTTCTCCGACGGCACAGCGGTCAAACTGGTGGGGCAGGAGACCTTCCGGCTGGCACGCGAGGTCGTCGATGCCTACGTCACGGTGGACACCGACGAAGTCTGCGCCGCCATCAAGGACGTCTTCGTCGACACGCGCAGCATCGTCGAGCCGGCCGGTGCCATGGCCGTGGCGGCCATCAAGAAGTATGTGGCCGAACGCAAGACACGCGGCGAGACCTATGCCGCCATCCTGTGCGGCGCCAACATGAATTTCGACCGCCTGCGCTTCGTAGCCGAACGCGCCGAAGTGGGCGAGGAACGCGAAGCGCTATTTGCGGTCACCATCCCCGAGGAGCGCGGCAGTTTCCTGCGCTTTTTGCAGGCTATCGGCACCCTGCCCGGCGGCCCGCGCAATGTCACCGAGTTCAACTACCGCATCCACGACACGGCGGTGGCCCACGTGTTCGTGGGCCTGACCACGCACGGCCGCGGTGAAAGCACCAAAATCGCCGCCGCATTCGAAAAACACGGCTTTCGCACGCTCGACCTCACTCACGACGACCTGGCGCAGGAACACATCCGCCACATGGTGGGAGGACACTCGCCCTTGGCACAGGACGAACGGCTGCTGCGCTTCATCTTCCCCGAGCGCCCCGGGGCGCTGCTGAAGTTTCTCACCCTCATGCGCCCGAGCTGGAACATCAGCCTGTTCCACTACCGCAACCAGGGCGCAGACTATGGCCGCATCCTAGTCGGCCTGCAAGTTCCGCCGAAGGACGGCAAGGCTTTCGAGACTTTCCTGCGCAACCTGGGCTACCCCTACGTGGACGAAACCGACAATCCGGTATACCGGTTGTTTCTGCGGAGATGAAGTCACCGCCAGCTGGGTGAATCTTCAGTATCTTGCGGTCAACACCCCACAGGCACGCAGGCCCAGCGATACTTCAGGATATTGGAGAAGCCGGGGCCTGCGGCACTGGCACCGTCAAGCGCTGCGCCTCGCCCCCGCCCGGTGGTGCCAGCCAGACCTCGGCGCGCTCGACGCGCACCACACGCCACCCATCAGGCAGCGTGGTGCCAACGCGGTAGGGGCGCGCCGGCGTACCGTCGCGCACCAGCACCGCTGCCCCGGCGCCACGACGATCGGCAATCACCCCGACCACCCGCCAATCGGCAACCGTCGCGGTCCCCGCTTCAGCGGCCGCCGC
>NZ_DAISZC010000071.1:0-10882 GCF_036824975.1 Tepidimonas sp.
CGCACCGCCGCCAGCCGCGCCATCAGCTGGCGCACCAAGGCGGCGCGCATGTCGTCGAACAACAGCGCCTCCTCGGCTTCCTTGCCCAGCGCCACGGTCTCGGAGTAGCTCAGCTCGCGCTCCTGCAGCAGTTCGGTGGGCTCGATCAGCTCGCGCCCGGCTGGGGTGCGCAGTGCAACGCGCACGCGGCGGCGCAGCAACAGCTCGCGCACCTGCCCGGCGGCCGTGGTGCCCACGACGACGCGCTCGCGCTGGTCCTGCTGCACATCGACGATGACATCGGGCACCGGGGCGTCCGGCTGCGGGGCGGCGCCGGGGGGCGTGACCCCTGTCCACACCTGCACCCCACTGGCGCGCAGTTGCGCCGCCAGACTCTGGGCTACGTCGCTACCCGTGCTGCCGACCAGACGCACGGTCTGAAACGGCATCGCCACCGCGACCCCGCGCAGGCGAAACCCGCAGCCCAGGCCCGCAACAGCCCAGCCCGCCAGCGCGCAGGCCAGCAACCCACGGCGACGGCACGGGCGATCCATCACACCACCACGTTGACCAGGCGACCCGGCACCACCACCACCTTGCGCGCGGGTCGGCCCTCGGCGTAGCGGGCCACCTCGGGCGCGGCCAGCGCCGCCGCCTCGATGGCCGCCCGGTCGGCGTCGGCGGGCACGGTCAGGCTGCCGCGCAGCTTGCCGTTGATCTGCAGCACCAATTCGATTTCGTCACGACGTAGCGCCGCCTTGTCCACCTGCGGCCATGGCGCATTGAGCAGATCACCCAACGCCCCGGCGTAGCCCAGCTGTTGCCACAGCACATAGGTCAAGTGCGGCGTGGCCGGATACAGGCAGCGCAGCAAGATGCCAAAGCCCTCGATCAACGCCACCCCGCCCCCCGGCTCGTCGGCCGCGTCGAACGCCTCCAGCGCATTGAGCATCTTCATGCAGCCCGACACCACGGTGTTGTACTGCATACGCTGGTAGTCGTAGTCCACCTGCTTCAGCACGGTGTGGATCTCGTGCCGCAACGCCTTGGCCCGTTGACCAAAGGTCACGTCGGCCAGCGATGACACCCCCTGCACGGCCTGCTGCGCGGCGCTGAAGTCCTGCGTCGCCAGCCGCCGCCCAAAGGCCCACACGCGCTTGAGGAAGCGGTGGCTGCCCTCCACCGCCGCGTCGTTCCACTCCAGCGTGGCCTCCGGCGGCGCGGTGAACATGGTGTAGAGCCGCGCGGTGTCGGCACCGTATTTCTCGATCAGGTCCTGCGGATCGACACCGTTGTTCTTGGACTTGGACATCGTGCCCACGCCCTCGTAGTCGATGGGCGTGCCAGGCGGCAGCACGCCGTCGGCGCTGGGCACGTCGCGCCGGAGCTTGGCACCGACGATCTTGCCCGACTCATCGAGGACGTTTTCCACGTCGTGCGGCCAGAAGTATTCCTTGCCGCCCTTGGCGGTGCGGCGGCTGTAGATGTGGTTGAGCACCATGCCCTGCGTGAGCAGCCGCTGGAACGGCTCGTCCACCTGCACCAGCCCCAGGTCGCGCATCACCTTGGTCCAGAAGCGCGCATACAGCAGGTGCAGGATGGCGTGCTCGATGCCGCCGATGTACTGGTCCATCGGCATCCAGTAGCGCGTGCCCTCGCCCACCATCGCGTCCGCCTTCGTCGGGTCGCAGTAGCGCATGAAGTACCACGACGAATCGACAAACGTGTCCATGGTGTCGGTTTCGCGCCGCGCAGGCTGGCCGCACTGGGGGCAGGCCACGTTCAGGAACGCCTCGCACTTGGCCAGCGGATTGCCGCTGCCATCCGGCACCAGGTCTTGCGGCAGCACCACCGGCAGATCTTCGTACGGTACCGGCACGGGGCCACAGTGGTCGCAGTGGATGATGGGAATGGGCGTACCCCAGTAGCGCTGGCGGCTGATGCCCCAGTCGCGCAGACGCCACGTGGTTTGCTTCTGACCCAGCCCCTTGGCGGCCAGCAACTCGGCCACTTTGTCCACCGCAGCCTGATACGGCAGCCCGTCGAGCGGGCCGGAGTGGATGCACACCAAGCGGCCCGATTTGTCGGCATACCAATCCTGCCAGCGTGTGGGGTCGAACACCAGGGCCTGCGCCTGGCCGCTGTTGCCCTGGGGCGGGACGCCAGCCACGTCAGGCTGGGCGTGCGCCGCTGGCAGTGGCAGCCCCACCACCTGTTTGATGGGCAGGCCGTACTTGAGCGCGAAGGCAAAATCGCGCTCGTCGTGTGCCGGCACACCCATGACGGCACCATCACCGTAGCTCATCAGCACGTAGTTGCCTACCCACACCGGCACCGCCTCACCGGTGAGCGGATGCGTCACGCTCAGCCCGGTGGGCATGCCTTCCTTGTCTTTGAGCGCCAGCTCGGCCTCGGTGGTGCCGCCCTGCTTGCAGCGCTCGATGAACGCGGCCAGCGCCGGGTTGTCGCGCGCGGCGTGCTGCGCCAGCGGGTGCTCGGGCGCCACCGCGCAGAACGTCACGCCCATGATGGTGTCGGCGCGCGTCGTGAAAACATACAGCCGCCCGTCCTGGATCAGCTGGCCGTCGGCGCCGCGGATGTCGTGCGTGAAGGCAAAACGCACCCCCTCGCTCTTGCCGATCCAGTTGGCCTGCATCAGGCGTACGCGCTCGGGCCAGCCGTGCAGGTAATTGGGGTCGTCCGGGTTGGCCACCGCCGACAGCAGCTCCTCGGCGTAGCGGGTAATCGCCAGGTAGTAGCCCGGGATCTCGCGCTTTTCCACCAAGGCACCGGTGCGCCAGCCGCGGCCGTCGATGACCTGCTCGTTGGCCAGCACAGTCTGGTCCACCGGGTCCCAGTTGACCACCTGCGTCTTGCGGTAGGCGATGCCCTTTTCCAGCATCTTCAGGAACAGCCACTGGTTCCACTTGTAGTACTCAGGCGAGCAGGTGGCGATTTCGCGGCTCCAGTCGATGGCCAGCCCCAGCGCCTGCATCTGCCCCTTCATGTAGGCGATGTTGTCGTCGGTCCAGCGCGCGGGGGGCACGCTGTTCTTGATGGCGGCATTTTCGGCCGGCAGCCCGAACGCGTCCCACCCCATCGGCATGAGCACGTTGTAGCCCTTCATGCGCAACTGGCGCGCCATCATGTCGTTGATGGTGTAGTTGCGCACGTGCCCCATGTGCAGCTTGCCGCTCGGGTAGGGCAGCATGGAGCAGGCGTAGAACTTGGGCTTTGCGGGGTCTTCGGTGACGCGGTAGGCGTCACGCGCCGCCCAGTCGGCCTGGGCGGCGGCTTCGATATCGCGGGGAATGTAGGCGTCTTGCATGGTGTGGGGCAACGGTTGCGGGGCGGCCGCAGCCGTTGGCCGACCACGCCCCGCCAGATGGGCAGCGATTGTATCGGTGCCCCGTGCGGTGCCCACTACACCGGCGGCGCCGCACCCACGGCCCGCCATGCCCCACGCGGGCGCGGCTGGCGTCTGAGCGCCGCTCTTTCAGGCTAACACTTCGGCCAGAAAGGCGCGCATCGCGGCCCACGAGCGTGCGTCTGCTCGCGCGCTGTAGACCGTACCAAAGTCGGGGTCGTTGGCCTCGGGGTTGGTAAACGCATGCAGGGTGCCGCCGTAGGCGTGCAGCTGCCAGTCGGCGCCCGCTTCGCTCATCTCGCGCGCGAAGGCCAGCACCGCATCCGGCGGTGCCATCGGGTCATCCCAGCCGTGCAGGGCCAGCACTTTGGCGCTGATGCGGCGCCCCGCCGTGTTGCCCGGCGGCGTGAACAGGCCGTGAAAGCTCACCACCCCGCGCACCGGCAGACCGCAGCGCGCCATGTCGAGCACGCTCAGCCCGCCGAAGCAAAAGCCGATCGCCGCCGTGCGCGCAGCGTCCACCTCGGGCTGAGCCTGCAGCGCCTGCAGCGCCGCGCCCAGCCGAGCCTGCAGCAGTGGGCGGTTTTGCACCAGCGGTGTCATCAGGGCCGCGTTTTCTTCCTTGCTGTGGCCCCGCTTGCCCTGGCCATAGACGTCCATGGCAAAGCCGACGTAGCCCAGCTCCGCCAGGGCCCGCGCCTTGCCCAGCTCGAAATCGGTACGCCCGGCCCACGCGTGCGCCACCGCCACCGCAGGTCGCGCGCCGCTTTGCGCATCATCCCACGCCAGCACGCCTTCGAACGTGTGGCCCTCATGGGTGTATAGGATGGAACGGGTTTGAATCGTCATGGCAGCGTCTCCTTTGCGGTTGACTCTAGCCGGTACTGCGCCCCTCGCAACGGTCAGCGCAGCCCCAGCACGTCGAACATGTCGTACAGGCCCGCCCGCCGGCCAGCCAGGAAGCGCACCGCCCGCAAGCTACCCAGTGCGTAGGTGGCACGGCTGCTGGACTTATGGGTGATTTCGATGCGCTCGCCGCTGCCCAGAAACATCACCGTGTGGTCGCCCACCACGTCGCCGCCGCGCACGGTGGCAAAGCCGATGGCGCCTGCCGGCCGCTCGCCGGTGTGGCCCACGCGCTCGTAGACCGCACAGTCGCGCAAGTTGCGCCCCTGGGCCGCCGCAATCACCTCGCCCATCTTCAGCGCCGTGCCGCTGGGCGCATCGACCTTGTGGCGGTGGTGCACCTCCACGATCTCGATGTCGTAGCCTTCCTGCAGGGCGCGTGCGGCCATCTCCAGCAGCTTCAGCGTCACGTTGACCCCCACGCTCATGTTGGGTGCCAGCACGATAGGGATGTGCTGGGCGGCTGCCGCGATGGCGGCTTTCTGGGCCTCATCGAAACCGGTGGTGCCGATCACCATCGCCACCCCGAGGCGCTGGCAGACGGCCAGATGCGCCAGCGTGCCCTCCGGGCGGGTAAAGTCAATCAACACGTCGCAACTGGACAGCGCAGCGTCCAGGTCGGCGCCAATCATCACCCCCGTGCTGCGGCCGGCAAAGGCGCCCGCATCCTGCCCCAAGGCCGCACTGTCGGGGCGATCAAGGGCAGCGGCCAGCACACAGTCGTCACTGGCCAGCACGGCCTCGATCAGCATGCGGCCCATGCGCCCGCTGGCACCGGCGATGGCGACACGGTGGGGCAACGCAGAAACGACGCTCATGGCAACGGCGGGGTCATTCGGAGAGGGTTCGATAAAGGGAGCGCGACCATAGGTGCCGCGCGGCGTATCAACGCGCCTCCAGCGGGGGATAGGCGGCAGCAGGCTGCGCCGCCCCGGCTGCCGTGGCGTCTGACGGCGCAGCGCCCGCGCCGCCCTGGCCCGCGTGGCCCTGCGCGGCGCGCAGCTGCTCTTCGCTGGCCTCCAGCACCACCGGGCGCACCGGCGGGCGGCGCACCGCCAGCGAGGCCACGAACTCTTCTTCGCTCGGCAGCTCGTCGGCCTGCACCCGAGCCAGGCGGTCGCCCTCAAAAAATACCGTCACCACGCGGCGCTGCACCGGCTGGCCCTGACGCTGGTAGATGAAGACGTAATCCCAGCGGTGGGCGTGAAAAATGCTGGCCGCCAACGGTGTGCCCAGAATGGCCTGCACCTGCTCGCGCGTCATGCCGGGCTGCAGAGCCTGCACCTGCTCGCGTACGATGACGTTGCCCTGCTGGATGTCGATGCGATACGGCGTGATCAGACCACCCAGACGGGACAGACGCTGCGTGGCGCCATCCAGCGCGGAGCAGCCGCCGATGGCCAGCAGCGCGGGCAGCATCCAGCCGACCGGACGCCGCAACAGACGCAACAGCAGGAAAGCGGCAGGATTCATGGCAGACCTACGTTGGAGCATACCCGCACCAAGGATTTGGCGTCAGGATATATCATTGCGCCCATTGTAGTGGGGCGCGAGCCGGGTTGCGGCCTGTCCCTTAAATCACTGCGCACGCATGACCGGCATCGACGAACTCAAGAGCACGGGACTGAAGGCGACCTTGCCGCGGCTGAAGATCCTGGAGATCTTCCAGTCGCGCCGCCAGCGTCACATGACGGCCGAAGACGTATTCCGGGCGCTACTGGAAGAACAGTCCGACATCGGCCTGGCCACGGTATACCGAGTGCTGACGCAGTTCGAACAGGCCGGCATTCTGGTACGCAGCAATTTCGAGTCCGGCAAGGCGGTCTACGAGCTCAACGAGGGGCAGCACCACGACCATCTGGTGTGTCTCGATTGCGGACGGGTCGAGGAATTCTTCGACGCCGAAATCGAGCGCCGCCAGCAAGCGATTGCCCAAGAGCGCGGCTTTGCCCTGCAGGAGCACGCGCTGGCGCTTTACGCCCACTGCCGGCGCGACGACTGCCCACACCGCAGTCGCCCGCGGCGTGGCTGACACGGCTTAGCTGTCGCGCAACATCGCCGCGCGTTGCCGGCGCACAAACTCCTGATACGTGTCGATGCCACGCAGCTGCAAAATGGTGTTGCGTACCGCGGCCTCCACCAGCACGGCGATGTTGCGTCCAGCCACCACCGAAATGACGGCCTTGCGGATCGCCACACCCAGCACGTCCTCATACATCGGCTCCGAGGGCAGGCGCTCGTAGTCGCGCTCCAGCGTCGACTGGCGCACCAGATGCACGATCAGGCGCAGCCGCATCTTGCGTCGCACGGCTGTCTCGCCAAAGATGGCCTTGATGTCGAGCAGGCCGATGCCGCGCACCTCGAGCAGGTTCTGCAGCAGGTCGGGACAACGCCCCTCGACGGTGGTCTGGTTGACGCGGTACAGATCCACCGCGTCGTCGGCCACCAGGCCATGGCCGCGCGAGATCAGCTCCAGCCCCAGCTCGCTCTTGCCCAGCCCCGACTCGCCGGTGATCAGCACGCCCAGGCCGAGGATGTCCATGAACACCCCGTGCATCGTGACGCGCTCGGCGAAATGGCGCGACAGGTAGGCGCGCAGCACGTCGATGACGAACGCTGCCGACGCCTCGGTGGCAAAGAGCGGGATGTGCGCGCGCTCGCACATCGCCACCAGCTCTGCGGGCGGCGTCTGGCCATCGGCCACCACCAACAGCGGCGGCTCCAGCGTCACGATGCGCGCCACCCGGCGGCGGCAGTCCTCCGGTGTCGCATTGAGCAGGTAGGCCACCTCGCGCGCCCCCAGCACCTGCGCGCGGTACGGATGGATGTAGTTCAGATGACCCACCAAATCGGCGCCGGAGCGCGCCGCAGCCACGGCGTGGTCGTCGAAGCGCCGCTCCGGGGCGCTGGAGCCCGCGATCCACTGCCACTTCAGGGTTTCGCGGTGATCCTCGAACAGCGCGTCGGCGCTGAGGGCGCTCGGCTTCATCGCAGCGGTGCAGTGCAGCGCCGGCCGGCGACGAATCAGGCGGCGGCGTGCGCCGACTGCCAGCTGGCGATGAGCCCGTGCAGCGTGGCGGGGTTGTCGGCGCTGCGCAGCTTATCGCGCAACACCGGGTCGCTCAGCAGCTCGGCGATCTCGGACAGGATTTCCAGATGCTTCTGCGTGGCCGCCTCGGGCACGAGCAGAAAGATTAGCAGATTGACCGGTTGCTCGTCGGGGGCGTCGAAGCCGATGGGCTGCGCCAGCTGGAATACCGCGGCCATGGGCTGTTTCAGGCCCTTGATGCGACCGTGCGGAATCGCCACCCCATGCCCCAGCCCGGTGGAGCCCAGGCGTTCGCGCGCGAACAGACTGTCCGTAACCAGGGCTCGATTGAGTCCGTGCAGAGACTCGAACAACAGCCCGGCTTCTTCGAACGCGCGCTTCTTGCTCGTGGCCTCGACGGCCACCAGCACGTGTTCGGGCGGCAGGATCGCGGAAAGACGGTTCATCGCGGTTGGCCTTGAAACGAGGGGGACATTATGCCGTCACGCCCGGCTGAGCGCAGCTCCCCAAAAAACACAAACCGCTTGGCGACCAAGCGGTTTGTTGCGCCGCAGCAACAGCGACGGGCCATCGCGAGGTCAGACGACCTCACGCTTCATCGGTGTGTGGTGATGCTCCTGCACCCGGTCCTTGTAGCGCAACACCTGCCGGTCCAGCTTGTCAGCCAGCTCGTCGATGGCGGCGTACAGGTCGGCGTGCACGCTCTCGGCGTAGAGGTCCTTGCCCTTGACGTGGATGCTGCATTCGGCCTTCTGGCGCCGATCCTTGTCTCGTATGGGGTCGACGCTGAGCAGGACACGGATGTCCACCACCTGATCGAAGTGGCGCGAGATGCGTTCCAGCTTGCTGGTCACATAGCCGTGCAGCGCCGGCGTCACGTCGAGATGGTGTCCGCTGATGGTCAGGTTCATGGAGAGCCTCCTTGTTGCTCCGTGAGAACGGCCGGCCGCCAGGGATCGGGCCGGGCGGGCGGCGACGTGGCACCGTCCCACCCCCCTACTATGCCCATTTGAAGCCGCAGTGACAAGGGGTGGTAGGCAACCCCACGGACGGGCCTGCACGCCGGCCTGGACTTCGCGCAGCCGCAGCCACCCCCGCGCCCCCCACTGCGCGCTTTCCCGCATGGCGCACGGCGCGAGGGGCGCCACACTGGTGTTTCACTCCGCCTGCAGGTCGTGGCAGACCACCCGATGGCGCTGCAAACCCTGATCGCCTCCCTGTTCGAGCCACCGCCTCCCGAGCGGCCCGAGCGGCGCGCTTTGGTCCTGATGGGCGGCGGCGCCCGCACGGCGTACCAGGTGGGCGTGCTGCGCGCGCTCGGGCGCCTGCTAGACGACGGTGCATTTCCGTTTCACCTCATCCTGGGCACCTCGGCCGGGGCGCTCAACGGCGCCTATCTGGCCAGCGTAGCGCGCCTGGGAACCCGTGCGTTCGAGCAGCTGGCCGCCTTCTGGACCCAGCTGCGCTCGCACCACGTCTATCAGCTCAGCGCACTACGGGTGGGGCGCCCCAACCTGCTCACCGCCGGCCTGACCCTGATGCGCCAGGTGCGCCGACATCGCGCACTGCTCGACACCATGCCGCTCGTGCAGACCCTGCACCGGCACCTCGACCTGCCAGCCGTCAGCGCCGCACTGGCCGATGGCACACTCGACGTGCTGGCCGTGACCGCGTCCAGTTATACCAGCGGCGAGCACTGGACCTTCTTCCAGACCGCGGACGCCAGCTGTGCGCCGTGGCGCCGACCCGGTCGCCGTGCCGAGGCCCAGCTCATCGACGTCGAGCACCTGATGGCCTCGGCCGCAATTCCGTTCCTGTTTCCCGCCGTGCCGCTGTGGGTGGACGGTCACAAGGAATACTTCGGTGACGGCTCGATGCGCCAGCTGTCACCGCTGTCGGGCGCCATCCACCTAGGCGCGCGCCAGATCCTGGTGATCGGCGTCGGCCAGCCGCAGCGCGCTGGCCTCACGACGGCGGCAGCGCGCTCCGAGGAACCCAGCGCCGGCACCATCGCCGGCCACGCGCTGGCCAGTGTGTTTCATGACACGCTGCAGGCGGACGTGGAGCAAGCCCAGCGCGTCAGCCGTACCCTCGCGCAGCTGCCACCTGCCGTGGCCGCGCTGCTGCCCTACCGCCCCGTGCAGGTGCTGTGCCTGCAGCCCAGCGCCTCGCTGGACGAACTGGCGCTCAAGCACGTGCACGAGCTGCCGGCCGCCACGCGCGACACCTTGGCCGGTCTGGGCGCGCTGGAGACGCGGCGCGCCGGCAACGGCAGCGCCGCCGCCCTAGCCAGCTACCTGCTGTTCGAGCCCGGCTTCGTACAGGCGCTGATGCAGCTGGGCGAAGCCGACGCCCGCCAGCACGTGCAGGCGCTGCGCGCCCTCTTCGCGCCCGCCGCCTCCAACCGGACGGTGCCATAATCGCGACTCCACCACCGATTGGAGTCAGCACCGTGGAAAGCAGCCCTAGGGGCGTGCTTCCGGGATCGGTCAGCATGGCCTGAGAACGCCGGACACGCGACGGCGCAATGGCCGGCAGCGCCCCGGAAGCACCGACTGCCGTCCGTACCCCCGTCCGAACGCCGTCCCTGCGCCATGCTCAACGTTTTCACGCTCGTCAACGGCCGCCTGTTCCAGGAAGAGATCGAATCCCTGGAAGATTTGGCGCGTTTTCGCCCCATCTGGGTGGACATGGAGTCCCCCACCCCCGAGGAGCGCCGCTGGGTGCGGCAGCACTTCGGCCTGTCCATCCCCGAAGACGCGATGGACGAGGACATCGAGGAGTCCGCTCGCTTTTTCGAGGAAGACAACGGCGAACTGCACGTGCGCTCGGACTTCCTCATTGACGACGAGGATGGCCCGCGTCATGTGCGTGTGGCGTTCATCCTGAACGACCGCAACGCCGAGCTCAACAGCCACGGGGTGCTGTTCTCCATTCACGACGAGGACCTACCGGTGTTCCGGCTGCTGCGCCTGCGCGCGCGCCGCATGCCCGGCCTCATCGACGACGCTAAGGACGTGCTGCTGGCGCTGTTCGACACCGACGTCGAGTACTGCGCCGACATCCTGGAAGGCATCCATGATGACCTGGAGCACATCAGCACGCAGGTGCTCTCTGGCCTCCTGACGGACGACGTGGCGCAGCAGGTGCTGGCCGCCATCGCCCGCCATGAGGACCTCTCGGGCCGCATCCGGCGCGACATGATGGACACGCGCCGCGCCATCAGCTTTTTGATGCGCATGCGGCTGCTGTCGGCCGAACAGTTCGAAGACGCGCGCCAAATTCTGCGCGACATCGACTCGCTGGAGGGTCACACCTCGTTCCTGTTCGACAAGATCAACTTCCTGATGGATGCCACCATCGGCTTCATCAACATCAACCAAAACAAGATCATCAAGATCTTCTCGGTGGCGTCGGTGGCGCTGCTGCCGCCCACGCTGATTGCCAGCATTTACGGTATGAATTTCCAGTTTATGCCCGAGCTGGAGTGGAAGCTGGGCTACCCCTTCGCGCTGGTGCTGATGCTGCTCAGCGCCGTGGGGCCGATGTGGTACTTCCGCCGCCGCGGCTGGCTGAAGTGA
>NZ_DAISZC010000072.1:0-10188 GCF_036824975.1 Tepidimonas sp.
CCGCAAGCGCAAGGCCAACGAAGGGGCCAAGCGCGAGCGCCAGGCTGCGGCGGCGAGCTGGGGCTGGACCTGTAAGGTATGCGCGAAGCGCTGGCCAAGGCCGGCCGGCGCTACATCGATAAAAGGAGCGCACCATGTCCAAACCCAACCCGGGCGGCGTTGCCAAAACCCCCGGATGGCTTGACGGGTACGACGGTCCGAGCCGGCCGCAGTTTCGCTTGCCGGCTGGCGCGGTGGATGCGCACGGCCACGTCTTCGGTCCGGTTGAGCGCTTCCTCTATGCGCCCGAGCGCAATACACCCCCTGTGACGCCAGCAAAGAACAACTCTTTGCGCTGCGCGACCACGTAGGCTTTGCGCGCAACGTCATCGTGCAGGCCACCTGCCTCGGCGCCGACAACCGCGCGCTGGTGGACGCTGTCAGGCCATCGGTGGCCGGGCGCGCGGGGTGGCGACGGTGCATCGCGCCGGCGATGTCATGCAGGCCATCGTCGAACAGGTGGTGCGCGTGCGCGACATCATCCAGGCCATGGCGTCAGCGGCGGCCGAACAGGCCGACGGGGTGGCGCAAATCAACGCGGCGTTGGGGCAGCTCGACCAGATGACCCAGCAGAATGCCGCTTTGGTGGAGCAAAGTGCTGCATCGGCCACCGCCATGAGCGACCAAGCGCGGCAGCTCTCGGAGGTGGTGCGGCGCTTCCGGCTCGATGCGGCCGATCTCGAACACGCCCACATCCAGCGGTTGCGGGCTGAGGACCTGCACCGCCCAGGCATCGCCCGCAGCAGTGCAGCCCTTGCGTCGGCCTAAGATGCACGCATGACCGAAAGCGGCCGCGCGTTTACGCCCGCAACGCGATCACGTGGTAGTGCTGACACGCCAGGCGCGCTTGGCAGGCGAATGCCGTGACGACGGAAGGTGCCCGGTGCCACCTACGCCGGGCTCTCGGTGAATGCCGAACTCAGGAAGCGGCCGCGGGCGTTCAAGCACGGCGCGGCGCGCCGATGTTGCTTCATAAAGGACGATCGGTATGCATCGCAGATGATGCATTGCCGTACCGTTACAGATTGTCCAAGAAGCTGCGCAGCTTCTCCGAGCGGCTCGGGTGCTTGAGCTTGCGGATCGCCTTGGCCTCGATCTGGCGGATGCGCTCGCGCGTGACGTCGAACTGCTTGCCCACTTCCTCCAACGTGTGGTCGGTGGACATTTCGATGCCGTAGCGCATGCGCAGCACCTTGGCTTCGCGCGGCGTCAAGGTGTCCAGAATTTCCTTGACCACTTCGCGCAGGCCGGCCTGCATGGCCGCGTCCACCGGCGCCACGTTGCTGGTGTCCTCGATGAAGTCGCCCAGGTGCGAGTCGTCGTCATCGCCAATCGGCGTCTCCATCGAGATCGGCTCTTTGGCGATTTTCATGATCTTGCGGATCTTGTCCTCGGGCATGTCCATCTTCTCGGCCAGAATAGAGGCGTCGGGCTCCACGCCGAACTCTTGCAGGTGCTGGCGCGAGATGCGGTTCATCTTGTTGATGGTCTCGATCATGTGCACCGGGATGCGGATGGTGCGCGCCTGGTCGGCGATCGAGCGCGTGATGGCCTGCCGGATCCACCAGGTGGCATAGGTCGAGAACTTGTAGCCGCGGCGGTATTCGAACTTGTCCACCGCCTTCATCAGACCGATGTTGCCCTCCTGGATGAGGTCCAGGAACTGCAGCCCCCGGTTGGTGTACTTCTTGGCGATGGAGATCACCAGCCGCAGGTTGGCCTCGATCATCTCGCGCTTGGCGTCGCGCGACATGGCCTCACCGTCATTCATGCGCTTGTGGATGGCCTTGAGCTGCTCCAGCGGCACCACCACCTGTGCCTGCAGGTCGATGAGCTTTTGCTGCAACTCGTGGATGGCTGGGATGTTGCGGCCCAGCACCGCGCTCCACGGCTTGCCGGCCGCGGCCTGCCGCTGCACCCACTGCAAATTGAGCAGATTGGGCGGGAATTCGGCGGCGAACTTCTCCTGCGGCATGCCGCACTTGTCAACGATGATGCGGCGCAGTTCGCGCTCGATCTTGCGCACCGTCTCCACCTGCTGGCGCACCTTGTCGCACAAGGTTTCGATCGTCTTGGCGGTAAAGCGGATCGTCATCAGCCGTTCGGTGATGGCGCGCTGCACCGCCTGGTAGCGCGGCGTGCCCCAGCCCTCGGCTTCGTAGACCCGCCGCAGCTCATCGAACTGGGTGCGGATGGCGTCGAAACGGCTGAGTGCCTCGCGCTTGAGTTCCTCCATCTTGCGCGTCAGCGCCTTGGAGCCGCCCTTGCCGTCGTCGTCGTCCTCGTAGTCGTCGAAGTCCTCCTCGGCCACGTAATCGTCAGCCTCGTCGGCATCGGCAAAGCCGTCGACGACGCTGGAGATGACCACCTTGTCATCACGGATCTCGTCGGCCATGACGAGCAGGTCGTGAATGATGGCCGGCGACTCGGAGATCGCCTGCATCATGTCGTGCAGGCCGCGTTCGATGCGCTTGGCGATTTCGATTTCGCCTTCGCGCGTGAGCAGCTCCACCGTGCCCATTTCGCGCATGTACATGCGCACCGGGTCGGTGGTGCGGCCGAACTCGCTGTCCACGGTGGATAGCGCCGCCTCGGCCTCCTCCTCGGCCTCCTCTTCGGTGGTGACCGCGGTCGGCGCGCCGGTCAGCAGCAGCGTCTCGGCGTCGGGGGCCTGTTCGTACACCGCCACGCCCATGTCGTTGAGCAGCGAGATCACGACCTCCAGCGTCTCCTGCTCGACCAGTTTGTCGGGCAGGTGGTCGTTGATTTCGGCGTGCGTCAGATAGCCGCGCGTCTTGCCCAGCTTGATCAGCTGCTTGAGTTTTTCGCGGCGCAGTTTGGCCTCTTCCTCGGTCAGCACCGTGTCGTCCAGGCCGAACTCCTTCATCAGGGCGCGTTCCTTGGCCTTGCTGAGCTTCATGCGCAGCGGCTTGGCCTTCTCAGTCGGCACGGCCTCGGTGGCTTCAGTAGCCTCCACCTCGTCGGCCACCGCCTCCAGGTCGTCTTCGACCAGTTCCTCGTCCAGTTCACCCAGGTCGGCGTCGGCAAAGACATCGTCGTCGCTGCTCGGTGCGGCTTTGCGCCCGCGCTTGGCGCTGCCCTTTGCAGCTGCCGTTGCGGCTTTGGTGCCCTTGCCGGCCTTGCCAGCGGCGCTGGCCCTGCGTGCCTTCGGCGTGCTGGCGTTGTTTGCCGTCCCGCCTGACGGGGCTGTATCGGCAGCGGGCTCGGTTGCCGGTTCGGGGCGGGTGGCCTCATCGGCCGCCGCGCGGGTACGGGCGGGGGCGTTGCGTTTGCGGGCGGCGGGGGGCGCGGGTGGCGCCGCGGGCGCGCCGGTGGCCTCGGTTTCAGCGGTGGTGGGGGCGGACTTTTTCGAACGGGTGCTCACGGTTCACACACTCCACCCGGCAGGGCCGGGCCAGACGATGACGGAAAGACAGGTACGACACGGCACACGGCGCCGGGTGACGGCAAACGGCGCGCCCACCCGCAACGACGGGGCGCGCGACGGTGGCCGTGACCCGGGCCAACGCCACCGCTGCCCGATATGGGGGCGCGGCAGCCGCTTCGCAAGCGGGGAGGGCGATCATGGGGTGTGCAGTCCTTGCGGGGCGGATGCGCGTGCATCCTGGCCGGCGGGGTGTCGTTCCGCTGCTTGCGCGGTGCAGCCAGACGATCATGGCTGACGCGGTCCAAGTGGCCTTATCCGGAGGTACTGCTGTCGCACTTGCGAACTTCGCATTATCGCACGTCCTCGCCATTTTGCAAACGGCGGCGCTCCTCGACCACATCCCGGTACCGGGCCAGCGCCGCCGGATCGCTGGCCGCGCGTTCGATCAGCCAGCGTTCCTGCTGCTTGAGCTGCTCCACACGCAGGCGCCGCAGCAGTTCACGCAGTTCCTGTCGCAGGTCATCCGGGTTTGGGGGCAAAGCCTCGTCATCGGCGGTGTGCTGCAGCGCCACACTGCTGTCGTGCAGGGCCAGCGCCAGTGCCTCGAACGGCTCGCCGCGCAGCGCCTCGCGCAGCGCCGCCCAGGGTAGGGCGCCGTGTTCCAGCCACTGGCGCTCCAGCCACGCAAACAGCGGGCCGTAGGGCGGTGGCTCGGCGGCCAGCAGGGCGTGATCGTCGGGGGTGAGCCACTGCCACGCTTCGGGGCTGCCCAGCACGATGCGCGCGATGCGGTCGGACCGTTCGAGCAGGCCGCGGCGCGCGCGCCGCAAGGCTGGCAACAGGCCGCTGGCCGCCGCGTCTGCCACGGGCAGCGCGGTGCCCCCCTCAGCAGGCGGACGCCGCACACCGCCGGCGAAAGAGGGGCCTGGATGGCTGGCGCTGGCCGCTGTGCGCTCCGGTACCGAGGCGGCACGCGACGGGCGCTGGCAGCGGGCGTGGTCGGCTGACGGCAGTGTGCCGGGGTGCGGCGCTGTCGGCGGCATCAGGGCAGTGGGGCGGCGCAGACGCTGGCGCCACAACGTCTGCAGGTCGCGAACCTCCAGTCCGATGCGGTCGGCCAGTTCCTGCAACAGCTGACGCTTCAGCGCACCGTCGGGCATCGCGTCCCACAGCGGCTGGGCCTGCGCGCTCAGGCGCGCGCGCCCCTCGGGCGTATCCAGGTCGCAGCCGTCGGCGGCCACGTCCAGCAGGTAGCGGCTCAGCGGCAGGGCCGCCTGCACGGCCGCGGCAAAGGCTTCGGCACCGTGCGCGCGGATGAAACTGTCCGGGTCGTGTTCCGGGGGCAGGAACAGAAAGCGGATGCTGCGCGTGTCGGTGGCGTGCGGCAGCGCTGCTTCCAGCGCGCGGCGGGCGGCGCGCCGACCGGCGGCGTCACCGTCGAAGGCAAATACCACCGCGTCGCAGTGGCGAAACAGCTTACGCACGTGTTCGGGGGTGCAGGCGGTGCCCAGCGTGGCCACCGCGTTGCCAAAACCCAGCTGCGCCAGCGCCACCACGTCCATGTAGCCTTCGGTCACCAGCACGTAGCCGTGCTGACGGATGGCGGCGCGCGCCTCGAACAGCCCATACAGCTCCTCCCCCTTGCGGAATACTGGGGTTTCCGGGGAATTCAGGTACTTCGGTTCGCCGCTGTCGAGCACCCGGCCGCCAAAGCCGATGCACTCGCCCTTGACGTTGCGAATAGGGAACATGATGCGGTCGCGGAAACGGTCGTGTCGCCGGGCCGCGGGCTGTCGGCTGCCCGCGGTGGGGTTGACCGTTTGCGCCGACCCGTTCGTGCGGGCACTGGTCGTCGCGGTGGCCGACGGGCCCTGTCTGGCAGTCGAGTCCCCAGGGGGCGCGGGGTGGCTTTCGGTGTCGGGCGGCGACTCGGCAATCACCAATCCGGCCTCCACCAACCGCTGGTCCTGGTAGTCGCCGAATACGGTGGACAGGAAGCGCCAGCCCGGCGGCGCGTAGCCCAGTCCGTAGGTCTTGGCGATGGCGCCGGTCAGTCCACGGCTTTTGAGGTAGTCGATGGCGCGCGGGCTGGCCTTGAGCTGGGCCTGGTACGCGCGTGCGGCCTGGGCCAGCACCTCGGTCAGGCTGGCCTGGCGTTGGCGCTGGGCGGCGGCACGCGCGCGCTCGGCCGGGCTGGCGTCGTCCTCGGGCACGGTCAGCCCCGCCTGCTGTGCCAGCTCGCGCACCGCGTCGGGGAAAGACAGGCCCAGGTGCTGGATCAGAAAATCGATGGCATTGCCGTGCGCGCCGCAGCCGAAGCAATGGTAGAACTGCTTGGACGGGCTGACGGTGAAGGAGGGCGACTTCTCGGCGTGGAAGGGACACAGGCCCAGGTGGTTGGCCCCACTCCTGCGCAGCGGCACATAGCGCCCGACCAGTTCCACCAGGTCGGTGCGCGCCAGCAGCTCCTGCAAAAACGACGGAGGGATAGCCACGGTTGCGATTGTGCGCGAAGGCGCGCTTCAACCGCAGACGCGGCTGCTCAGGCCACGGTGCGAAGGCCTGCTCAGCCAGCGTGTCCAGAAAGCGGCTAGTGCCAAAGCGCCGCGGGCGTCAGAGGCAGCCGTGCGTGCCTTGGGTGGCGAGCTTGAACGCCGGCGGCGCTTGGTCGCCATCGCAGTCAGCGCCGTCTTCACGGGTCGGGGCGAAGGTCGGGATGCCGATGGACAGCTTGTTGCGGCGCGTGGGGGGCTCAGGGTGCGATCTGGGTGATGTGCTGCTCGAACGGTTCGATGGGCATGGGTTGGCCGAAGTGGTAGCCCTGCAGCAGGTGACAGCCGTGGGCCACCAGGTAGCGCGCTTGTTCTTCCGTTTCCACGCCTTCGGCCAATATCTGTATGCCCAGTTTATGCCCCAGCGCGATGATGGTGGTGACAACGGCTTCGTCGGCACGCCGGTGCTGCGGCAGGCGCGCCACGAAACGCTGGTCGATTTTGATGACGTCAAAGGGCAGTTCGGTCAAATAGGCCAGCGATGAAAATCCGGTGCCAAAATCGTCCAGCGCCAGCGTGATGCCCAAGGCTTTGAGGCGTTGCAGCGTCCGGCGCGCGGCCTCCAGATCGCCCAGAAAAACCGATTCGGTGATTTCGAGTTCCAGATGCGCCGGGGCGACTGCGTGGCGGCGCAGGGCGTCGGCCACGTGATCGACCAGGTCAGGCTCGCGAAACTGGCGCGGGCTGAGGTTGATCGCCAACCGCAGCGGCACTAAACGGGTCTGGTGCTGCCAGCGCGCCAGCGTGGCACAGGCGCGGTCGATGACCCATGCCCCCAGCGGTAGGATCAGACCGGTTTCCTCGGCCAGCGGAATGAATTCGCCCGGTGATACCAACGACCCGTCGGCGCGTGGCCAGCGCAGCAGCGCCTCGGCGCCGACGATGTGGCCGCGACGGTCGACCTGAGGCTGTAGGTACAGCTGCAGCGCGCCATCACGGATGGCATCGGCCAGGGCCTGTTGCAGCGAGTGGCGCTGGCGCACGGCGGCTTCCATGTCGGGGTCGAAAAAGGCCACGCCGTTGCGGCCGGCCTGCTTGACGGAGTACATCGCCAAGTCGGCGGCTTTGAGCAGATCCGCGCCGGCGGATGCCTCACCACGATCCCCGTAAAGCGCGATGCCGATGCTGGCGGTCAGGCCGACGCGGGTGTTGGCGTCCAGGGCGATGGGCGCCTGCAGCGCGTCCACCAACTTGTCGGCGACCGTCCGAGCGGCCAGCGCCGCCGCATCGCGGTGCTCGTGCACCGCCGGCAACAGCACCAGAAATTCGTCGCCGCCCAGGCGGCCTGCGGTGTCCTGGTCGCGCAACACCGTCTGCAGTCGGCGCGCGACTTCGCGCAGTACGGCGTCGCCGGCGTCATGCCCCGCGGTGTCGTTGATGCCCTTGAAGCGGTCCAAGTCCACCAACAGTACCGCGCCCCAGCGATCTTCGCGCCGTGCCTGCCGCACCGCCTGCTCCAGCCGGTCCATCAGCAGACGGCGGTTGGCCAATCCGGTGAGTGGGTCGAAGAAGGCCAGCTGCTCGATCTGGGCTTCGGCCTGTTTGTGCCAAGTGATGTCGCTGAAGATCGCCACATAGTGACGAACTTTTCCCACGGCGTCGGTGAGGGCGCTGATGGCCAGCCATTCGGCGTAGACCTCACCGTTTTTGCGCCGGTTCCAGATTTCGCCTTCCCAGTGGCCGTGGGTGCGCAGCGCCTGCCACATGGCGCGGTAGAAATCGGGCCCGTGGCGGCCAGAGCGCAGCAGCTCGCCGGGGGTGTGGCCCAGCGCTTCCTCGGCACCGTAACCGGTGATCGCCGTGAAGGTGCGGTTGACGCGGATGATGCGTCCGTCGGTGTCGCAGATCACGATCCCCTGCGCGCTGTCGAAGGTCTTGGCCAGGATGGCGACCTCATCGAGCAAGGCCGATTTGTCGCGCAGTGCGGCGCGCAGCCGCCGGCGCTGGTGCAGCGTCCAGGCCAACCAGCTTGTCAAGGTGGCCACCACGGCTGCCGTTGTCGCCAGGGGGACGGCGTTGCGTTGCAGGTTTTCTTGCCACGTGAGCGTGGGCACCCCGAACGGTGCCATGCGCAGCGTGCGCAGCAGCGCTTCGACCGCGCCGTAGGGCTGGGGTGGCGCAAAGCCGGCGATACCCCCGGGCAGGGGGCCGTCGGCATCCAGCGACAGCAACGCCCGCACCAGCGCCACGTGGGCCGCTGGGGGCACGGAGGGCAGCACCGCCACCGGCCACTCCGGGTACAGCGGCGTGCTCACCGCCAACGGGTAGCCGGGCACGTTTTGCGGCATCAGCACCCGTAGGGCGCCCGGCGCCACGGTGCCGTCGGCCAGCGCCGCTTCCAGCACGCCGTCGCGCACAAAGCCGGCGTCGGCTTTGCCGTCGAGCACGGCTTGCAACACGGCGCGGTGCGGCATCCCGGTGAAGAGCCAATGGACGTCATCGGGCGCGACACCGACGCGCAGCATCTCGCCGCGCTGCAGCGCCAGCCCGCCCAGCGATTCGGCGTGCACCGCCGCCACCCGACGCCCGCGCAGGTCGGCCCAATGCCGGATGGGACTGTCGGCGCGCACTACGGCCACCCCACCGAGGGCAGTCACCACCTGGGCGCCGACGCGCCGCCGCACGGTGGCCAGCGGCACACTCAACCCTTCTTGATGGTGCAGGGCCACGTAATGGCCGGGGTTGGTGATGACGACGTCGATATTGCGCGCGCGCACGGCGCGGTCCATGTCGGGATAGTCGAGCAATTCCCAGTACAGCTGCCATTGCGGCAGTGCAGCCTGCAGCGCGTCGAACACCGGCGCCCAGTCGGCACGCTCGGCGGGCAGGGGGCGAGACGCCAGCACGCCCATGCGTAGGCGCTGGTGCGCGTGGGCCGGCGCGGACTGGGCGAGTCCCATGCCACCGTTGGCCAAGACGACGGCAAGGGCGGTGAGCAAGGCACGCCGCTTCATGCGGGGACCTCCAGCGGTAGCCAGTCGGTCGCCATCAGGCCCTGTGGTACTTCGGCTGCGGGCAACAGGCCGTTGGCGTGCATGACGCGCGTCAGGGCAGAGGCCACGTCTGGCAGGCGTGGGGGCGGGCCGACCAGCCAGTCGCGATTGTCGGCCCAATCGGCCAGGCGCAGCCCGCGAAACGCCGTCCATAGCGTCTCGCGCGGCAAGTCAAGCCAGGGGGCCAGACGGTAGGCGCTATCCACCGGCAGCGCGTGCAGGTGACGCTGCGCCGCAAAACACTGCCGCAGCAGCGTCCGGCCGGCCGCAGCGTGCGCTCGCAGCGCCCTGGGGTGCGCCGCCAGCACGTCCACGATGGCCGTGTCGCGTGCCAACATACGGCTGTCGAAGATGCGCACCGCGCCGCGCTGCTGCAGCCGCGTGGCCACCGGTTCGAAGGTGACCAGCACATCCACATCACCGCGCATCCAAATCGCCTCGTGCTGGTCGACTGTTGCGTAGATCATACGCACCTCGTCATGGCGCAGGCCGACGGCGGCCAGCCACGCGCTCGCCATCAGCTCGCCCACGGCACCGGCTTCATGACCCAGGCGCACACCCCGCCACTGGCCCGGCGTGCTGCGCTCGGGGCGGCTGAGCACCACGTCGGCCCCTTCGGAAACATCGAGCACCCCCACCACCCGTAATGCCAGCCCGGTGGCGTGCGCGCCCAGCACTTCGTCCAGCGTCAGCGCGGCAGCCTGGGCGCGTCCGTCGCGCAGCAGCGCCAGGTTTTCGCTGGCCGAGCCGGTGGCGAGGCGCCGCAACGGCTGGTCTGCCCACCAGCCCAGGCTATGGGCTAACTGCAGCGGTGCGTAGCCCGGCCACGGGTGCCAGGCGACGGTCAGTGTGTCCTGCTCACCGCGGCAGCCCGTCAAGGCGATTGCGCTGCCGCTGGTGGCAACCACGGTGCCCAGGGCGCAGGCCGCGCAGCGGCGCAGCCACTGGCGGCGTGACAGGTGCGACGCGTACGCGCTGGCATCCGCAGTCGGGGGCGGATGGGAGGATGAGCAAGCGGCACCGCGACCCATGTTGGTGCACCCAGATGCGCTCATCCCACCATGACCCGGTTTTTACCGGCGCGCTTGGCGCGGTACATGGCGGCGTCGGCGCGCGCGATGGCGGCCTGCACCGGCTCGTCGGTCAGCATCTCGGTGACCCCGGCGCTAAACGTGATGAGCCGCTGCTGTTCCCCGTGCAGAAACAGGTGCGCGCT
>NZ_DAISZC010000073.1:0-6825 GCF_036824975.1 Tepidimonas sp.
ACGTATGTACCCGCTCACGCTCAAGGGGCTGGAAGAAGCGATGCGATTGCTGTCGAAATGACCGTCACTCGGCGCGGTCACCCCATCGGTGCTGGTGTGCGATGCGGATGTGCCGCAACTTTTTTGGCCGGGGCTATCAAAACCGATACACGCGCCACCCCCGCGCGCTCCACGACGGCCCAACGGTGCCTTGCGCGATAATCTTGCCTTCAGGCCACGGGGCACCGGTGTACCTGGGCGTTATCCCGCCGTAGTTCAATGGATAGAACGGCCGCCTCCTAAGCGGCAAATCCAGGTTCGATTCCTGGCGGGGGGACCATCCATAGGATGACCGCACGCCCCAGCGCATCCGCTGCACCCCGCCGACCTTGGGGGGACAGATGAAGCGCTGCGACGACCGGGCCAAAAGGCGCGCAGGGCAACCCGCAGCGCCCACACCACGCACAGCCCCACGGCTGCCCACTGTGCCCACGACATCCACGAAACCGCCATGCCACGCTCCTTACTCACCGTCCTTACCCTGCAGCACACCCCGCCGCCTACGGCGCGGTGCATCGAGTCACGGACTCACTCTAGACACCCAGCCATGTCGCCACGCGATAGGTGCACCACGACGCGACATAGGCCAGCGCAAACAGCCCGACCACCGCTGCGACCGTGACGCGCCACGACCCCGTCTCACGCCGAATGACTGCCCAGGTGGCCACGCACTGCGGCGCGTAGACGAACCAGACCAACAACGCCAGTCCGGTAGCCATCGACCATTGCTGCTGAACCACTGACAGCAGCAGATCGGAAACATCGCCATCTGGGGGAGACTCCAGGGCGTAGACCGTGCCCAGCGCCGACACGATGACCTCGCGCGCCGCCAACCCCGGAATCAGCGCCAGGCTGATTTGCCAGTTAAACCCCAACGGCGCAAACACGGTGTACAGGGCATGGCCGAGACGCCCGCCCAGGCTGTACTCCACCGCCTGCGCCGGGTTGACACCTGCCGGCGGTGCCGGCCAGGAAAGGAGCACCCACAGCAACACCGTCAGCGCCAGGATGATGCCACCGACCCGCCGCAGGAATATCCACGCTCGGTCGGCCAGCCCGATCAGGACGTCGCGCATGCGAGGTAAGCGGTAGGCAGGCAACTCCAGCAGCAGCGCGTGCTCGGCGCGATCGGAGCGCCACCACCGCATGAAGCTGGCCACTAGCAGAGCGCTCGCGATACCCAGCGCGTACAGGCCGGTCATCACCAAGCCTTGCAAGCCGATGCCGGGCCCAACACTGCGCGCCGGCACAAGTGCCCCCACCAGCAGCGTGTAGACGGGCAGGCGAGCCGAACAGGTCATCAGCGGGGCCACGATGATGGTGGCCAGACGATCGCGCGGATCGCTAATGGTGCGCGTGGCCATGATGCCAGGAATGGCACAGGCAAAGCTGGACAGCAGCGGAATGAAGGATCGCCCCGACAAACCCGCGCTCGCCAACAAGCGGTCAAGCAAAAAAGCCGCTCTTGGCAGATAGCCCGACTCATCCAGAACAAGGATGAAGAAAAACAGCACCAGAATCTGTGGTAGGAAGACCAGCACACTACCCACCCCGGGAATCACCCCCTCAGCCAGCAGGCTGGTCAAGGGACCCGCAGGCAGATGCTCGCCCACCCAATTGGCCGCTGCGGCAGCCGCCGCATCGATGGCGTCGCTGACCGGAGCCGCCCACGCGTAGACAGCCTGAAAAATCAGAAACGACACCACGGCCAACGTCAACAAACCAAAGACGGGGTGCAACAGCCACCGGTCAAGCCAGACGTCCCACTGGCGCACCTCGGGCTGGCGGACATAGGCGGCCAGCAACGCCCGGGTGCGCTCGTGCACGTCGGTGCCAGCAAGCCCATTCGGCACCACAGCGCCCGGGCTCACCGCCGCGCCGCGCGATGTCAAAGCTTGCGCCAGCGCGTGCCGCAACGCCTGCACACCCTCGCGCTGCACGGCTACCGTGGGCACCACAGGCACGCCCAACGCCTGCTGCAGACCCTCGACATCAATCTCGATGCCCTCCCGCCGCACCCGGTCGAAGAGGTTGAGCGCGATGATGGTAGGGCGCCCCAGCTGCAGCACCTCCAGCGCAAAGCGCAGGTGCAGACGCAGATTCGTGGCATCGACAACGCACACCAACACGTCGGGCAAAAGCTCGCCGGGACGACCGCCGGTGATCACCTCGTAGGCGATGCGCTCGTCCTGCGTGCGCGGACTGAGGCTGTAGAGGCCCGGCAGGTCGATGATCTCGACACGTTGGCCATCCGGCAACTGGCTGACGCCGCTGCGGCGTTCCACTGTAACGCCGGGGTAATTAGCCACTTTGTGGCGACTTCCGGTCAGGCGATTGAACAGCGCGGTTTTTCCCGCATTGGGATTGCCAACCAAGGCCACGATCGGCGGGGTTTGTACGGCCGCTTTCATGATCAGACTGCCTCGATCTCAACGCGTTGCGCCTCCGCCCGACGCAGCGCGAAGCGGGTGCGCGCCACCTGCACCACCAGCGGTTCACGAGCAAAAGGCGCGTAGGCCACCACCTCCACCGTCTCCCCTGGCACAAAACCGAGGTCCTGCAACCGCTGGGCCACACCGTCCTCATTACCAACGGTATGCAGGCGTGTGATGCAACCCTTCCGGTGCAGAGGCAGCTCCGTCAAACGCATAACTGATCTCCCAACATGAAAGCCAGGTTTTAAAAAAGCTTCGCTTAATCATAACGCTTTTCATTCCTTTCTCGGGCGTCTCGAATGGGACTAACAGGGCGGTTCATGCGGTCACCCGTCGGACGACGCGCGCAGTGAGCGGCTGAGCCAAATCACGGGCAACAACCCCACCAGCACCAGCGTCAGGGCGGGCAGCGCCGCCTCGCCCAGGCGCTCGTCGCGCGCCAGCTGGTGCGCCACCACCGCCAGCGTGTCGGTGTCAAATGGCCTCAGCACCAAGGTCGCGGGCAGCTCCTTCATCACATCCACAAACACCAGCAGCCACGCCGCCAGCGCCGAGCGGGTCAACAGCGGCCGGTGCACCCGCCACCACAAGCGCGCGCCCGACACCCCCAACATCACCGCCGCATCGTCCCAGCTGGTCGGAATGCGGCTGTAGCCACTTTGTACAGACTGCAGCGCCACCGCCGTAAAACGCACCAGATACGCCCAGATCACCCCAACAACGGTTGCCGTCACCACACTGGACAGCGAACTGTCGGGCCAGCGCGCCTGCATCCAGCCCACCGGCAGCAGCAGGCCAACCACGATGACCGAACCCGGCACCGCATAACCCAGCGCCACCACCCGCACCGCAGCGCGATGCAGCACGCCGCTGAGCCGCCGCACCGCCAGCGCCAGCGCCAGCGCCGCTGTGCTGGCCAATGTGGCGCTGACTGCCGCCAGCAGCAGGCTGTTGCGCGCCCAGCCACCAAAGGCCTGCCAGGGCAGCTCATCCCATCCCAGCCACAGTGGGCGCAGCATGAACAGCACCGGCAGACCAAAGCCGAACAGCACCGGTGCACCACACACCAGCCAGGCACCCCACGCCCGCGCCCCCCGCAGCTGGAGGGGCTGGGCGGCCGCACCGGCACGCCCGCTGCGCTGGGTGGCAAAGCGCAGCCGGCGCTGGGCGCGCTGCTCCAACCACAGCAGCAGCGCCACCGTGGCCAGCAAGAGCATGGCCAGCTGGGCTGCCGCCACCCGATCATCCATCACCAGCCATGCCTTGTAGATGCCGGCGGTAAACGTCTGCACCCCAAAGTAGCTCGACACCCCAAAATCCGCCAGCGTTTCCATCAGCGCCAGCGCCACGCCTGCCGCCAGCGCCGGGCGCGCCAGCGGCAGCGCCACCGCACCCAAGCGCCGACGCAACGGTGCCCCGAGCAGCCGCGCCGCCTCCAGCAGCTGCGGGGCGCGCTCGGCCAATGCCGTGCGGGTCAGCAGGTACGCATAAGGGTACAAGGTGAACACGAACACCCACCCCGCCCCCCAGGCGTTACGGATCTCGGGCAGCACCCGCCCCTGCCAGCCCATCGTGTCGCGTAACCACGTCTGCAGTGGCCCTGAGTATTGCAGAAAGTCGGTGTAGGCGTAAGCCACCACGTACGCCGGCATGGCCAGCGGCAACAGCAGCAGCCACTCCGCCACGCGGCGGCCCGGGAAATCGAACAGCGTCACCGCCAGCGCCGTGGCGCTGCCCACCAGCGCCACCCCCACCGCTACCCCCAGCGCCAGCGCCACCGTGGTGCCCACGTAATCGGGCAGCGTCGTGGCCGCCATCTCCCGCAGCACGCGGATGGCCCCGGCGTCCCAGGTCAGCGCCGCCGCCAGCAGCGCCCACACCGGCAGCGCCAGCAACAACGCAAACGCCACGATGAGCACGCTCCAGACACGGACCCGCGGACGCCGCGGCCCTGGGACGAGCCCACGCGCCGACGCCGCGGGCGCAGGCGCTTCGGAAGCGGCGCTGGGGACAGCCATCGGCAGCTCGAGGTTGCAACTGAGAATTGGGATTATCTACAATTGTGCACATGGAACTAGACCTCGCCCGTGTCAGCGTGCGCTTCCCCGGCGCCTCGCAGCCTGCGGTCGAGGACGTTTCGCTGGGGCTGGGGGCGGGCCAGATTGGTGTGCTGATCGGCCCTTCCGGCTGTGGCAAGACGACGTTGCTGCGGGCGGTAGCCGGGCTGGAGGCCGTAGCCACGGGGCACATTGCGCTGGGCGGTCGGGTCGTCAGTGAAGTGGGCGTGCACGTGCCGCCCGAGCAGCGCCGCATCGGCCTGGTGTTCCAGGACTATGCCCTGTTTCCTCACCTAAACGTCGGGGAGAACGTGGCGTTTGGTTTGCACGGCCTGCCTGCGGCCGAACGCCGTGCCCGGGTGCAGGAGGTGCTGGCACTGGTCGGCCTGGATGGCTTGCAGCGACGCTATCCGCACGAGCTCTCGGGCGGACAGCAGCAGCGCGTGGCACTGGCGCGGGCACTGGCGCCGCAACCGCGGCTGCTGCTGCTGGATGAGCCGTTCTCGAATCTGGACGTCGATCTGCGCGAGCGGCTCGCGCACGAGCTGCGCGCCATCCTGAAAGCGGCCGCAATCACGGCGCTGTTCGTCACCCACGACCAGCTGGAAGCCTTTGCCATCGGCGACGTGATCGGGGTCATGTATCAGGGGCGGCTGCATCAGTGGGACGACGCCTACATGCTGTACCACCGGCCCGCCACGCGGTTCGTGGCCGAGTTCATCGGACATGGCGTTTTCGTGCCGGCACGCATCCGGCAGGCCGGAGACGACGTGGTGGTAGACACCCCGCTGGGGCCGCTGCACAGCCCGCAGGAATGCCCGCTGCCCAGCGCCTACCCGGACGGCCGGTGCGAAATCCTGCTGCGCGCCGACGACATCGTCCATGACGACGCCTCGCCGGTGAAGGCACAGATCGTGCGCAAGGCCTTCCGCGGCGCCGAGTTTCTGTACACGCTGCGCCTGGCCAGCGGCGAAACCGTGCTGGCACATGTGCCGTCCCACCACGACCATGACGTCGGCGAGTGGATCGGCATCCGCAATGCCATGGACCACCTGGTGACGTTTGCACGTGGGGCAGCCGCCGGTGCCGCGCCCGCGCCGCCGGCGCGACCGCAGCCAGCTGCTGCGGTCGCCGCGGTTGCGTGAATGGCTCAGCGCCACCGACGGCAGGCACCACGCCCACCGTCAATGGGTGCCTGCCTTCCCACGTCAAGCGGCATGCAGGGACCACCCCTGCAGCGATGCCGATGATCCTCTGGGGCGGCCACGACCGGGCAGCAGCCGCCCCAGCACCCGGCACACCGTCTCGGTTTTGGCATCGATCAGGTTGGCCATCACCCGCAGTGGCGGCAAGGCCGATGTATCCATCGACGCGACTGCCCCCAACGCCGGCCTGGGCCACGCCCCCAGCAAACGCAGCAAAGCGGTCAGCCGTGCCGACACCGGCCCGGTGCGCAAGCGCGCCAGGTCGTGACACCGCTCGGGCTGCTGCAACAGCGCCTCGATGATCCACTGCTGGCGCTGGGCGTCATCGGCCGGTTCGCAGCGCCGCAGCATCACCGCCGTCACTGCGCTGGCGCGCCAGGGATGGGGTTGCCCGCACAGGGTATCGACACCCAGCCAGTCGCCCGCCAATGCCAACATCGCCAATATCGGCCCGTCGCTGGAAGGGCGGTCGAGCCGCAACATACCCGACTGCACGCGCCACAGTCCCCCCCGATCACCAGCCTCGAACAGCACCGTGCCGGGCTTCAGCATCAAGAGGGGAGCGCCGCGGCTGCTGGCCTCAATGTTTGTGTCCACCATGCCCCTCATGACCCGCGCCGTGCTGATGTCCGTGGCTGTGCGCCCCGTGGGCTGTGCCCGCCGCTGCGCCCAAAGCCTTCACCACCGCAGTCACACTCTGTTTGACCTGCTGGCCCGCGGCGTTTTCGAACACCAGCGTGATCGGCACATTTTGCCCACCGGCCAGCGGCTGCTTGAGGTCCATCAGCATCACGTGGTAGCCGCCGGGCTTGAGCTCCACCGGCCGGTTGGCTGGCAGGGGCAAATTCGCGATGGCGCGCATGCGCATCACGTTGTTGTCCATCGCCATCTCGTGGATTTCGACGACACCGGCCACGGGCGACTCGGCCGCCACCAGGCGCATGGGCTCGGGCGCGGTCAGCCGCATGAAGGCCCCAGTGGCCTTCTGCTGCGCCACAGTGCCGCGCACCCAAGGGTCTTCCACCTTCACCGTCTGGGCGTGGACGGCAGCGGCCAGCAATAGCGCGACCAGCGGGGCCGCACGCAAAC
>NZ_DAISZC010000073.1:6925-9852 GCF_036824975.1 Tepidimonas sp.
TAGTCATCGGCAGTCTGCTCGTGCTTGAGCACGACGCGCAGCCGCCCTTGCGGGTCGATTAGGTAGGTCTGCGCCGAGTGGTCCATCGTGTAGCTGCTGCCGGTGGGCACTTTGGCGTAGTACACCTTGAACTCACGCGCCGCAGCGGCAATCTCCTCGGCACTGCCAGTCAACCCGAGGAACGACGGGTGAAACGCCGCCAAGTATTCGCGCAGCAGGGCCGGTGTGTCGCGTTCCGGATCGACAGTGACGAACAGCACCTGCACCCGCTGGGCGTCCGGCCCCAGGCGCTGCAGCACCTCGACGGCGCGTGCAAGCGCCGTCGGACACACATCCGGGCACTGCACGAAGCCAAAGTACAGCATCACCACCTGGCCGCGGAAGTCGGCCAACGTGCGCCGCTGCCCGTACTGGTCGGTCAGCGCCAGCTCGCGCCCGTAGGGCGCGCCGGTGACGTCGATGCCCCGAAACGACGGGGCCGCGCCGCCGCGCTGACACGCCACCAAAGCGACGGCGCTGGCAAGCGCCGCCATCACCCACCGCCGTCGGCGCAGGGGCCGATACACCAACACAGCGGCGTCCGACGACGTGAACATCAATGCGCTCCTGTCCCGGCTGCCCCCGCGCCCGGCGGTGGCAGCACACCCTCAACCCACGGCTGCGTAGGCAATAGCCCACACACCGCGGACGGCGTCAGAGCAGGAACGTCGCAGGCGGCCCGCGCGGGGACGGCCGCACCCAGCGCGGCGCAAGGGGGAAAGCCGCCTGCGCTTCAGATGGCCGCACCGGCGCCGCGACCGCCGCCCACCAAAACAAGGCCGATGCCGGCAGCGCCGGCAAGCCGCCCAGGTGCAGGCACCAGTCGCAACCCGGCATCGCCGCCGCCCCCTGGCCCGGGGCGGTATCCGCACCGGGCACGCTCAGCCGGACGACTCCGGTGCTGGTGCAGATCTCGATGCCCTCCTGCGCCACGGGCAGCGCTACGCGGGCCAGCGCCGGCGACAGCGTGGCCCACAGCACAGCGATCAAGGCCAGCCAGTGCGGCCAGCGCAGACGGCGCAGGGACATGTTTGCATTGTAGCCGCAGTGCGGCGAGCTCGCCGCTACACTTGGAGCGTATGCCGCCCCGCGCGGCCCGTTCCGCTACCGTCATTACTGCCGATCCATGACCCCCGCCGAGCAAGCCCTGCGCGACGCCGCGCTCGAGTACCACCGCACCCCTACCCGCGGCAAGGTCTCCGTCACCCCCACCAAGGCGCTGTCCAACCAGCGCGATCTCAGTCTGGCCTACTCCCCCGGCGTGGCCTATCCGTGCCTAGAAATCGCGCGCGACCCCGCCAAGGCCGCCGACTACACCAGTCGCGGCAATCTGGTGGGGGTCGTCACCAACGGCACCGCCGTGCTGGGGCTGGGCGACATCGGCCCACTGGCCGGCAAGCCGGTGATGGAGGGCAAGGGCTGCCTATTCAAGAAGTTTGCCGGCATCGACGTTTTCGACATCGAGCTGGCGGAAAAAGACCCGGACAAGCTGGTCGACATCATCGCCGCGTTGGAGCCGACGCTAGGCGGCATCAACCTCGAAGACATCAAGGCGCCGGAGTGCTTTTACATCGAGCGCAAGCTGCGCGAGCGGCTCAACATCCCAGTCTTTCACGACGACCAGCACGGCACCGCCATCATTGCCTCGGCGGCGCTGATCAACGCGCTGGAGCTGGTGGGCAAGCCCATCGGCGAGGTGCGCATCGCGGTCTCCGGTGCGGGCGCGGCCGCCATTGCGGTGCTGGACCTGTTCGTGGCGCTGGGGGCGCGGCCAGAGCTCATGCTGGTGTGTGACTCCAAAGGCGTCATTCACGATCAGCGCGCCGATGCGCTGTCGGGGCAGCTGGATGAATCCAAGCGCCGCTACTGCCGCCACACCCATGCCCGCACGCTGGCCGATGCGGTACGCGGCGCCGATGTATTCCTGGGTTGCTCCGCCCCCGGGGTGCTGACGGCCGAGATGGTGCAGACCATGGCCGAGCGGCCCATCATCCTGGCGCTGGCCAACCCAGAGCCGGAAATCCGCCCTGAAGTGGCCAAGGCGGCGCGGCCCGACTGCATCATCGCCACCGGCCGTTCGGACTATCCGAACCAAGTCAACAACGTTTTGTGCTTCCCGTATATCTTTCGCGGCGCGCTGGACTGCGGCGCCACCCGCATCACCGAAGCAATGAAACTGGCGTGCGTGCGCGAGATTGCCGCGCTGGCCAAGGCCGAAATCAGCGACGAAGTGGCCACGGCCTACGCGGGGCAGGAATTGCAATTTGGCCCCGACTACCTGATCCCCAAGCCGTTTGACACCCGGTTGATTCTGCGCATCGCGCCAGCGGTGGCCCAAGCCGCGGCTGAATCGGGCGTAGCCACACGTCCCATTGCCGACCTTCACGCCTACCGCGACAGCTTGCAGCGCTTCGTCTACCAGACCGGCATTCTGATGCGGCCGATCTTTGCGCGCGCCAAGGCTCAGACGCCGCGCGCGCGCGTGGCCTACGCCGACGGCGAAGACGAGCGCGCGCTGCGCGCGGCCCAACTGGCGCTGGAAGAAGGCATCGCACAACCCATCCTGATCGGACGGCCGGCGGTGATCGAGGCGCGCATCCGCAAGGCTGGACTACACCTGCGCCTGGGTGTGGACGTCGAAAACGTCAACCCCGAAGACGATCCGCGCTTTCGCCAATACTGGGAAGCCTACCACCAACGGATGAAGCGCGACGGCGCCACCCCCGAGGTGGCCAAAGCCGCGGTGCGCCGCTCCAACACCATCATTGGCGCGCTGATGCTGCGCCTGGGAGATGCGGACGCACTCATCTGCGGGCTGGTGGGCACCTACACCACGCACCTGGAGCGCATCGAAAGCATTCTGGGGCGCCGTCCAGGGGCTACGCTGT
>NZ_DAISZC010000074.1:0-9791 GCF_036824975.1 Tepidimonas sp.
GGGGTCGATTCGCTCAAGATCGAGGGGCGCACCAAGAGCGTGTATTACGTGGCGCGCACGGCCCAGGTGTACCGTCGGGCCATCGACGACGCGGTGGCTGGGCGCCCGTTCGACCCCCGTTTGCTGCAGGAGCTCGACGGGTTGGCCAGCCGCGGCTACACCAGCGGCTTGCTGGTGCGGCGGCCGGCCCACGAATACCAAAACTACGACAGTGGCCATTCGGCGCCGACGCGCAGTCAGTACGTGGGCGATGTGGTGGCCGAGTGCGCCGATGGATGGGCCGAGGTCGAGACCAAAAACCGCTTTGCGGTGGGCGACTGGCTGGAGGTCATCCATCCGGCGGGCAACCGGCGGGTGCAGGTGGCCGCCATGCGCACTCCCGCAGGGGAGTCTGTCAGCGTTGCCGCGGGCAACCCGGTGCGGGTGCAGGTGCCCTTGGGTCAGCCGGTGCGTGGGGCGTTGCTGGCGCGGCTGCTGCAGCCGACGGTGACTGCGCCCGCCTAGCGCCAATCCGGCATGTGGGTGGTGGGTGAGACGGGTTGCGCGGTCGGCGGCGGGGCTGGGTACGCCGTGCTTGGCCCTACCGGGGGGCAGCTAAGGGCGGCCCGCGCAACCGCTTACAGGCTGGCAAACACCTCCCGCGCCGCGGCGAGCGTCGCTTCGATGTCGGCGTCGCTGTGCGCGGCGCTCACAAACCCGGCTTCGTATAGCGCTGGGGCGAAGTAGATGCCGCGCTGCAGCATGCCGTGGAAGAAGCGGTTGAAGCGCGCGCCGTCGCTGTCCATGACCTGCGCGTAGTTTTGTGGCAGCTCGGGCAGCAGGAAAAAGCCAAACATGCCCCCTTCACTGTCCACGCTGAACGGGATGCCGGCGCGGTCGGCCTCGGCCTTGAGGCCTTGTACCAGTGCACGCGTGCGCGCCGCCAGTGCGTCGAAAAAGCCGGGCTGTCGGATCAGGCGCAGGGTGGCCAGTCCGCACGCGGTGGCCACGGGATTGCCCGACAGGGTGCCGGCCTGGTACACCGGGCCCAAGGGGGCGAGTTGCTCCATCACCGCGCGTTTGCCGCCAAAGGCCGCCAGCGGCATGCCACCGCCGATGACCTTGCCCATGACGGTCATGTCGGGTTCGAAGCCGGGGATGAGCTGAGCATACAGACGTTGCGCACCGCCGAGTGCGACGCGAAAGCCGGTCATCACTTCGTCGAACACCAGCAGCGCGCCGTGCTGGGTGCACAGCTCGCGGCAGCGGCGCATGAAGGGCACGCTGGCGCGCACGAAGTTCATGTTGCCGGCAATCGGCTCGATCATCAGCGCCGCGATCTGCGCGCCGTGCTCGGCGAAGGCGGCTTCCAGCTGCGCGACGTTGTTGTATTCCAGCACCAGCGTGTGCTGCACCACTTCGGGCGGGACACCGGCGCTGGTGGGGTGGCCGAAGGTGGCCAGACCCGAGCCGGCCTTGACCAGCAACGCGTCCGCATGGCCGTGGTAGCAGCCCTCGAACTTGATGATCTTGGGCCGCCCGGTGGCGCCGCGCGCCAGCCGGATGGCGCTCATGCCGGCTTCGGTGCCGGAGCTGACCAGCCGCACCATCTCCAGGCTGGGTAGCAACTCGACGATGGTTTCGGCCAGTTCGATTTCGCGCTCGGTGGGCGCCCCAAAGGACAGGCCGTCGCGCGCTGCCGCCTGCACCGCCTCCAGCACCTGCGGGTGGGCGTGGCCGAGGATCATCGGTCCCCACGAGCCGATGTAGTCGATGTAGCGCTGGCCGTTGGCGTCCCATAGGTAGGCCCCTTGGGCGCGGGTGATGAAGCGCGGCGTGCCGCCGACGGCCTTGAAGGCGCGCACCGGCGAGTTGACACCGCCGGGAATGACGGCCTTGGCGCGGTCGAACAGGGTCAGATTGCGGTCGGTCATGGCATTGCAGGGGAGATTCGCGGGCGCCGCGGCGGCGCGGTTATGGGGTCTCGTCCGCTTCGGCGGGCTCGTCGTCGTCTTCGGCCCAGAACAGGCGGTCGGGTACGGCGTGTCCCATGCCGGGCTGAAACCCGTTGGCCAGCGCGCCGTCCAGGTAGCTCAGGGCCTGGGTTGCGGCCTGGCCCAGCTCCAGGCCGTGCGCCAGCAGAGCCGTCAGCGCCGCCGCCAGGGTGTCCCCAGCGCCGATGAAGGTGGCGTCGATGCGCTCGACGCGCTCGCTGGCGATGATCTGCTCGGGCGAGGCGAGATGGGTTTCGATGGCGTCGTCCAGCGGCAGTCCGGTGACGACGGTGTAGGCCACGCCATGCAGCGCGGCGGCGCGCGCAATATCGCGCGGACCGGGCGCGCGCGCGTCTTCCCAGTCGGGCAGCAGCCAGCGCGCCAGCGTGTGGTAGTTACCCACCAGCACGTCGGTTTGCGGCAGGATGAGCGCCTCGCACGCCTCCAGGTAGGCCTCGCGCTCGGCGTCACCCCACCAAGCGAGCTCGGGCAGGTAGGTCACGACTGGCACGTCCTCGTAGTCGCTGAGGATGGCGCCGATGGCCGACAGCCCTTCGGCGCTGCCGCCAAAGCCCACTTTGATGGCGGCCACCGACACGTCTTCGAGCACGGCGCGCGCCTGATCGTCGATCCATTCCGCATCCAGCGCGTGATGGCCGTGCAGCTGCCGCGTGTCGCGCAGCCACAGGCTGGTGGTGATGGGCAGGCCGTGGCACGACGCGCTGGCCAGCGCGGTCAAGTCGGCCGCCAGGCCGCCGGCGCCGGTGGGGTCGCTGGCATTGAAACACAACACGCACGGGGGGTGTGCCGCAGCGGCAGCAGGGGCAGAGGGGGTGGCAGTCATGGGCGACACTACAATGGACCCATTCTACTTTTTCGCAAGCGCACGAGGCCCGAGCCGTCATGACGACCGCAAACCGCACCTGGATGTGCCTGATCTGTGGCTGGATATACGACGAGGCCGCCGGCGATCCCGAGCACGGCATCGCGCCGGGGACACGCTGGGAAGACGTTCCGGTCAACTGGACCTGTCCGGAATGCGGCGCGCGCAAGGAAGATTTCGATATGGTGCCCCTCTGAGTGAGGGCGGTGTGTGCGCTCGCTCGCCCAAGCGCGGGGGGGGGCTGTGCGTCAACGCCACAGGGGCGGTGGGCAGTGCGCGTGACCCGAGGCGGGATGCGGTTGAGATGCCGCGGTCGGCCTGCAGCGCAGCGGTTTGCTACCCTGCGGTGACGCGCTGCCGCGCGACCACGCTGTAGCGCTGCAGGGTGCGCGCGCGCGCCTGGGCGTGATCGACGATGGGCTGCGGATAGTCCCGCCCCAGCACCACGCCGGCAGCCTGCAGCTCCGCCGGTGGGGCCAGCCACGGCGCGTGCAGCGCCGCGGTCGGCAGCCGGGCCAGCTCGGGCAGGTAGCGGCGGATGAACTTGCCCTGTGGGTCGAATTTTTCGCTCTGGCTGATCGGGTTGAAGATGCGAAAGTACGGCTGGGCGTCGCAGCCGCTGGAGGCCGCCCACTGCCAGCCGCCGTTGTTGGCCGCCAGATCGAAGTCGATCAGATGGTCGGCAAAATACTGCTCACCCCAGCGCCAGTCCAGGCCCAAGTCCTTGGTCAGGAAGCTGGCCACCACCATGCGCAGCCGGTTGTGCATGTAGCCGGTGTGGTTGAGCTGGCGCATCGCGGCGTCCACCAGCGGATAGCCGGTGCGGCCTTCGCGCCAGGCTGCCAGCAGCGCGTCAGCGTGCTTGCCACGTTCCCAGCGGATGGCGTCGTATTCGGGCCGGAAGGCCTTTCCTTCGCCCACATGCGGAAAGTTGGCCAGGATCTGATGGTAGAAGTCGCGCCAGATCAGCTCGTTGAGCCAGGCCGTGGCCCCGGCGATGCCTTGGCGGTGCAGGGCAACGGCAGCCGCCGCCACGGTGCGGATGCTGAGGGTGCCAAAGCGCAGATGCACGCTCAGGTAGCTGGGGCCCTTGACGGCAGGGTAGTCGCGGGTCTGGTGGTAGTGCTCGATGCGGGTCAGAAAATCCTCCCACAGCGCGCGCGCGCCACGGCTGCCGGTGCGGATTTTGAGCTCGCGCAGGTTGGTGCGGGCAAAGCCCAGCGTCTCCAGCGGCGGCACACCAGGCGCAGCGTCGGGCGGGCAGGGGGCCAATGCGTCGGCGTAGCGCTCCACCGGGTAGGCCTGCAGGTGAAAGTCCGTCAGCGCCTTGAGCCAGGCGTTTTTGTACGGGGTGAAGACGGTGAAGGGGCGGCGGGTGGCGGTGAGCACCTCGTGCCGCTCGAAGATCACGTGGTCCTTGAAGGTGTGCAGCACCGCGCCGGCGTGCGCCAGCGCGCCCAGCACCTGCGCGTCACGCGTCCGGGCATATGGCTCGTCGTCGTGGTTGGCAAACACCGCCTGCACACCCAGCTGCTTGGCCAGGCGTGGGATTTCGGTCACGGCAGCTCCGTGGCGCACGAACAATCCCACACCATCGACGCCGTTGGAGCGGCCCAGCGCTCGCAGCTGCTCGTCCAGGTCGATCAGGCTTTCGTGAATGAACTCCACGCGCCGGTCGGCCTGCAGCCCGCGCTGCAGCAAGGGCTGCAGGATGGCGGTGTCGAACACGAACACACACCACACCCGACGGCAGCGCTTGAGCGCGTGGTACAGCGCGGCGTTGTCGTCCGCCCGCAGGTCGCGGCGGAACCACATCAGGCCAGCGTCGAACGGCTTGGCGGGTCGCATGCCAGTCAGTCTAACAGCGGCTGCCCGCCGGTGCCCGGTGCAGGGCGCCGGCACCGCCCGCGCAGCCACCCCCGGCGCCGGGCATCGTGCCGCCGGAGCTGCCCCGTACAATCGGCGCCATGACGATGGATGCGCCCCCGATCGACCTGACGCATCACTTCCTGATTGCCATGCCCGGGCTCAGTGACGAGCTGTTTGGACGCAGCGTGGTGTATGTGTGCGAACATACCCCCAAGGGGGCGCTTGGGCTGATCGTCAACAAACCCAGCGGCATCACGCTAGGCGACCTATTCGAGCGGCTTGAGCTGCCGCTGGGTCGTCCGCAGTGGGCCGATCTCCCCATTATGCGTGGCGGACCGCTGCAGACCGAGCGCGGCTTCGTGCTGCACGACGACATGGGTGAGCCGCAGCCGCTGGCCCCCCCAGAGCCGGCCCCACCGGCGGTGGCGGAGCCGGCGTCGGCCCTGGGGGCGTGGCTGCAGGCGGCGGGAGCCGGGGCGCCCGAGCCCGAATCCGCCGCCGATGAGGCGCCAACACGTCCGCCGACCGTGTACGCCGCCTCGCTCAAAGTGGCGGGCAGCGGTCTGGAGCTGACCACCTCGCGCGACGTGCTGGAGGCGATATCGGTGGGGGCCGGTCCGCAGCGGCTGCTGGTCACCCTGGGCTACTCCTCGTGGGGCGAGGGGCAGCTGGAGTCGGAAATCGCCGACAACGCGTGGTTGACGGTACCCGCCGACCCCGCCATTCTGTTCGACGTGCCGCCCGCGCAGCGCTACGAGCGCGCCATGGCGCTGTTGGGCCTGCAGCCGTGGATGCTGGCACCCGGGGCGGGGCGCGCATGAGCGCCGCCGGCGCGCGCAGGTGGGGGGTGGTGCCCGCGGGTGCCCAATTGTTTTTGGCGTTCGACTGGGGGGCGCGCCGGGTGGGTGTGGCCAGCGGCAACGCCGTCACCCGCACCGCCTCGCCGCTGACCACGGTGGCCGCCGAGGGCGATGAGCGCTGGCGTCGGCTGCTGGCGCTGATTGCAGAGTGGCAGCCGCACGCGCTGGTGGTGGGCGTGCCGTCCCACCCGGACGGGGCGGCGCACGAACAGACTGCGCGCGCGCTGCGCTTTGCCCGCCAGCTGCATGGTCGCGCCGGGCTGCCCGTGGTGATGGTGGACGAGCGCTACAGCACCGCCGAGGCGCTGGCCGCCGGCAGCCGTGATGCCGACGCCGCAGCCGCCTGCATCATTCTGGAACAGTACCTGAGGAGCTTGCCATGACGGGCGATATGTCCGATGCCGGTGTCGGCGCACTGGCGCTGGATGCGGAGACACTGTACGCCGAATTGCGGCGCGCGGTGCAGGGCCTGCTGGCGCGGGGTCCGCAGCCCTGTTACCTGGTTGGCGTGGCCTCGGGCGGTGCGTGGCTGGCGGCGCGCCTGCAGCGCGAGCTGGGGTTACCTGGCGAAGCGGGCGTCATCGCCCCCACACTGCACCGCGATGACTATGCGCAGCGCGGCCTGGCGGCGACGTCGGCTCACACCCGGCTACCGTTTACCGTCGATGGGGCGCATGTGCTGCTGATCGACGATGTGCTCTACACCGGGCGCACGCTGCGCGCGGTGCTCAACGAGCTGTTCGACTACGGACGCCCGGCCAGCGTGCGGCTGGCGGTGCTGGTGGACAGGGACGGGCGCGAACTGCCGGTGGCCGCTGATGCCGCCGCCGTGCGGCTGCCGCTGCCGCCTGAGCAGTCATTCGAGCTGGAGCAGCGGCCCGACGGGCGGTTTGGCTTCGTGCTGCTCAACCGCCCGGCGCCTTCGCGGCGCTGACCCGCAGGAGCCTCCGTATGAACAACCCCCAACTCAACCGCCACGGCGAGCTGATTCATCTGCTGTCTACCGAGGGACTGCCGCGCGCCGTTATCCTGCAGATCCTGGACACGGCGGCGCAGTTCGTCAGCGTCAACGACCGTGAGGTCAAGAAAGTGCCGCTGCTGCGCGGCAAAAGCGTGTTCAACCTGTTTTTTGAGAACAGCACGCGCACGCGCACCACGTTCGAGATTGCCGCCACGCGCCTGTCGGCGGATGTGTTCAACCTGGACATCGCGCGCTCTTCCACCGCCAAGGGCGAGACGCTGTTGGACACCATCGCCAACCTGTCGGCGATGGCGGCCGACATCTTCGTCGTGCGTCACAGCGAGTCGGGCGCCCCGTACCTAATTGCGCAGCACGTGGCACCGCACGTGCACGTCATCAACGCTGGCGATGGCCGCCATGCCCACCCCACGCAGGGGCTGCTGGACATGTACACCATCCGCCACTACAAGGGCGACTTCACCAACCTGTCGGTGGCCATCGTCGGTGACGTGCTGCACTCGCGCGTGGCGCGCTCGGACATCCATGCGCTGACCACACTGGGCTGCCCCGACGTGCGCGTGGTGGGGCCGCGCACGCTGGTGCCCAGCGACCTGTCGCATTTGGGCGTGCGCGTGTGCCACTCGCTGGAGGAAGGTATCCGTGACTGTGACGTGGTGATTGCGCTGCGGCTGCAAAACGAGCGCATGAGCGGGGCGCTGCTGCCCTCCAGCCAGGAATTCCACCAGGCATTCGGCCTGACCCCGCAGCGCCTGCGCTGGGCCAAGCCCGACGCCATCGTCATGCACCCTGGGCCGGTCAACCGCGGGGTGGAAATCGACTCCAGTGTGGTGGACGGCGCGCAAAGCGTGGTGTTGCCGCAGGTGACGTTCGGCATCGCGGTGCGCATGGCGGTCATGAGCATCATCGCGGGGAACGAGGCATGAAGATACTCATCCGACAAGGGCGGGTCATCGATCCGGCCAGCGGCACTGACCGCGTGGCCGACGTCGCCATCGCGGCGGGGCGCATCATCGGCATCGGCAGTGCGCCGGCCGACTTCGCGCCCAACCGCGTCATCGACGCCAGCGGCTGCTGGGTGCTGCCGGGGCTGGTCGACCTCTGTGCGCGCCTGGGCGAGCCCGGACAGGAGCACGCGGGCATGCTGGAGAGCGAGACCGCGGCAGCCGTCGCAGGCGGGGTGACCAGCCTGGTGTGCCCGCCGGACACCGATCCGGTGCTGGATGAGCCTGGGCTGGTGGACATGCTCAAGGCGCGCGCCGAAAAGCTGCACCGCAGCCGACTGTTCCCGCTGGGCGCGCTGACGCGCGGATTGCAGGGCGAGGTGCTGGCCGAGATGGTGCAGCTGACCGAGCGCGGCTGTGTCGGTTTTGGCCAGGCCGAGCGGCCGATTATCAACACCCAGGTGCTGCAGCGTGCCTTCCAGTACGCGGCCACGTTTGGCTACACGCTGTGGCTGCGCCCGTCCGACCCGTGGCTGGGGCAGGGGGTTATGGCCAGCGGTCCGCTGGCCACACGGCTGGGCCTGTCGGGTGTGCCCGCAGCGGCTGAGGTGATTGCGCTGCATACGATGCTGGAGCTGCTGCGCGCCGTGTGTGGCCCCACGCCGTCGGCGACGCCGCCGATGCGGCTGCACCTGTGCCGCTTGAGTACGGCACAGGGCGTGCAGCTGCTGCGGCAGGCCAAGGCCGATGGGCTGCCCGTGACCGCCGACGTCAGCATCCACCACCTGATGCTCACCGACGTCGATGTGGGCTATTTCGACACCCGGCTGCGCCTGCAGCCGCCGGTGCGCCAGCAGCGCGACCGTGACGCGCTGCGGGCGGCCCTGGCCGACGGTACCCTCGACGCCGTCGTCTCGGACCACACGCCGGTGTCGGCCGATGCCAAGGCACTGCCGTTTGCCGAGGCCGAGCCCGGCGCCACTGCGGTGGAGCTGCTGGCTGCGGCGGCGCTGAAATGGGCGCAGCAAGACGGCGTGTCGCCGCTGCGCTGGGCGCAGGTGCTCACAGCGGCGCCGGCGGCCGTTCTCGGGCCGCGGCTGGGCACGTTGCAGGCCAGCGTGGGTCGGCTGGCGGTGGGGGGCGTAGCCGACGTGTGCGTGTTCGACCCGGCCGAGACTTGGCGTGTCGAGTCGGCGCATCTGCGCAGCCAGGGTCGGCACACGCCGTTCGATGGCCATGCCTTGCCGGGCCGCGTGCGCCTGACGCTGGTCGGCGGTCACGTGGCCTTCGAGGCGGCGGCATGACCCCAGCCGTGCCGTGGCGGTGACGGTACGCGAGCTGCGCGCTCTCTGGCGCCTGCTGCGCCTGGCGGCGCACGTGCTGGCCGGTATGGCCACCGTGGCGTGGCGCTTTCCGCACTGGGACGCGGCGACCCGCGCGCGCCGCATCCAGCGCTGGTCGGCGCGGGGGCTGGCTATCCTGGGTGTGCAGCTGAACGTGCGCGGCCAGCCCCCTGCCGACGGGCCGCGCCTCATCGTGTCCAACCACATCTCGTGGCTGGACGTTCTGGTCATCCTTGCGGCATGCCCGTGTCGTTTCGTGGCCAAGGCCGAAGTGCACCACTGGCCCGTACTGGGGCGCCTGGTGGCGGGGGCGGGGACCTTGTTTATCGAGCGCGAGCGCAAGCGCGATGCCCTGCGCGTGGTGCACCGCGTGGTCGAACGCTTGCGCGCCGGGGACGTGGTGGCGCTCTTCCCCGAAGGCACCACCAGCGATGGGCACACGGTCCTGCCCTTTCACGCCAACCTGTTGCAGGCGGCACTGGCCACCGATGTGCCGGTGCAGCCGGTGGGCCTGGCGTATCGGCCTGTAACCGCACTGCCCGAGGCTTTGGTGCGGCACGATGCGGTGATTTACGTCGGGGACATGACGTTGCTGGCGTCGCTGTGGCGCGTGGCCACGGCCCATGATGTGGTGGCCTGCCTGCACTGGGGATCGGCGCAACGCGCCGACGGCCGTGATCGGCGCACCTGGGCCAGCGCCTTACGCGCCGAGGTGGCCCGACTGGCCGGGTTGCCTCCGCCTGTGGAGCCCTGATGCGCGTCGCCCGGCCGACAGCATCGCCCGCGCAGCCTTTCATGGTTGCCCTAGCCTTATGAGCAGGCCTTCAAGCATGGGGAGAAGCTGATCGGCGCCACCAGCCACCCGGTCACCGAGATAGGGGTCGACGGCCCCGTCATCGAGCAAGGCGTCACGCGCTTCTCGTACCGAGACGATCTCTAG
>NZ_DAISZC010000075.1:0-7095 GCF_036824975.1 Tepidimonas sp.
TCAAATATGGCGCTTGATTCGTACGATATTTCGTGGCCGAATTAATACCGTACCGAGGAAGGCGTGGTGCTGCACGACAAGGACGTCTGCATCGGCTGCGGCTACTGTAGCTACGCTTGCCCGTTCGGCGCGCCGCAGTTCCCCGGTCAGGGCACGTTCGGTGTGCGCGGCAAGATGGACAAGTGCACGTTCTGCGCTGGCGGTCCCGAGCCCAACGGCAGCCAGGCCGAGTTCGAGAAATACGGGCGCAACCGGCTGGCCGAGGGCAAGCTACCTGCCTGCGCCGAGATGTGCTCAACCAAGGCGCTGCTGGCTGGCGACGGCGACGTGGTGGCCGAGATTTTCCGCAGCCGCGTCGTGCAGCGTGGCAAGGGTGCCGAGGTGTGGGGCTGGGGCACCGCGTACGGCACCCAAGCGAAAGCGGGAGCATGAACATGAACCGGTACTGGCATCGACGCTTCGGCGTGGGGGCGCTGGCGGTGGTGGCCGCGCTGGCTGGCTGTGGCGAAAAACCGCAGACCGCCACGGGTATCAAGTCCGATCAGCCGGCCTACACGGGCACCGTGGGCACGGCGTTTGCCGACAGTGGCTGGCAGGCCGGGGAACGCAACAGCTGGGCACAGCACCTGCGGGTCCGGGCCCAGTACGGTCAAAACGAATACAGCCGCCCGTCGGCGGCAACCCAGTGAACGCGACGGGGAGATGCACCATGAACGTGTCGATGGCCTTGCGCGTTGCCGCCCTCGGACGCACGTTGGGGCTGGCGGTGCTGTTGCTCGCCGGGCCGGTGGCACAGGCCCAGCAGGTGCCCCAAGCGGCGCAGTCAGCGCAACCCCCTACCTTGGTCGATGCGGCCTCCCTCCCAGGTTACGCGCAGCAGGACAACGCGGCGCGTGCCCAAGTTCAGCCCGGCAACAACGCCCCGATGTGGCGTCAGGTGGGGCAGGGCGTCGAGGGCACGGTCAACTTTCCATACGCCGAGTACGGCGTGCTGATCCAGCCGACGGTGCAGTATCCGGGCGCTGCGGTGACGAATGCCGGTGAGGCGTGGCGGCAGGTGCGCAACCGCGTCATCCTGCCCTACGGCGGGGCGCTGCTGCTCATCGCACTGGTGGCGGTGGGGATTTTCTACGCGGTCAATGGCCCGTTGAAGCTGCATGGCGTGCCCACCGGACGCCAGATCGAACGCTTCACCGCCTTTGAGCGCGCGGCGCACTGGACCAACGCGGTTGCGTTCGTGCTGCTGGCGGTGTCGGGCATCGTGCTGGCCTTCGGCCAGTTCTTCCTGCGCCCCATCATCGGCACCACGCTGTTCGGCTGGCTGACGTATGCGCTGAAAAATGTGCACAACTTCGTCGGCCCGCTGTTTGCAGTGTCGCTGCTGGTGGTCATCGTGACGTTCGTGCGCGACAACCTACCTCGCCGCGAGGACTGGACGTGGTTGAGACGCTTTGGTGGACTGCTGAGTGAGCACGAAGTGCCGTCGCATCGCTTCAATGCAGGCGAAAAAATCGTCTTCTGGGGCGGCGTATTCCTGCTGGGACTGATCGTGGTCGGCTCCGGCCTGTTTTTGGACAAGGTCATTCCCAACCTGGCATATGTGCGTGGCAATATGCAGGTGGCGCACATGATTCACGCCAGCGCCGCGATGCTGATGATGGCACTGTTCATCGGCCACATTTACATGGGCACGATCGGCACCGAGGGGGCGTACCAGGCCATGAAGACCGGCTACGTGGACGAGATCTGGGCGCGTCAGCACCATGAGCTGTGGTACGAGGACATCAAGGCCGGCCGGATTCCCACTCAGCGCAGCACGCCTGCGCCGGCCGCTTCGGCCCACGCGCCGGCGGTGAAGGTGTGACGAACAAGGAGGTGCAGCGATGGATCGGAACCGCATCTGGGCGTTGGCACTGGCGCTGTTGGTTGGCGGAGGTGTGGCGCAGGCGAAGTTGCCCACCCCGCAGCTAACCGAGGAACAGAAGGCTGCCGCGGAACTGGCTAAGGCGAAAGCCGCGCATCAGGGCAGGGTCGAGGCCTACCAGACATGCCGGGCGGCCGAACGCGCCGCCGCCCACTATTTCAAAGCCCATCCGCAGGCCAAGCCATCGCCGAATGCGCCGGCGTGCAACGATCCTGGTCCCTTCGTCCCACCCGGGGCGGCTGCGGCCCCGGTCCCGGGGCCGGCGGCCAAGAAGTCCTGACTGGGGGCTTGGTCGGAGACCTCGGCAAGGCCCAGTTGGCCGGCACCGCAACGGATGGGTGGCGCATGTGGCTCAATGAACCGTTGGCATTTGGGGTGGCATCCGAGGCAGTGCGTCTGCCACGGCTGAGTGCGGCGCGCGCGCCGCTGACCCGAACCATCGAGGTCGTCGATGAGTTTGGCCAGCGCCGCAACATCCGCATTCCGGCCGAGCGACCCCTGACGGTGTACGTGGACAGGCGGGAACTGGTCACGCTCATGACGCTGGGGGCGCATCCCGAATGGCTGGTGCTGGGCTATCTGCGCAATCAGCGGCTGGTGTCGTCGCTCGACGACATCGAGTCGGTTACCGTCGATTGGGACGTTGGTGCCGCCGCCGTGCACACGCGCAGCGGTCTGCCCGATTGGGAAGCGCGCACTGCGCAGCGCGTCGTGACCACCGGTTGCGGACAGGGCAGCATGTTTGGCTCGCTGATGGATGCGCTCGAGGGAATTGCGCTGGTGCCGCAGGCGCGGCTGCGCCAGTCGCAGCTCTACGCGATCCTGCGTGCCGTGCGCGAACAGGACTCGACGTACAAGCAGGCGGGCTCGGTGCATGGCTGCGCGCTCTTCCGCGGTGAGGAGCTGCTGTTGTTTGTCGAGGACGTGGGGCGCCACAACGCCATCGACACCATCGCGGGCTGGATGTGGCTGCAGGGTGGCGATATGCTGCGCGGCGACGACAAGGTGTTCTATACCACTGGGCGGCTGACCAGCGAGATGATCATCAAGGCCGCCCAGATGGGGATCCCCATCGTCATCTCGCGCAGTGGCACCACCCAGATGGGGTTGGAGGTGGCCGAGCGCGTTGGCCTGTGTGCCATCGGGCGCGCCATCCACACCCGTTTCCTGTGCTACACGCATCCGCAGCGGCTGGTGTGGGATACTCCGCTGCCATGAGTGCGGCCCCCGAAAGACGTGTCCACATCATCGACCACCCGCTGGTGCAGCACAAGCTGACGCTGATGCGTCGCAAGGACACCAGCACCAAGACCTTCCGCCAACTGATCCACGAACTCAGCGCGTTGCTGGCGTACGAAGTCACGCGCGATATGCCCACGCAGGAGGTGGAGGTCGAGACGCCGCTGGAGAAGACCACCGGCCGGGTGATCGACGGCAAAAAAACGGTGCTGGCTTCGATTCTGCGCGCCGGCAACGGCTTTCTGGATGGCATGCTGGAGGTGTTGCCCAGCGCGCGGGTCGGCCACATCGGCCTGTACCGCGACCCCGCCACCCTCAAGCCCGTTGAGTATTACTTCAAGATGCCGTCCGGCATGGAAGAGCGCGACGTGATCGTGCTCGACCCCATGCTGGCCACGGGCAACTCGGCGGTGGCGGCGGTAGACCTGCTCAAGCGGCTGCATCCGCGCTCGATCTGCTTCGTCTGTTTGGTGGCCTGTCCTGAGGGTATCGCCAATTTCCACGGTCACCACCCCGATGTGGCGATCTACACTCCAGCCGTGGATCGAGGGCTCAACGATCACGGCTACATCGTGCCTGGTTTGGGTGATGCCGGTGACCGGATTTTCGGAACCAAATAAAAGACGTAACGTCGGTTGACGACCGAGATCACGCCGGCACGTCGGAGAGGGCGAGCGTGCCCCCCGTGCTTGCGTTCGATGGGCTGTGGAACCTGCCGTGAGCACAGTGTTCTATTCGATGGGGAGTGCCCGACGCAGGCACCGCGCTCGACCATGACGATATCTGCCCCTCCTCCTGGTGTGTCAACGCATCCGCTGGCCGACTCGATCTTGCCAGCGGTTCAGCACGGCGGCGCTGCGCCCACCGTCTGGGCGCTAGGCGTGCGCGCACTCTGGCGCGACTGGCGCTCGGGCGAACTGACGGTGCTGACGCTGGCCATTGTGCTGGCGGTGGCGGCGCTGACCGCGGTGGCGTTTTTTGCCGACCGCCTGCAGGCCGGGTTGCAGCGCGATGCGCGCCAGCTGCTTGGCGGCGACGTGGTGCTGCGCAGCGATCATGCTTTGCCAGCCGAGTACGAGCAACAGGCGCGCGCCCTCGGTCTGGCCGTCGCCCAGCATGTGACGTTTCCCACCATGGCACGCGCCGACGATGCCGAGGGTGGGGACGCACGCTTGGTGTCGCTGAAGGCGGTGTCGGCCGCATACCCGTTGCGCGGCGAGCTGCGCACCAGCACCGACCCGGCCGACCGGCTCGGGCAACCCGGGCCGGGTCAGCCAGTGCGTGGTCAGGTGTGGGTGGATGCGGCGTTGTTGGAGGCGTTGGACCTGCGGCTGGGGCAGCGTCTGTGGCTGGGTGAGCGCGCGTTCGAGCTGGCGCGTATCGTCACGCTAGAGTCGGACCGCGGGGCGGGCTTTCTGAACTTTGCGCCACGCGTGCTGATGGCGCTGGACGATCTGCCAGATACCGGTTTGGTGCAGCCTGCCAGTCGTCTGCAATACCGGCTGGTGGTGGCAGGGGAGCCCGCTGCCGTGCGCCGGTTCGAGCGCTGGGCGCAGTCGCGTCTGACCGAAACCGGCGAGCGCGGCACGCACATCGAAACCGTGGAGAGCGGCCGACCCGAGTTGCAGCAGACGCTGCAGCGTGCCGAGCAGTTCCTGCGCCTGGTGGCGCTGCTGACCGCGTTGCTGGCGGCCGTGGCGGTGGCGGTGGCGGCGCGCCAGTACGCCTTGCGGCACCTGGATGGCTGTGCCCTGCTGCGCGTGTTGGGGCTGTCGCAGGCGCGCATGGCGGGCAGCTACGCCGTCAGCTTCGCACTGGCGGGCGTGGTGGCGGCGCTGGTGGGGACGGCGCTGGGCTTTGCGGTGCATTTCGTGTTCGTCTGGTGGCTGGCCGATTTGTTGCAGGCCAGCCTGCCTGCTGCCGGTGGGGCGCCGGTGGCGCTGGGGCTGGGGGTAGGGCTGGCGCTGATGGCCGCCTTCGGGTTGCCGCCGGTGCTGCAGCTGGCGCAGACCCCGCCGCTGCGCGTGATCCGGCGCGAAGTCGGCGGGGTGCGCGCGGCCTCGGCGGCGGTGTGGCTGGCGGGGGCGGGCGGGTTCGTTGCGCTGCTGCTGGTGGCCAGCCGCGACTTGACGCTGGGCGCCATCGCGGTGGGCGGGTTCGTAGCGGCGGTGGCCGTGTTCGCCGTCGTGGCGTGGCTGGCGCTGCAGGTGCTGCGCGCGCTGGTGGCCGAATCGTCGGCACCGCGCTGGCTGCTGCTGGCGACGCGCCAGCTCACCGCGCGGCCCGGGTATGCGGTGGTGCAGGTGTGCAGTCTGGCGGTGGGGCTGCTGGCCCTGGTGCTGCTGGTGCTGGTGCGCACCGATCTGATCGACAGCTGGCGTCGTGCGACGCCGCCCGACGCACCCAACCGCTTCGTCATCAACATCCAGCCGGATCAGGCGCAGCCGTTTCGCGCCTTTTTGGCCGAGCATGGGGTGCAGCGGCTGGACTGGTACCCGATGGTGCGCGGTCGCCTGGTGGCCATCAACGGCAAGCCGGTGCGCCCGGCGCAGTTCGAGGGCGAGCGGGCGCAACGGTTGGTGGAGCGCGAGTTCAACCTGTCGTACAGCGCCGCACTGCCCCCACACAACCCGGTGATGGCCGGGCGCTGGCTGCCAGAGGAAGCGGCAGCGGTCAGCGTGGAGGAGGGGCTGGCGCAGACGTTGGGGCTGCGGCTGGGCGACCGGCTGACGTTCGACATTGCCGGGGTGCCCCGTGAGTCCCGTATCACTAGTTTGCGCAAAGTGGATTGGGCGTCGATGCGGGTCAACTTCTTCGCCCTCTACCCCGTAGCGCAGTTGGGCGATGATGTGCCCTACACCTACATCGCCGCCTATCGTGCGCCGCAGCAGGCGGGATTTGACCGCGCGCTGTTGCGCGCCTTCCCGAATGTGACCAACGTGGACACCAGCGCCGCGGTGGCGCAGGTACAGCGCGTGCTGGAGCAGGTGATTCGAGCGGTGGAGTTTTTGTTTGTCTTCAGCGTGGCGGCGGGCGTGCTGATGCTGTTGGCCACGGTGGGGGCCACGCGCACTCAGCGCGAACGCGAATACGCGGTGCTGCGCGCGCTGGGAGCCCCGGCGGCGCTGTTGCGGCACATGCAGCGCGCCGAACTGGCGGGGGTGGGCGCATTGGCGGGGGTGCTGGCAGCGCTGGCCGCAGCCGCTGTGGGCTGGGCGCTGGCGCGGCGGGTGTTCGAGTTCGACTGGCAGGTGTCGCCCTGGGTGCCGCTGGCCGGGGCACTGGCCGGGGTGGCGCTGGCGTGGCTGGCGGGCTGGTGGTCGCTGCGGGGGCTGTTGCGCGCTCCAGTGGTGCAGACCCTGCGCCGGGCGGCTGATTGATGCCTGGCTGCGTACCCGATACGCCGCATGCCGGTCTGACAGCGCGGCTGACCGGGCGGGCTCGACGTCCAGTGCCGCAACGATCGCGTCGCCAGCCGCTGCGTGTCGGTGGCCGATTACGCCCGGTGGTGGGTGGCTGCGCGCAGCAGCACGATGAGGGCGCCCGCACCCCCGTCGGCCGGGCGAGCCTGCACGAACGCCAGCACCTCGCTTTTCTGCACCAGCCAGCTGTGCACGCGGCCTTTGAGCACCGGGGTTTTGCCGGGTGAGCCTAGCCCCTTGCCATGTACGATCCGCACGCAGCGCAGCCCCTGCTTGTGCGCCTCGCGAATAAATACGGCCAGCTGGGTGCGCGCTTCATCGGTGCGCAGGCCGTGCAGGTCGAGTTCGGCTTGAATGGTCCAATCGCCCCGGCGCAGGCGGCGCACCATGTCCGGCCCCAGGCCGGGGCGGCGGTAGCTCAGGTGCTCGTCGGTGTGCAGCAGGGTTTCGACGTCAAACTCATCGCTGAGGGCGGCTTGCATCACGGACCGTTCGTCGGCGTGGCGCTGG
>NZ_DAISZC010000075.1:7195-9774 GCF_036824975.1 Tepidimonas sp.
CTGGGGTGGTTGTGCGCCAGGATGACCGCAGCCGCGTGGTGATGCAGGGCGCGCAGCGCCACCTCGCGCGGGTAGACGCTCGTCTGGTCCAGCGTGCCACGAAACAGTTCCTCCAGAGCGATCAGACGGTGCTGGTTGTCCAGAAACAGCACGGCAAACACTTCGTGCGGGCGGTGCGCGATCTGCAAGCGCAGCACATCGGCCACCGCCTGCGGCGAATCGAGCACTGGGCGCTCGCGCAGCCGCTCGGCCAGCGCGCGGCGCACCATCTCGGTGACGGCCAGCAGCTCGGCTCGCTTGGCTGGCCCCAGGCCCTTGACCGGGGCCAGCGCCGCCGGCGTGGCCTGCAGCAGGCCGCTCAAGCCACCGAAGCGTTGCAGCAGGCTCTGGGCCAGTGCCAGAACGGGCTGCTCGGCGGTGCCGGTGCGCAGCAGCAGCGCCAGCAGCTCGGCGTCGGCCAAGGCTTGGGGGCCGCGCGCCAGCAGCTTCTCGCGCGGTCGGGCCTCGGGTGGCAATTCGCGCACCATGGTCATCTCCCTGCAGTAACGGGTTTTTCTACAATCCTAATTTTCATCCAAGGCCGCTGCGCGGTCGCCGTGCCATGCCCGTCGTCGAACCCGGATCGTTTCTGACCCTGCACTACCGCCTGTGCGCCGCCGACGGTACGCCGTTCATCGACACCTTCGCCGCGCAACCGGCCACGCTGTCGCTGGGCACGGGCGAACTGTCGCCCGCGCTGGAGCAGCGCCTGCTGGGTCTGGCCGAGGGGGCCTGCGCCGCGTTTGATCTGCCCGAGGGGGAAGCCTTTGGGCCGCGCCGGGCCGAGCTGCTGCAGTGGGTGGCGCGCCGCTTGTTGGATGAGTTGGGGGCGCCGCCGCAGGGCTATGCGGTGGGTGACGTGGTGCAGTTTCCCACCCCCGACGGGCAGGGGCATTATGCGGGCGTGGTGCGCGAGGTGCGCGCCGACGGCGCCGTGCTGTTTGACTTCAACCACCCGCTGGCCGGTCAGCCCGTGCGGTTTGACGTCCACATCATCGGGATCCTGTGATGACTGCTGCTGCCGTTCGGGAGGTGCTACTGGCCGAGCCGCGCGGCTTCTGCGCGGGCGTGGATCGCGCCATCGAGATCGTCGAGCGCGCGCTGGCCAAGTTTGGCACGCCGGTCTATGTCCGGCACGAGATCGTGCACAACCGCCATGTTGTCGAGGGCCTGCGCGCGCGCGGTGCGGTATTCGTCGAAGATCTGGCCGAGGTGCCGCCGGGGGCGGTGCTGGTGTTCAGCGCCCACGGGGTCAGCCGCGCCGTGCAGCAAGAAGCCCAGCGGCGCGGCTTTCGCATCTTCGATGCCACCTGCCCGCTGGTGACCAAGGTGCATGTCGAGGTGGCCAAACTGCGCCGCGAGGGCTATGAGTTCATCCTGATCGGCCACGCGGGTCACCCCGAGGTCGAGGGCACGATGGGCCAGGTGGACGACGGCATTCATCTGGTGCAGACGCTTGACGACGTCGCACATGTGCGGCCGTCGCAGACTGAGCGGCTGGCCGTCGTGACCCAAACCACGCTCAGCGTAGACGACACAGCCGAGATTTTGGCCGCGCTGCGTGCCCGCTTTCCCGGGTTGCGTGAACCGAAGCAGCAAGACATTTGCTACGCCACACAAAACCGGCAAGATGCGGTCAAGGCACTGGCGCGGCAGGTGGACGTGGTTGTCGTCGTGGGCAGCCCCAGCAGCTCCAACACCAACCGGCTGCGCGAGCTGGCCGAGCGCCTGGGCGTGCCCGCCTACATGGTGGAAGACGCCTCGCAGCTGCGCGACGAGTGGTTTGCCCAGGCGCCGCGCGTGGGCGTGACGGCGGGTGCCTCGGCCCCTGAGGCCCTGGTGCAGGGCGTGGTGCAGCGCCTCAAGGGGCTGGGCGCGACCGCCGTGCGTCGTATGGCTGGGCCGGTGGAGACCATGCGCTTTCCGTTGCCCAAGGGCCTCAAAGGGATGGCAGGTCAGGCGCGGGGTATGCCCTAGCCGCCCGCAGTGGTCTGGGCCTATCGCTAGGGTGGCCTGCCCCATGCTGTTGCTGGGTCAGGACGCGAGTGTGGTTTATGAGTCGGTCATGGGTCAGGCGGCAAGGGCGCCAGCCCACAAGGCCGACAGGGCCTCGGCTTGCGCCAGCACGGTTTGTACGGCGGCACTCTCCAAATCCGGTGGGTAGCCGTGCTTGCGCAGGATGCGCTTGACCAGCACCCGCAGCCGGGCCCGGGCGGACTCGCGGTGCGCCCAGTCCACGGTCACGTTCTCGCGCAGCCGTATGAGCAGTTCATGGGCGATCACCCGCAGCTTGGCGTCGCCCATCACCTGCACGGCCGATTCGTTTTCCGCCAGGGCATCATAGAAAGCCACCTCGTCATCGGACAGGCCTTCTTCCTCCCCACGGCTGCGCGCCGCGCGCACATCACGCGCCAGTTCGATCAGTGTCTGCAGCACCTCGGCGGTGGTGATGGCATTGGCGTGGTAGCGCGCGACTGCCTCCTCCAGCCGCTCCGAAAACGCGCGGGACTGCACCACGTTGGCCTTGCTGCGTGAGCGAA